>JACCQN010000037.1 GCA_015709215.1 Bacteroidales bacterium
ATACAAGAAATTAAGGCTTGTGGAAGAGGCTATCGCAGATTTGAAAATTTTAGAAATGCAATCCTGTTTTTTTATGGCGGATTGAGTCTCTACCCATTAAATTAACAGTAGAACCATAAAAAAAGAGTTGACTCAGTGCCTCACTAACCTTAGGAAAACGAGCACTGAGCCGGAACTCTTCAACAGTTAATTAAGCCTTAGCCCAATAGTTTTTTATTAAGGTTTTTCAAGGTTGAAGATCGACTCAACCTGAGCTGAGGTCAATGCAGTATTGAAAATACGTACTTCGTCAAGGATTCCTTTGAAATATCCACCCCATTCAACGTTGAAGTCTCCATCAGGACCAGTATAAACATCCGTTGGAAGATCCTGTCCAAAGATCAGGTTCATGGGTTCGGACAGTGTGACTGCAAAACCAGGTGTGTTATCCCATAGTTTTACGAGCGTACCATCAAGGTAGAAAGCCATTTCACCATTTTTAAAAGTAACGGAAACATGATACCACTCCCCTAAATTGATTGTTGGTGACTCATTATCACGATCGTACCATACTTCTTCACCAGCATTTAAAGCTTTTACCGTAAAGAAAACTTTTGGTGCGTCTTGTAACTGCAGTTTATAACCATCCCAGCGTTTCATGGAAACCATATAGTTATTGGCCCATGGAGTTTCCAGCACATCAGGTTTCATCCACAAAGAGATTGTCATTTCCTGAGGATTCAGTTGAGCATTGTAAGGGATTTCAACGTTAGCACCTTCATTGAAATAGAGGGCTTTTCCGGCATTTCCATAGCGGTCGGTAGTCCACTCGGGGAATCCGGCGCCAAAGAATTCATGACCTGCTTTAAGTGTTCCGTTGAAATTTTTTCCGGAAAAATCATTTACAGTTGTTCCATCGCCTTCGTCGAAAGTCCAATGTCCTACAAGGGCTTCAGGGGCGATAGGGGTTACTTTTTTGGCCTCAAACTCTGTCATGGCAACATCCAGTGCGGTAACCGCAGCATCAACCTGAACCTGTGTAGCGGCAGCATTGTTATTTACTGCTTTGGCAAGATTGATTTTTTCTTCAAATACAGCTTTTGAGCCATATTGATACTGGCCTTCGGCAGTTCCTTCAACGGCATCATTAAGGATGTTTTCCGCAACTGTAATTTTAGCCTGGAGTTCAGTTTTGTTAACGGTGATTACTTCTTCATCGTCATCTTTGTCACATCCTGAAATGGCAACTGCAAGCAGCGTAACCATCAGAATCATCATCATTGAAAAGGGTTTAAACTTTTTCATAGCATTTAAATTTGATTAGTGAATTAAGGATTAATTAATATTAAGATTGATATCAAGCTCATTTTGTGGTATTTTGAAGTAGCGATGTTCATCATAGTTGAATGAAGTACCTGAAAGTTTTGACTCTGCATATGTTTTTCCATAACGCATCAGGTCAAAAAAGCGATGAAACTCAAATCCCAGCTCTACCCTGCGTTCGTTTCGGATGAGCTCGCGCAATTCGGTTTGATTTGAAGTTGTTATTTCTGGCAAGAGTCCATCGGGAATGGAGCCAAAACCATTCAGATTTTCATCATAAAGATAGCTTTCGCGTGCTCTTTTTCTTATTTTATTCAGTGGTTCAAGCGCTTCAGCTGTGCGGTTAAGTTCATTAAGTGCTTCAGCTTTCATAAGCAGCACTTCGGCATAACGCATATAGGCATAATTCAAATCACTGTCACCCTTGATACCAACAGGGATTTCTTCGAGCGGTTGCTGATGTTTGCGAAGGGTGTAGCCTGTGGGCGACCATGAGGGATCATAATCTTCGCCGTTGATCCATTTTGAACCTTCCCTGGCAAGGGTATAATCCAAACGTGGGTCATATACATCTTCCGGCGTTTTTTCGAAAGCATCAACAAAGGCCTGAACTGGAGCATTAAAGAAATAGCCATTTTCGTGTTGGGGAGCAAACCATTGATTCAGAACATTACCTGCAAAAGGATCCTGACCACTGAGATGTTGCACGGCAAAAACAATTTCCTGATTTTCCTGTGTAAGCCATTTAAAATTATTGCTATAAATATTTTCAAGCGCAAAACTCCCATTGCTTTCGAGCGAGCTGATAGCAGCCAGGCACGCCTCATAATTTCCTCTGAATAATTCAGCTTTGGCTAACAAACCGTAGGCGGCTGCTTTTGTAGCTCTGCCTGAATGAATGGCATTAGATTCCGGAATTTGGGCAGCAGCCTCAGTAAGGTCGTCCACTATTTGCTGGTAAATAGCATCGACAGATGAAATGCCAATATGCAATTCATCAGTATTGTAGGCCGGCTGAAGCTTAAGTGGAATTTCTCCAAAAATATTCACCAAATTAAAGTAATAATAGGCGCGCAAAAATTTTGCTTCGGCCAGCACGCGATTTCTTACATCATCACTAATGCCTTCGCCCAGCCGATGAATCACATCGTTTGATCTGGAAATACCTTCATAATAACGCTTCCAAATATTGAGCAAAAAGCCATTGTCGCGGGTATAAGTAAACTGTTCAATAAATTCTATTTCACTCTGATCGCCTGGATTTCCGCCTTTGATGGCATCATCAGAAGCCACATCACCAAATACCCACAGCGAGTTGTCGATACTGCTAAAGGCCATGGGTTGATAAGCTGCCGTGAGGGCGAGTTCGGCATGGTCGTCGGTTTTGTAAAAGGTTTGACTGGTGTAGATGCCTTGCATTTCTTCGTCAAGAAATTTGGAACAGCTTCCAAGGCTGAGGATAATAATTGCTGATATCAATATCTTTTTCATGTTTCCTGATTTTAAAAGTTAACTTGAACACCAATATTGTAGGAACGGGCAACCGGATAAGTTCCCCAGTCAATTCCCGTAGCGGCATCGCCTTCTGAGGCTGAATTATTACTGGTAGTCATTTCAGGGTCGAGGCCGGGATATTTGGTAAACGTAAGTAGATTATATGCTGATACATAAACTCTTATCCGTTCGATGCCAATGCTTTTAGTGGAATTTTTGGGAATGGTATAGCCAATCTGCAGGTTTTTTAGGCGAATGAAAGAGCCATCCTCCAGAAATCGTGTAGAAGGTCTGGTATTATTTGCCTTTGATGACCATGAAGCTCTGGGTTGCGTGTTGCTTGTTCCGGGCCCTGTCCAGTGTTCATCATAATATCTTGTTGTCACATTAAACGATCTGTAAAAACCTTCAATATCAGTTGCAACCTGATAATAGATCTTGTGACCTGTGGCACCATAAAAGAACAAACTTGCATCGAATTGTTTGTACACGGCATTGATATTCAAGCCTGCAGTTAATTTGGGGATAGCACTTCCAACATGAACACGATCATTTTCGTCAATAAGTCCGTCACCATTTTGATCTTTAAACTTCACATCTCCGGGCCTAACGTTAACTCCCTGATACGGACTTGTGAATATTTCAAGTTCGTCCTGAAAAATGCCTTCCATTTCGTACAGATAGAATGATCCAACGGGATGTCCTTCTTCAGTTTTGGTAGCATAGATGCCATTATCAATCCTTCCTCCCAAGATAGGAGCAGGAAGTTCGAGCACTTCGTTATGAAGGTAACTGGCGTTGGCTGCTATCGAAAGATCTACTTTGCCAACACTGGCGCGGTAAATCATTTCAAGATCAACACCTTGGTTTAAGATTTTACCTTTATTCACCCAGGCTGGCTCGGCATAACCGGCAGAAGGTGGTATAGGTTCTTTTACCAGCATATTTTCATTGATTTTATGATAAAAATCGAGGGTTACAGTGATTTTGTCCTGCAGCCATCCCATGTCGATTCCTGCATTGATTTGCGTACTGGTTTCCCATTGCAGGTTTTGATTGCCCAAAACAGTGATGGCATATCCATTGAAAAGCGTCCCGTTGAAAGGATAGCTGAAATTGTATCCAATTTGATCGGAATAAGCATAGTTGCCAACTTCTTGATTACCAATAGCACCATAACCAATCCGAAGTTTAAGCAGGTTCATGTTCTCAAAACTGCTCATAAAGGCTTCTTTATCCAGTCGCCATCCTGCGGAAACAGAATAAAAAGTGCCCCATTTGTTTTCTTCACTGAAACGTGAAGAGCCATCGCGTCTTAAAGTGGCCGAGAATAAATACTTATCCCTCAGGCTATAATTGGCTTTCCCAAAAACAGAGAGTAAAGAATATCCCCAGCGATTTTCATTTACCTGGGTATTGCCCAATCCATTCCCCAGAAAAACTAAAATGGGCGATTGATCCGGAAAATCCTGCTGGGTGCCGGTATGTAAATACCCATTTCCTTTAATAGCTTCGGAGCCGAGTAGGGCTGAGAAACCATGAATTTCATTGAAAGTAGTGTTATATGACAATACGTTACTCCATGTCCAGGTTTGGTCTAAGCCATCTTCAAGGGTTAGGCGGTTAGGATTGTTGATGCGATTATTTGTGCCCCAGTTTCTGTCGAAGCGCCTGTGTTGCATCGAAATAAAATCTCCTCCGAAAGTGGAGGTGAATACTACTTCTGGTAAAATTTGAGCCTTAAGGTAAACATCTCCGAATAATCTGTTTTGTTTAATGTTGTTCTCGGCATAGGTTGCCAATCCAACCGGATTGTAGCCATCGCCCAACAAGTCTTGTCGCTCGGGCAGATCTACAAAATTACCTGCCGCATCATAAATTGGAATGCCAGGAGTGCGGAAAAAAGCATACCGAACGATGCCACCGCCATTACCGCCATAACCATCGCCGCTGCTGCCGATGATGTCGTTATCACTTTGCATGAGGTTGATGTTGGTTCCAATTGTAATAGCATCTAAAACCTTGCTTGTGAGGCTTACTTTTCCGGATTTTCTATTGTAATCACTTCCGATGATAATCCCTTCCTGACTGAAGTAATTTGCAGAAATCATATAGGTTAGCTTATCGTCGCCTCCGCTGACGGAAAGATTCTGATTTTGAATCACGCCATCGCGGAAAATGGCTTCCAGGTGGTTGATATCAGGAAGTGTAGCGGCAAAATCCGGTTCGATGTACTTCCGCTGAAGACGTGGGTTTTCGATAAATGCGTTATCATTTGCTGCAGCCTCATTATAGATTTCAACAAACTGATCTTTGTTGGCCATTTCGGTCAGTTTGCCATGCTGTTGAAGTCCAAACATGGAATTAAACTCAACTCTTGGTTTTCCTTTTTCACCTTTTTTGGTAGTGATTAAAACAACACCATTGTTGGCACGCGACCCATAGATTGCTGTTGAGGCCGCATCCTTAAGAATATTTATAGAGGCTATATCATTGGGATTTAATACATTCAATGCGTTCGAGGTTGGGATTCCATCAACGATATATAAAGGTTCGTTACTACTGTTAATCGAGCCAACGCCCCGTATTCTGATACGGACGCCTTCGCCTGGCATTCCTGTATTTGAGGTGACATTTATTCCCGCAGCTCTTCCCTGAAGGGCCTGGTCGGCGCCGCTTACAGGCAGCGAGTTAATATCATCCAGCTTAATACTGGTTACAGCTCCAGTGAGATCTGCTTTCTTTCTGGTTTCATAACCCACCACAACAAGTTCGTCAAGTAATTGAACATCAGATGGCATCACTACGTCAATGATAGTTTGATCGCCGATTACAACTTCCTGAGTCAAGAAACCGATATACCTGAAAACCAAAACAGGATTTACCTGATTTGAAGGGATCTCAAGCGCATAAACCCCATCAAAATCTGAAGTGGTGCCAATGGTAGTGCCTTTGATGATGATGTTTACACCAGGAAGGCTTTCATTATTTGTGTCGGTGATTGTACCACTAATAGTTCGGGTTTGCGCCATGCTGGTTGAAATAAACCCACCCAGCATCAGGCTAACCGCTACAACCAATAAGAGTTTGTAAATTAAACGCATATCATAATTTTTTAAAACCATTAATAAGCTATTACAGTATTTCCGGCGACTACCTGTCCATTTACTGTTTTTAGGTCGAGACCAGTTGGAATTTCAACGATAAGTTTTGAAGTTTTTGCCGGGATTGATATTTCAGTTTCGCTGATGACATTTTTCAGGATTACCTTTTTGGTTATTACGTCGAACAGGTCGACAGGAGCGGATGATTTAGCTGCATATTTAATCATTTTGCCTTCACTGTGAGGGTTGTAGATTAAATAAGTAGGGTAGGAGTCCTTGTTGTAAAAATCTGTTGCAAGGCAATCAAGTTTTAAAATGCCTTCCACATTGGTTCTTTCGATGATTGCACCAAAAATTCCGGCATGTGCAGAACCGTAAACACCAAACATGGATTCGTCGGGTTGGCCTTCGACCCATAATGGGCCGTCTCCCAAAGCCACCGGAGAAGTGTTTTCTAATCCCTCTTTAGGAATGTGTGTGGTTTTCTTAAGGCCTTCATAAGCAATTACATTTCTTGTGATCGCTTTCTTTTCGGGTAGCCATTGATTGCCGTCTGGTATTTCGTGAGGATAGAACAAGCGAGCCGCATTAGCCGCATTAAGCATCCATTTTCCAACCATATTGGCATATTCCGGTGCATAACGAACCATTGGAACAAGCGGCCAGGCCATATCAAAGGTATTCATCGCAAAAGCAAAACCTCCATCGTGATGCCAGCTGCCCACCAGGCCAGAAACATCATATTCGCCCCATTTATCCAAAATAACACCCCATCCCAGCCTGCCGCTTTCGGATGTTGTGCCCTCAAAGCTCCATTCCAGTATTTTACTTACGTCATATGAAGTGCCCTGTTCGGCATTTAGTCGCGCCGCAGTATAAGCACCAAAAGGAAGCAGTACTTCATAAAACCTGCTTTCAGTTTGTGATTGAAGGGCATCCATAGCACTGATTGCGCCGGTTAAATAGGCTTCATCTCCAAATTTTTCGTAGGCAGATAATAATATCCAGGCATGTGCTGCAGCAGCATCTTCCTGAAATGGAATGTGATTTTGCTTGCCTTCCATGCTGGAATAATCAAAGTAAGAAAAATGATAATTTCCCTTAAGTACCCGATCAGCTTTTAAAACCTGATCAGCGATAATTTTTTGCAGACTGTCTGCACGTTCAACTTCAGGAAATAAATCCGAAACGGCATAATACAACATATTAGGATAAATATCATACCACCAGTCTCTTCCGTAACCACCACCCAGTGTGGCAACCTCGGGATTGGTATTATTCATGATAATATTCCAGCCATTTTCGCTGTTGAAATAGTTTTGTGCCATTTTCACGAAATTGTATCCTGATTGATTGGTCTTATCGATACCAAGTAATCCGGCACTCATCAATGCGCCAAGACCGCCGATAGCTTCATGAAACTCACCATTATTATTTTGTGAACCTTGCCTTACATCACCAATTGCAGTGTAAATACCAAAAGTAGGCTGATCGAAATTTCTCCTGTTGGTGTCAATCCAGATAAAGGGTCGGTAGTCACCGGTTTGGTTAAAATCGAAAATGTACTGATCAAAGGAAGTGCTGATTTCCTTCCAATCGATAATTTTATAGGGTTGTGGCATATCGGGCATGGCTTCCACGCGTGCAATGCTTTGTTGCGGAACTTGTTCGGTTCTGTTGCATGCGCTTAATACTATAAGCACCGCGAAAATCTTAAAGCCTAAAAACCAAAAATTGTATTTTTTCATATTTATGCTATATCTTATCTTGAACAGGAATTTCATTCACATCCGGAATTTGTTGCAGCGATTTTAGCTCATCAATATCGCCATCAAATGCATCAATCGATTTTTGTGTGGATTTGATAATGTTTTTAGCCACCGGAATCGACAACATCTGTATGGCTGCCACAATTAGTAAAGAATATTTTAACGCGAAGCTTTCTGATACATAATACATTAGTGAGATGAATAATACCAGTCCGATAAAACGCCCAACATACAAACCAAATTCATGGTTGAAGATATAAGCAAATTCGCTTCTTTTTTCTTTAATCGAAAGCAGATCAATCACACGCAATTGTATCGGAAAATAAGCGATGTCGTGTAATGGTCTGAACATGATCAGGCAAATTACGAAAACCACTACTCCTGTTGCCGAAAACATAATCAGGTTGAATAGCGATCCAACGAAAAACAAAACCAAACCTGCAGAGAATACATAGATACGGTGTTGTGGTTTTGTAAGCCGTCCAAGCAAATAAAGCAATATTGCTGTTATAATTCCGCCAATGCTTTGAATTGTTCCTAATGATCCCTCATCGCCAACAAGCCTTAAAATCAGAATGGCAGGTGCTATTACAATATATCCTTGTACCAGCCCTTTCAATCCGGCCAAAACCAACATTTTATTCCAGAGCTTATCAAAACGGAAATGGACAAATTTTTTCTCGCGAGGATTTCTAAATTTCTCCAGGTGAATCACATAGCTCGAGATTATTGTAAGGATTATGACCGCAAAAGTGATCACTTTGTAGGCACCCACAATATTGCCGGCAAACCAGCCCATTGCTGTTGACCTGACCAAAAACCATCCTACCGTTACCGGAACAATAATTGCTGTGATAGTATAAAAGAAGGTCTCAACACCATAATAATAATTACGGTTTTGATCGTTTGTAGTGTCAAGCGCCAAAAAATCGCGGTTTGCCCAGAAAAAGCCAAATGAACCGCCCATGATCAAGCCTGCAATAGCCACCCCAATCATGTCGATTTGATCGAGTGACATCATGAAAATCATCGATAATCCGCTCAGGAGCATACCAAAACTATATAAATGTGCAATTTTAATGCGGTTTAAGAGGTATCCGTTAATCAAAAAAGTTAAAGGAATGCCAGTATAAACAGACAGCTGGTAAATTGCTACCAGTGATGGATTGTCGGAACTGCGCATGATATAAGCCCCAACAAAGATGTCGATAATTGGCAATACAAAAGCGTAAATCATGTTTGTAACCAACAACAGCCGCATCGGGCGGGGCATTGAAAGGAAAAAGTTGTATTCGATCAGGAGCTTGTTTTTCATTTGCAGCTTAGGTTTACAGTTTTAGTGATTGAAGTATTTCAGCAATCGAAAGCTCAGCTCCACAGATAACTTCGTCGCTGGCACCATAATAGATCGTGATTGTGTCGCCATTTAGCACATGTCCGTTGGTAAATATCACATTGCCGAAAAAGCCTGTTTTTTCGTAATCGGCAAGCGGCTCCATTATTGGTTCTTCGCTACGTGCGAGTACTTTTGACGGGTCGTTCAAATCGAGCAATAAAGCTCCGAGACAATAGCGGTTTTCTTCGTTGGCACCATGGTATATTTCGAGCCAGCCTTTTTCAGTTTTAATGGGTGCTGCACCAGCTCCGATGCGCACACTGTCCCATTTTCCTGGCCGTGTGGTGGCAACACAGCGATGGTTTCCCCAGTGTTCTAAATCTTCCGATTCAGCGATCCAGATATAATTACCGCCAAGTTCGGGACTGCTGGGACGATGCAGCGCATAATATTTATTGTCAATCTGTTCTTCAAAAAATGCACAATCCTTATTATGTGGCGGAAAAATCATCCCTTTACGTTCTAAGGTTTTCCAATCTGTAGTTTTCATATAGCCGACTCCTACAGCAATATTAGAAACCTGGGTATAAGTGAGATGAAATGTATCATCAATTTTTGCAACCCTACAATCTTCAATACCAAATGACTCTAATGCCCCTTTTCCATTTATGGGCTGATAACCATCTGGTTCGTAAAAATGCTTTCCATCCTCGCTGCATAACAAGCGAAGGTGAGAAAGTGAAGTAAGGTAATTTATACCTTTATATAAGATCACTCTGGGATCAGTAGCATCAAGCTCGGGATCGTCATTCAGAAATTCAAGAATTTCAATTTTTCCCTGCTCATTAAAAATAGGAACCTGAATGCTGTTTTCTTTTTGTGGAGGCCGTTCGGCTACCCTGCACAAAAGCCATGTTTTGCCTTCATAAGTAAAAACGCCGGGATTTAGCAAACACAGAATTTCCATTCCGGGCAAGCTGGGTTTGATGTCTTTTGGTTTGAGTAGCGGGTTTTCTGAAAATCTTTTTGCTATATCCATTGTGATCTTTTTGATTCGGCAGTATTTTTTTGCAAACGATTGTGTAAAAGTACACCCAGATCCGGCCATCTGTGTTTACAGGGTTTTCATATTCGTGTAGTATATTCTCAATTATCAAAAAAACTGTTCCAAAGCAAGCATTTGAGCTGCTAGGTATACAAAAATGAGATTATGGTGTACAAATAAAGCTTGTGCTGTAGTTTTTTTCTTTCGTTCGAAAAATTAACTGATAAATTCCTGGAGAAAAATCCTGAGGAAAATGAATTTTGAGCAGATTTGGGCTGATTTTTTCAATCGTATGCGGGATAAATTGCTGCCCCAGGATATTACTGAAAAGTATAGAAACAGGCTGGTTGATTTCTTCTTCGGAAGACAGCATTATAAAATCAGCCCGATTGGGATTTGGGAAAACCCGAATCTCAGAACTTTCCGAAATTTCAGTTAGCGAAACAAATCTGCTCGCTTCAACCTGTTGTGGATTAAGCGGGTAGTTGTAGATGCTTACATTGTCCAACGAGCCTTCAAAATTAAAGCCAGGCGTTTCGCTAAATTGCTGACCCATTACAACCTGATAAGTGGTTTGGTTTATCAATCCTGAATGGGCTTTAAAAGCATCCAAAGCGCCATTAATCCATAGTTCCATGTCTTCACCATTGTAAATGGCAGCCAGATGATACCATTGGTCTGTTTCTGGCACAGTCTCGCTGTCGAGGTCGGCAATCCCATCAGCAGTATTTATGGTAAAGCGAATTCTATTTGCAGATCTGGAAATTTTATAACGGTTTTGCCAGCTACCATGCGAGAGTAAAAATTGTTCGTTTTCTGCACTGCCTTCTAATTTGAACTTAAAAGTGATGCTCAGGTATTCATCAAAATTTAAAAAATTGCTGGCTGGCAGGGTGATACGTGCACTATTTCCATCAAAGTGAGCTGCTTGTTGAGCCTGACCTGCCTCATTTTCAGTCCAGCTGACACTGTTGGATGCCGTTCCATCCAGTTGATTTGCAGTTTGATCATTTGCGTTTCCATCGAGCCAGTAGCTTGCAATGAGGGCTGCTTCCGGATATGATTCATTTTGCCTCACCATAATTTGTAGGCTGTCGCGTGTGCTAAGCTGATCTGAATCAGTAACTTCACAAAATATCCAGTAGTTGTTTACAAGTGAAGGTACCTGATAATTTATCCATTCGGTATTGCCGATGCTATTACCATTAAAATCAGTCCATAAATAGGTAAGCGGATCGTCGTTTTGGTCGATGGCGGTGACCTTAAGTTGAATAAATGCAAGCGGTTCTGTTTTACGGGGTGAGGCAATTAATCCTGTAATTTCGGGTGTGTAGGGGATTTTTGTTACGGCTGTTATATTTACAGTGCTGCTATCGGTCAAGCCAAAGGCATCTGTTACTTTACACTGAATTTGGAAATTGCCGGTAGTATCAGTACTAAACATTAAAATTTCGTTGCCATCCACCATGGAATCATTAATTTTCCATTCGTAGCTCAGGCTTTCATTTTCGGGATTTTCGGCAGTGCAATAGATGGTTATGCTCTGCTGAAGCGCAATTGAGTCGGGAGCTGCCAGGGCTCTGATGCGGGGCGGATAATTTGGAATGGGATTTCCATTGTTAAAGTCAATTACAATATTATTGACTAATGTCTGTTTACCAGCTGTCGTTACTTCATATTCAGAAGGGAAAACCACTGGCATTATGGCTGTTTTTGCCGGAATCAGCAGCGATGTTGTGCCTTGCTGGGCTGTGCTGATAAGCTGATTGGTAATCATATCATAAACTGAATAATTTCCGGATTCAAGCTGAAACTCTATCTGATGTTGCTGCTCATGTGGGTTGTAAAGCAGAAAAGTGGGATAGGCTTGATCTTTATAAAAATCGGTTTTTAACAAATCGAGTTTTAAAATTCCTTCCACATTAGTTTCTTCAATTAGTCCGGCCAGGTAACCTACATGTGAAGAGCCATAAAGCATTAAGTTGGTTTGTGCCCAGCCGCCATCAATGGCATCTCCGGTGGCATAGGGACTCAATTCGTGCTTTACTTCTTTGAGGGCTTCATAGCCAATTACTGCATGTTGGTCATAAGTTACTGACCAATCAAAGTTATCCTGATAAGTTTCGGGCAAATAGGGTCTGTAAAACAATCTTGAAGCATTTGCCAAATTGAGCACCCATTTTGCTATGTCAGCAGCAAACCTTTCGTCGTAGCGCACAAGCGGTACCAAGGCTGCTGCCTGCTGGAATCCATTCATTAAAAAAGCATAATCGTTTCCTGCATCATTGGCTTCGCCTACCAGCCCAGATACATCATAACTTCCCCAATTGCCGACTATTGTTCCCCAGTCCCTGAGCGTACCGCGATTGAACACCCAATTGAGCATTTTTTCTACATCATATTGCGGGTAGTTTTGTTCAGCATTGATGCGGGCAGCAGCGTAAACACCATATGGGAGTTGTAATTCGTAGGACGGGTTTTGATTAAGCTGGTTCAGAAAATCCAAAGCCTGTTCTGCACCAATGCGGTATTTATCTTTTCCGGTGCTTTTGTAGGTTTGATAGAGTATCCATCCTATTGCACCAGCGGCTTCGGGTTCGGGAACTCCCTGATCGAGACCTTGCATGGTAGTCATATTCCATGCCCTGAAATTCATATCCGGAACCTGCCAGGGCTGAGCAGAGCCGCCCATATGTTCAACGGCTTTGAGCCATTGATTGGCCATTAGCTCGAGCTGTTCATCAAAACGAGTTATATCAGGATAGAGCGCTCTCAATTGCAGGTAAAAGATATTGGGCATGGTTTCGTACCACCAATCGTTGCCCGATGAAGCATTGGGATGGTTGAGGTAAATATTTTCCTGAGGGCGTTTGTTGAAATAGTCGGCAGCCATTAATGCCCAGTTTTTTCCAAATTGATTGCTTTTATCAATGCCCGTAAGTGAAGCGCCCACCAAAGCCGGAAGTACATTAATTGCTTCTCCTGAAAGCGGACTGTTGGTTCCAATGGCTGTATGCAAACCAAAACTTTCCGTTGCAGGGTAGTTTACGCCTTGTTCTCTGAAAAAAATTAAGGGTAAAAACTCTCCCTGCAAGTTTTGATCAAAAACGAGTGAATCATATTTATGCGTAATGGTTTTCCAGTCGCGCATTTCATAAGGCTGCGGGAAATCCGGCATTTGATCAATTCGCGGTATTGCAATTTGTTGCGCTTTTACTGGGGAAATCAAAGCTGCTAAGAGGAAGAATATCAGCGGTTTTATGAAGGAGTTTTTCATTTTGGAGTAATTTTCAGCTAAATTACACGCTTACAACTACAAAGCTGTGTGGTATTTTATCGTTTTTATGTACGCAGTTCTCAAAGCGCTGAAGAATAAAATCTGCAGGACTTCTGTCTGTCTTAAGCAATTTTGTTAGTTTTACTCAAAATATCAGTGAGGTATTAGCTATGAGATGGAGTAGGTGCTTTAAAATTACACTTGTTTTCATTCTTGGGATCGTATGCTTTATATATGGGATTAGCGTTTTTGCTAAGGCGGGAATACCCAATAGTAATTGGCAGCTCAGGCAGATAAGCAATGCAGATGGGCTGTCGAACAGTGCTGTGAGTGCTATTTACAAAGATAGCAGAGGTTATATGTGGTTTGGAAGCTGGGATGGATTAAACCAGTTCGACGGGCATACCATTATCAGGCATTATCCGGATTTGATGCTGCAAAACAGGATTAGCAATAATATTATCTGGGATATTTTTGAACAGGAACTTGGTCTCTGGATTGTTACTGAGCGGGGAATAAATTTGTATGATTATGATTTTAAAACATTCACAAGCTGGTTTAATGAGGATACCCTAAGGCTAAATCGTGAAAACGGGCTCCGTGCTTTTGCCGATGATCATGGGAAGGTTTGGCTTGTACAATATGGCGTTGGGCTTTACAGATTTAACACCGAATCACGTGAATTTGATCCTGTTGTTATAAATGGAGTAAATCCTGAGGTGCTTTTGCAGTTAACTGGTGTGTTTAAGTTTGGATCAAGCATTTATCTGATGCACCAAAGCAACGAAATTTATGAGATTGACGAACAGGGAAACTTCCTTCGTAAGATATGTCCCGAATTGCAAACTTCTTCAAATTTTAAGGTAGATTTAAACTGGTTTTTCAGCGTCAACGAAAAACCTTATGCAGCTTTCCCGGATTCACAGGGTGGTATTTGGATTGTAGATCTAATTGATGGAGAATATAAATTAATTGGAAATGAGGTAATTGAATCGCCGGTTACAGCACTTTTTGCTGATGATAATCTTGGTGGAATTATTCTGGGAACAGATAAGGGCAATATTTTGGTGCTGAGTTTTGATGATTTTGAGGTGACTTGTCTGCTCCATCAGCTTCCTGATCTTGAAGAGAAAAAAGTAAAAATCTGGTCGGTTTTCAAGTCGGGCAAACATATCTGGATTGGCACCGATGGCGAGGGTGTTTTTCAGATCAACACTTCTCCGTTGGCATTTCAGGGTATAGCAAAAGGGGAGTTGGAAGAGCGGAAATTAAATCATAAGATTGTAAGAACCATTTACGAAGATAAGTCCGGCAATTTATGGGTTGGGACCAGAGGAAACGGCCTCAATAAAATCCCTTCCGATGGAGGGCCAACTATTATTTATAATACTTCGAACGGTTTATCAAATGACGCTGTTCTGTCGCTTGCCGAAGATGATTTTGGTTATTTGTGGATAGGAACCGATGGATCTGGTATTGATATTTTAAATCTTGCAACAGGCGAATTCAGGCATTTTCCGGATGATTTTGAATCTTCTGGTTTACCGCAATTTGGATCGGTTTACGATATATGTATTGATATCTTCAACACTATTTGGTTGGGCACCAGCGGTTATGGAGTAGTCAGTATCACGCCCGATTACAAAGAAAGTTTTTTCGATATAAAGACTTTTAGTCAGCTACAGGGCAGGGGAGGAGCGAACGACTTGAGGGGAAATGTGGTATTCTCGATTGTTGAAGAACAACCTAATGTACTTTGGATAGGAACCCGCATGTCGGGCTTGCACCGCTACAACAGTCTTACTGGCGAGATTCAGTTTTTTGGTCAGGCAGATGGTCAAAACAATGGCCTCAATAATTCTGATGTGCTTAGTCTACTCAAAGGAACGAATAATGAACTTTGGATTGGAACGAGTGGTGGTTTGAATCTGTTAAAATTAAATGGTCAAAAACCAGATTTTAAGTATTTTACAACTGCTGATGGACTTCCAAATCATACCATTCATTCCATGCTCGAAGACAAGCAGGGAAATGTGTGGGTGAGTACAAATAATGGTTTGAGTCGCTTACTGAGGGATCAAAATCGATTTGTTAATTATAATCGTGGCGATGGTTTGTTGAATAGCGAATTTACTGATGGAGCTGCTTTCAAAAGCCAGAATGCTGACAAACTTTTTTTTGGAGGTACCAATGGTGTTGATTGGTTTTATCCTGAGCAAATCCCGCTTTCGACCAGTAATCCAGAGGTTTTGCTAACAGCATTCAGTGTGTTTAACAAGACCATTGAGCCGGGTGATGAGCTGCATATTTTGGAGAAGGATATTGACGTCACGGATAAAATTGTCCTCAAACACAATCAGAATTTTTTTAGTGTGGCATTCACAACGATTAATTACGACAATCCGGCCAAGATTTTATTTAGTTATCGCTTGTCACAGTTCAACGAGGAATGGGTAGATGTTGGGCAACAGCGTTTTGCGAATTTTACTAATGTACCTCCCGGAACGTATCAGCTGCAACTAAGAGCAACGAACGAAGATGCTATTTGGTCAGATAAAATCCGCACCCTCGAGATTGTTATTAAGCCACCTTTCTGGAGGACAACAGTAGCTTACGTTTTCTACTTTCTTTCTTTTCTGGTGCTTATCTTTTTAGTTTACCGGTATCAATCAAACCGGATCAAACGAAGGCATCGCGAAGCTTTGGAGGATTTGAACCGAAAGAAGGAACAAGAGCTTAACCGGCATAAATTTGAGTTTTTTACCAATTTGGCCCACGAATTCCGAACACCTTTAACGCTGATTTTTGCGTCTGCAGCTAATTTGATGGAGAAAGCAAAACGGTATCCTGTTGAACAAAGCTTGTTTAAAAGTATTTATCAGAACGCGCTTAGGTTGCAAAAGATGATTGACGAATTACTGGCATTTCAGAAACTAGATTCCGGACGCGATGAACTGAAGCTGCAGCAATTGGATTTAATTGGTTTTGTTGGTGATATTGTGGAAATCTTTAGGGTTTATGCCATAGAAAAAGAGATCGATCTGATTTTTGAGCCCGACGAGCAGGAAAAACATGTGCAATTTGATCCCGAAAAACTTGAACGGATTTTGCTCAATTTGTTGAGTAACGCAGTAAAATTTACGCCACCTGGCGGGATGATTAATGTTGGATTAGAAAGCGTACAAAATGAAACACGCATCACCATCAGAGATAATGGTATTGGTATCAAAAGCAAGGACTTGCCGCTGATTTTTGACCGGTATTTTTATCAAAATCCAATACCAGAACGAAATCAGGCAGGTCATAAAAGCTCAGGTATTGGCCTGGCTTACACTAAAAGTTTGGTCGAGATTCACAAAGGAAGAATTGAGGTGGAAAGTGAACCAAACAGGGGGTCAATTTTTAAGGTTTATTTGCCGATTTTATCACAGGCCAAGCCTGAAAATAGTGTTAATAATCCACGAAGCAACGAATTACTCGAGCATTTAAGGGAAAGTATCAGCGAAGAATTTCTAATTCAGCAAAGCCTTGGTTTTGAAAATGATATCCAACCGGATTCCTCAAATGAATCGAAGTCGAAATACAGAATTCTGATTGTTGAAGACGATGTTCAGCTGTTGATGCTCATCAGAAAACTTTTGTCTGAGCATTATGAGGTGGAAATTGCAAGTGATGGAAAACAGGCTCTTGAAATGCTAAACAAAAAACGTATCGATTTGGTAGTGAGCGATGTGATGATGCCAAATATGAGCGGCCTTGAACTTGCTCGCATTATCAAGGAAGATTTAATTACCAGTCATATTCCTGTAATTCTGCTTACTGCAAAATCTGCTAATGAACATGTTATTCAGGGCCTTGAGACAGGTGCTGATGGCTATATTGTAAAACCATTTCATCCCCGACACTTGCACTTGCGGATTGCAAAACTGCTCGAAACCCGCGAATTATTAATGGAGGGCATTCGAAAGAATTTTGATAAGCAAGCTGAAATTGAAGAGCAGTATTTGTCAGATCGTGATCGCAAATTACTTGAAAAAGCACATGATTTTATTGCAAAACATTATCAGGATGAACAACTCAATGCTGATGATCTGGCCGATGAACTTGCTTTAAGCAAAGCACAGCTTTATCGCAAAATCAAAGCTTTATCAGGGCTTACTCCTCACGGCTTAATTAAAAATTTCAGGTTGATAAAGGCCAGGGAGTTCATCAAAGAAGGGAAACATAGTATAAGTGATATTGTGTTTATGACTGGCTTTAATAACCGTGCCTATTTTTATCGTTCCTATCGTGAACTTTTCAACGAAACGCCAGGCGAAATACATAAGCAGAAATAAAAACTACAGAAACCTACTGACTAAAGATCACAAAAAAAAAGCTGCCCCGAAAGGCAGCCTTTTTCAAACTATTCTTATTAAAGATTAGCGAATAACCACTTTCACGGCTTTCGCGAATGCTTTGTTATCGCTTAGTCGAATGATATAAACGCCGGCACTTAACTGATGCGAAATCTGTTGACGTCCCATCCCGTTGAGTTCGGTTTTCAACATGGGTTGTCCAACCAGATTATACACTTCGAAAGTCAATTTTTCAGTACTCATCTTTTCAATCACAAATTGGTTGGTAGTAGCGTAAACTGACACATCAGCAACACCTGACTCATCCAATCCAATCTCAATCAGGTCGATAACCAGTACTTCATCCAAACCTCCGACAGGGTCAACGGTACTTGTTGTTCCCCAAACGCCGTTGGCGGCTTCATAGGTTTTAAGTACACTTCCGTCAACTAAATCACGGATTTCGATCAACTGAATTCCGCTGGCGTTGGCGTTTGGAATGATAGTTCCCCAGCTGCCGTCCACTCCTGAAACCTCATCTTTGTAGAAAGCTGGATACTGCGAAACAGTGGTGAAGTCAACGCCGGTAGTTTCGATGCTGGTAGCAGCAATGGGTTGTCCTTCGCGACTGTTGTCGTAGAGCAGGGCAAAACTTTTAGGCAGATCGCCAGAGATAGCCCTGATGGCAGTTCCCTGCAGCGGATCGTTTTCTGTGCCAAAGTTGATAACAGTGGCGCTGTTGGAAGTAGTCAGATAAGTTTCTGCCACGGTACCTTCATTGCCATCATTCAGGCGGATGCGCATGAACACTTCATTTCCTGGAGTAAATCTGTCGTTACCGGTTGCCTCGGTGATAAACCAACCTGAGTAGCTTCCCTGATCGTTGGTAGTGAATACGCCATAACTTCCGTCAGTTGAAAGGCTTGGGCTTGTGCTTCTGTAGAAGTTGCCGGATGTATTCACGAAGATTACATTACCAGCACCATTTGTCGTTGGTTCGTCAGTTGCCACAACAGCCTGATTGATATAACGATAAGTGGCATCGGGCAGAAGATTCGAGAGTGTAACCCAATAAGCATATGGTAAGCGGCTGTTGTTTGAGCCATTCACACCCTGAATAAACTGAGGAACTATCTCGGCAGTGATGCCAGGAAGCTGATCACCAATTACTTCACCGTTCAAGGTCACGAGTACTTCAGTAGCACTACCACCGGAATGTGAAATAGTATCGCCATCATAGCTGCCCTCAGCCAGGTCGGCTTTAAGGCGAACATATACTGTAACCGGTTGTCCGGTGATTACGCCATCTGCAAACGGGAATTCGAGTGAACTAACAAAGCTGTTGTCATCAATCGAAACTTCATAATTGGCAGGAGCGGCAACAGCGATGTTTCCAGTTCCTTCCAGATTTTGTCCTGATAATTGATAGGACTGTGAAGCTGAAGGACCTTCGCCAACGAAATAACTAAATCCACTTAGCGTAGCTGGATTTGCTGTGAGGTAAGGATCGGTGATGTTGGCATCTTCGAAGTCGTCGAGACTACGGGCAACCAACTGCATATCATCATTAAACTGAAGAATTACACCAGTGATATTCTGCAATTCAACCGGAATATCAGTACCAATATAGTCCACATCATCATAATGTACACGGAAGATACCATCACCACTTGGATCGGTAATGTCGTAGTTAATGCCATCTTCAAATTGACCATCAGTGAGGAAGTCAACCATATTAATAGTAACAAGTTGAGCCTGATAGGTATTGTCCAACTCGCTCAGTGAAACTAACAATGGATCAACTGTATTTCCAGTGCTTGTAGCGGCGCCAGGATCTGATTGAGGGACAAACTGCAGCATTTCGGAATAGGTTGTAAGCGTACCTGTGATGCCTGTGATGCCATCATAAATATCATATGTTGTTGTGATATTGCCACTGTTGTCGTCAATCAAAATACCAGCTGTAGCATCCTGGATGAACTTTTGATTGCGCTCGCTGCTTTGGAAGGTTAAAATTGCTTCACCAGTCAATTGGTAAACAGTGCCATCAGTTGCACCCTGACGCAATTCGGCGATTGTAGCCACCTGAACCACATCACTAAAGGTATAATTGGCGCTGCTTACGGCACTGTTGGTATAGCCCTCAAGCTCGCCATAGGCCCAGATCGTTGTTTCTTCTGAAACGTTCACTGGCGTAGTATATTCTGTCCATGGTCCTGTTGATGATTCTGTGCTGTAGAAAATTGTAGCACCAGCTGTAGCAGAACTGATTGTTACATCAATTGGTTCAAAATACTGACCAGCCGGTGGATTGAAAGTTGGAGATGCCACAATTGGAGTTCCACCAGCTGGGGCAACAGCATCTTCCCAAGTTGTTGCTACACGGATTCCATCAACTACAATATTCATTGCTGCATTGAACTGACGTAAGGCAATACTTCCCACATTACTTGGTGATGCTGTTTCAGTAAATTCAGCATCAGCTGTTGCAGGCTCTTCGGAAGGGAAACTATTGAAAACATACATGCTAGATTTCATACTAGCGAAATCAAACTTCGTTGCAACCAATGTTGGAACACCTGCAGTAATAGGTATATAAGTGTCGGGTGTTGACTGGCCAATACCAAGACCATCACCTGTTGCATTAACCCAGATTCTAGTGAAAAAAGTCGTTCCAATATTCTCTTGCCCAAAGTGTATAAAGTAACCGGCATTAGCATTATCAGCTGTATTCACGACAAAGGCAGCGTAAACAACGCCAGTGGTCTGAGGGATAAAGTTGCGGTGAACATCTTCACCATTGTCATCAAGTAGGGCTGCGCCGCCTAAGTCAGAACCTGCATAACCATCAAATGATAGGCCATTGGTTATTGTTGGTGGTTCATTTCCTTCACCGCTGTGTGCAGTCCAGCCATTATCGCTGAGGTTTGAGCCTAATGGATACTCGAAGTTATCAACCAGCAATAAACCACCAACACCGGGTTCTGTTACAGAACCGTTTAGGGTTATCATTTTGTCAGTAGCTCCTGTTGAATTTGCTATGATCTCTTCACCGTTATAATTTCCTACTGAAAGACCAGCTATCAAACGCACATATACAGGAGTCGATACTACAACACCATCAGTTTGAGGCAGGGTAATTGGATTAGTAGCAACAAAGTTTACACCTGTTTCTAGCGACATTTCATAATTGGTTGGAGCAGTAAGTGTAATGCCTGCTGTCAGATTTTGACCGCTAATGTTAAAACTTTGCTCTGCCGAAGGACCATTGCCAACTTCATAGGTAAATCCGTTCAAAGTTGCCGGACTAACAGCAATAAATGGATCGGTGATATTGGCTTCTTCGAAATCGGCAAGGCTTCTTGGAACAAGCTGCATGGTGCTCGAGAACTGAAGAATTACACCAGTAATGTTTTGTGAAGTAGTTGGAATTGGCTCACCAATATAATCTACATCACTGTATTGGGTGCGCATTACGCCGCTACCCGAAGGATCAGTAATGGTGTAGTTTTGTGAAGCAGCAAAGTTGCCGGTAGCTTCAAAGTCAGCAAAGTTTACTGTTACAAGCTGAGCCTGATAGCTGTTGTCCAGCGCATCAAGGCTTACTTCAACCGGCGTAACTGTATTTCCTGTACTTGTTGCCGCTCCCGGGTCGGTTTCTGGTACAAACTGCAGCATATTGCTGTAAGTAGTCAGCGTACCAGTAATACCAGTGATACCGTCGTAAAGGTTATAACTGGTAGTAATGGCACCACCATTATCATCAATTAAGATCGCACCGGTTGCATCCTGGATAAATTTCTGGTTGCGGGTGCTGGTCTGAAAGGTTAGAACAGCCTCGCCGGTAAGTTGATAAACAGTGCCATCAGTAGCGCCTGCTCTGAGTTCAGCAATAGTCGCAACGGAAACTACATCTGTAAAGGTGTAAGCGGCACTTGTTACCGGACTGTCTTCATGGTCATCAGCTGTGGCATAAGCCCAAATTGTAGTTGCTTCACTTACAGCAATAGGCGCGGAGTAAGCTGTCCAGGGGCCATTATCGGAGCTTTGACTGAAAAAGATATCTGCGTTTGCTGTTGCCGAACTCAAAGTAACATCAATAGGATCGGCATAAGAGCCTGCAGGCGGGTCAAAGCTTGGCGCAGCTGCAACTGGCAAACCTCCTTCGTAAGCTGTCCAGGCCACATTGTCTATTACTACCTGACCATTACCATTGGCGGCGCTGATGAATTTGATAACCACAGGGCCGTTAACATTGACAGTGATTGTGCCTGAGCTTTTGATTACGCCTTGTTCACCTTCTGAAGTAACATTACCCACAACAACATCATTCACTAGCACATTCAGGTTTACGTCTGTGCTAAATGCCTGCATATAGTCGAAATTGATGGTGCCGATTCCACCGAAGATAGTTCCTGAATAAACATTGGCCTGAGGTGTGCGGTTGCGGCCGAGCATGATGGCTTTTTCAGTGATTTCATAATCACCGCGCGATTGGAAGTAAGTCCAGGTGCTGCCATCTTGTCCAAGGAAACTGCCATCAGCATAGCTGGTTCCTTCCAAATCGAGGTTGGCAAAAGTTTCTAATCCGCCACCACTGGCTGAACCATCATAAACTGTACCGTTTAAAGTGATTACAGCGTTTTCGGCTCCGGAAGCATTGGCAACAATTTCTTCGCCATTGTAATTGCCGAGCTCCAATCCTGCTTTCAAGCGCACATAAATAGGGGTTTCTTCAACTACTCCATTTGTGTGATTGATGATGATAGGGCTAGTGGGCACAAAATTGCTTCCGCCTGTGGGCGAAATATCAAAATAAGCTGAACTCGTCGTAACGCTTATACCCGACGTGAGGTTAACACCACTGATCATGAAAGATTGCGGGTTTGATGGGCCTCCGCCTACAGGATAGCTCAATCCGTTGATTACAATCGGATCAGCAAAAATAGTAGGATCAGTGATTGGTGCATCTTCAAAGTCTTCGAGGCTTCTCGGAATCAGCTGCATGGTGCTGCTGTATTGCATGATAACACCTGTAAGGTTTTGTGTCGTTTCAGGAATCGGAGTTCCGATATAATCCAAATTACTGTATTGGGTGCGCATCACGCCATTTCCACTGGGATCGGTGATGGTATAATTGGTTCCTTGGGTGAAGTTTCCTGTTGTATTGAAATCAACAAAATTAACCTTTACCAGCTGTGCCTGATAAGTAGCATCCAATGCATCCAGTGTAACTTCAACAGGAGTGATCGTATTTCCTGTACTTGTTGGTGCGCCTGGATCAGTCTGAGGTACAAACTGCACCATATTTTGGTAAACGGACAAAGTGCCGGTGATGCCTGTGATTCCATCGCCAATTGCGTAGGCTGTGGTAATATTTCCGGCGGCATCATCAATGAGGATACCGGCTGTACCATCCTGAATAAATTTCTGGTTACGTGTCGAACCGGCAAAAGTAAGCATTGCCTCTCCGGTAAGCTGATAAACTGTGCCATCAGTTGCTCCCTGGCGGAGTGCAGCGATATCAGCTACTTGTGTAACGCTTGTTACCTCGCCGGATACCGGAAGTTCAACCACACCAATATTCACATCCTGATGCGAAACGGCTTCGTTATAATCGCCTGCTGCCAGGCCGGCTTTCAGACGAACGTAAATGGTTCGTGGTTGAGCAATTAATTCGCCATCAGTGTATTGTAAAACAAGGTTGTTGTTCCAGGCATTGTTATCGATGGAAATTTCGAAGCTGGCCGGAGCAGCTACATCCACCAGACCTGAACCCACAAAATTAAAGCCGCTAACGGTATAACTTTGAGAAGTTGAAGGGCCTTCGCCTAGTTCGTATGTGAATCCGCTGAGCGCTGTTGGGGTAAGTTCGAGAACAGGATCCAAAAGCACAACGGTATAGGATAGCTCATCAGAGGTTGTTTCCGCGGCCAGATCGTCTGTTGCGGTGATGGCATAATAAACTGTTGTTCCACCAGCTTGCGCAGGAATATCAGTATCAGTTATATAAGTGTCGCCAGTACTCACACTCATCAGGATGCTGTTGATGAGGTTGCCGCTTTCAGTTCCCCAGTTGAGTACAACATCAGCCACGCTGCCATCACTGTCTGTTACATCAGCCGAAACACTCACGGTTTGATCATCCATGATGTCGGTAGCAGGAGTTTGGGTGATGTTTGCAATAACAGGTGGATTGTTAGCCGGGCCATCGAAAGATGTCCATGTAATGTCATCAATAATTACCTGCTTTGAAGTAGTGTTAGTGATCTGAATTGTGAAATCACCTCCAATATTGATATTGTTAACTTCAAAAATATGCTCATCATAATCATCAAATGGGGTTGATAAACCTTGAGAAATACCATTGATGAATAATTCAACCTGGCGATCGCCACCACCCGTAAAACCTTTATAGAGTTTTACGCTAAAGCTGCCTATACCACCATTGATAGTTTCAGAGGTGATGGAACTATTACTGGAAGCCTGACGAAGCATGAGTGCCGGAAGATTTATGCCGGAATTATTAGCATCGCCATTGCCATCTCTGGACGCAATATAAGTCCAATCTATTCCGTAATTACCTGTGAATGTATTATCGCCATAGGTGGCAGTAGCATTACTGTTTGTAAAATCTTCTACAAATCCATCAAAGAAAACTGAAACATTTCCATCCAACGTCACAGTTTGATTTGTTGCATCTGTTGAAGCAGCTGTTATTTGCTGTCCGTTGTAGTCTCCGGCAGAAAGTCCAGCTTCCAATCGTGTGTAAAGTGTTGTAGTAGCAACGCTTCCCGCTGTTTGGGTAAGTGTGATTGCTGTGGATTGGAAACTGACATCATCAGATGAGATTTCGTAGTTAGCAGGAGGTGTGATGGTGATATCAGAAGTAAGGTTAACACCTTCAACAGTAAAGCTTTGTGAAGCTGATGGGCCACTGCCTTCCATGTAGGTAAAACCGGAAAGATTGGTTGGCGTTACAGAGATAATTGGACTTGCTAGCTCTTGTATTGAAATATCATCAATTTCCCAGGCGCGATAACTGCCTGCATTATAATGATACTTGAAGCCAAGCCAAATATTTCCTGTTAAAGTGGAAAGATCAATTATGCCGGAATTTGTCCAGGCATAATTTCCTGAAGAGGGTTGTGTAAAACTTAATTCAGTCCAGTTTGCTGTAGATGGGTCACCAATTCCAGCATAATCAGTTGAATAGTATAATTTGAGGTAATTTGTAGCATCGTCTGAACCATAGTTATAAGCGCTTACAAATTCCATGGTTACATCACCATAAGCATTCATGTCAATTCCGGGCAAGATCATCCAATCTTCTTCCAGATCGCCTGAGTTATAGCCATTCATCACAGCAAAACCATTTGAACTGTAGTCATCCCATTGCCAGAATTTGGTGTCACCCGACACACTAATTGTGTAAACATCACCCAAATCAGTATCAAAAGTTTCATTGTAAGGCAAAATGGTGGTAGCCGGATCAGTAACAGCATAGCTTTGCTCAGCCGAAGTAGTTGTAGCTGGTTCATCATCAGTAGCTTCAATCACATAATAAACTGTGGTGCCATCAGCTTGAGCCGGTATATCAGTTATTGTGGTATAAGTGTCTCCACTTCCGCCATTCGTCATGTTAATTGTGCCACCAGAATAATCTCCACTGGTTGTTCCCCATTTGAGTTCGACCAGATTAATTGAGCCATCACTGTCGGTTGCATCAGCAGCAACAGAAACCGTTGTGCTTGAAGTGATTCCTGCGGATGGGGTTTGTGCGATATTGGTGATTGAGGGAGGAATGTTGCCTGTCCCATCAGTAACAGTGAAATTAACACCTAAAGCAGGAAACGCTGTTGAATTGTCACCGCTCCAATTGTCAGGATTTGCAATTAAAGATAATAATGTTAACGGTGCACCGCTGGTGCCATTTGCAGTTTGGTATTGATTGTTATCAAATGTACCTAAACTTACGATAGTAAAAGCAGCTTCACTCAATTCTGTAGGAATATCTGAAGTATTTGAGTTATTGTTATATGGCCATGGAGTTGAGCTAGCCCAACCAATTCCATAAATAAAACTTGGTGCAACAGAAGTTCCCTGAAATACCAGAATGTTATCACCACTTGCAGAGATGTTAAACCCACCTGACATTGACCATTCACTATCAGTAGAGCCTGAGTAGGAAACAACTGTCCCTTTCTGAACGAATGAACCAGCCGTATAAGTTAATGTACCTTCGTTAGTGTTTAATGCTGTATTTGCAGTTACCCAGGCATTATCAGTAAAAGAAATTTCTGTCCCCGCCTCAATATCTACTAATGGGACGAAATCAAAATTGTCATCTCCATCAGCATTTACTGTTACAATCATCAGTTCCCCCGGGTTTAAAGTAGTCTGCCCCCAGCTATTAAAAGCCAAAAGCATCATGACCATCACAGCCATCAATCGTAATTTTTGTCTCATAACAATTAGTTTCAATTATTTAATAATGTATTGAATTTGTTTGTGTTAATATCTATATTTAGATTCTGTGCAAAAGGGATTGCATATTACGTATTATTTTCCTGCTGATTTAAGTTTGCAAAGCTAAGTTGTTCACTTGTTATTAACTTTAAGGTAGTATTAATTCTTTTGTTTTGAGGTGCATGGAATTTGCTGGCTTTCAGCAAGGGCTGCATTGGTATAACGTAAATCATCGCTTACTTCCTTTCCCAGCCATGCTGGTTTTTCAAAAGTTTCTTGGGAGTGTTTCAATTCTATTTCTGCTATCAGCAGTCCTTTCAAATTGCCCAAAAACTCATCTACTTCAAAAGTATGTTTCCCTTTGGGTATGAGATGTCTGATCTTTTCTATTTTGCCTAAAGTGCATCGCTCAAATAATGCTGTTGCTTCTTGCTGTTCAAGTTGTTTTTCCCATTCAAAACGGCTGATGCCATCCTCCTCCGGCTTTCCTTTGATGGTGATCCAGGCTTTAGCGTCTGTTATTCTGATTCGTACCGTATGCTGCTCATCTTTGCAAAGATAGGCTTGCTTTATGGAGGTGCTTTGGGTAATGAAAGGTCGAAAATCACCCGCTACCAAAAACTTTCTTTCAATTTCTATCATAGTGTTTTCCTGAGTAAGAAGTGAAAAGGGATGTGTAGCCGTTCCCTCCAAAATATCTCGTTATGTTTGTCGCCTTCAGCCTTGTAGCTTAGCCAGTCAATATTTTCGATATAACCCAAGGTTTTCATTTGGATATCCATTTCTTTCTGATGTAGCTGATAGCTAGTGTCGAAGCCGGCTGTGCCATAATCGAAATAAATGCGATGCTTTCCCGGAGGTGGAAAATTAGCACCAAGCCAATCAATAAAAGGTTTGGAATAGGCGGTATTGTCCAGTTCTTCTCCCAGAGGCCAGTGAGTACTCATGCAGGCTGCTCCGCCAAAAATCCCGGGATAGCTTGCCAGTGCATAAGCTGATATCAGTCCTCCCATACTCGATCCTGCAATAAAGGTGGATTCAGTATCCGTATGAACCGCATAATTGGCATCAACAAAGGGTTTTAGCTCTTTGACGATGAAGTTCAGGTAGGCATCACTCAAGGGTAGGTTTCCTTCCTTGAAGCGGATATTTCGCTTTAGGCTGGCAGGTAAATTTTCAAAGGCCGCAAGCGGGAAGTATTCCTGGTACCTGAGTTCGGTATTCCAGATGCCTACAATTATTGTTGGTCTCACTTTTTTTTCGTCAATCAGCTTTTGCATGGCTCGATCGGCATCCCAGGTGATCCCATTAAAGGCATGTTGTGAATCAAACAGGTTTTGGCCATCGTGCATATAGATTACAGCATGAGGCTGATTCACATTATAATCATTTGGCAGCCAAATTGTAATAGCCCGGGGAAGCACATATACTGAAGGAAATACTTTAATGCTGTGAAGCCTTCCGGCATGTGGTTTTTGTCTTGGATTACCGATGTTTACGTCAAAATTCATTTGTAAGGAAATTGATAGCATGCTATTCTCAGCGGGTGCGTGTGCAAAAGTACAATCTCTTTCCGAAAGATGCTTGTGTTTGTTTCTGTTTCAAATACTTTTTATTCCTATGCAGAAATTCAGAAAAGCTGCTAAATTTGCTCAAAAAATTTGTGACATTATGAAACAGGTAATTTTGGGTGCCGGAGGAAGCATAGGAAAATTGCTAGCCAAGGAGCTCAAAGCATATAAAACAGCGATCAGGCTGGTGAGCCGAAATCCAAAGAAGATAAACGATGACGATGAGCTGTATGAAGCTAATTTATTAGGAAAAACTGCTGTTTCGGAAGCCATAAAAGGGTGTGATATAGCCTATCTGGTGGCCGGACTTACCTATAATGCCGATATATGGGAAAAGCAATGGCCTGTCATTATGGATAACGTGATTGAGGCTTGCAGGCAGCATAAATGTAAACTGGTTTTCTTTGATAACGTCTATATGTACGATCCTGCAAAAATTGATCATATGACCGAAGAATGTCCTGTGAATCCTGCCAGCAGAAAAGGAAAAGTTCGTGCTGCCATTGCACAAAAGCTGATGGACGAAGTGAAACAGGGAAATATTACGGCACTGATTGCCCGTGCTGCAGATTTTTATGGCCCCGGCGAGGTGAACAGCATGCTATCAGAAACTGTATTGAAGAATTTTGCCAAAGGGAAAAAGGCCAACTGGATGGGTGATCCCACTATGCCCCATTCTTTTACGTATGTGCCTGATGCAGCCAAAGCTACTGCCATACTTGGCAACTCCAGGGACGGATGGGGCCAGGTTTGGCATTTGCCAACGGCTATGCCAGCGCTCAACGGACTGGAATGGATGGAGAATATCGCTTCAGAGATGGGCGTGAAACCAAAGTTTAATGCTTCCGGAAAGACAATGATAAAAATTTTAGGATGGTTTATTCCAATACTGCGCGAAATGCCGGAGATGTTTTATCAGTACGATCGGCCTTATGTGTTCGACAGTGCTAAGTTTGAAAAGCATTTTAATTTTAAACCAACAGCCTATGTTGCGGGCATTCGTGAGACGGTAAAAAGTTATAAAAAGTAGCTTTACTAACTAACTTTCCTGCAATAGTTTGCCGAGTTTTGCGTTGGGGATATGTAAAAACCATTCCATTATGACTAAAACCAGAACCCTTTTGCTGTGGTTATTCCTCACGGTAGTGTTTACTTTGTTGTTTTACAGGCAGTTTGTCGGGCTTAACTTACTGGTTTACGAGTTGATTGTTTTGTTTATCCTGCGGCAAAAGTTTGGATATTTTTTTCGGCCGGTTTATGCCAAAGTGCTGGTGTTTTCCTTATTGGCTACCCTGTCTGCCGTTGTTTTGGTAAATTCCATTCTGGCGATTGTTGTTAACCTGGTATTTTTGCTTTTATTGGTGGCTTATTTGTCGCAGGGACAGGAAGCCAATATGTTCGGGGCTGCGCTTGCTGTAGCCAGAAATGGTATTATGGCACCGTTTTCGGGGATTAAGGCAATTGGAAACGAGATGTATAGTAATAAAACCGGAAAAGGCTTGCAGCTGATTTATTTCTTGATAGTACTGATTGTCGGGGTGCTCGTTTTGCTTCTTTTTGCACTGATTTATTCATCGGCAAGTCCGTGGTTCGAAAGCTTTTCGGGAAGTTTTATCCAGCTGATATCCGATTGGCTCGAGCTTTACGATCCGGAATGGATACCCCTTACCGTTCTTGGGTTTTTGCTGGGAGCATATGTTTTATTTTCTAGTCAGGAATCCTGGATTACGCAAATTAATGAAAGTCCGGAAAACATCACTTTTACCAATCGGCAGCCAGGAGGTGCTATTCTAAATGGTGTGAAACTCGTTTTATTGCTGCTGAATGTTTTACTGGCTGTGGTCAACTGGCTCGATCTGAAAAATGTGTGGCTGTTTTTTGAATGGAATGGCGGTTTCCTGAAGCAGTTTGTGCATGAGGGGACATTTTTATTATTGTTTTCGGTTGCACTTGCATCGCTTGTGTTGTTGGTGATTTATAGCGAAAACTCAAGAAGTTTACAACGCAATCGAAGCATAAAATATCTTGCAACAGCCTGGATCATTCAAAATGCATTTCTGGTGTTGTCAGTCGGGATGCGCAACTATTGGTATATGAGCTATTTTGCTTTGGCTTATAAACGTATTGCCGTTGTTTTTGTGTTGATTTTGATTTTGGTTGGTCTGGTGTTGCTCTATCAAAAGATTCACAAGGCACGTTCTGTTTTCTGGCTGATTCGGCAGAGCAGTCTGGCATTTTTCGTTGTGCTGGCGCTCGCTGCGCTTCCCGATTGGGATTCGCTGATTGCACGCTATAACCTAAAAAACTATGAGCATTCTTTTGTTCATTTTGATTTTTTGATCGACTTGCCCGACCGCACACTTGATGATATGGACATCAGCAGGGATGAGCTGGAGAAAATTGATGCAGCTCAAAAGCGGTTATTTTTCCTCGAAGGGGAATATATGCAAGGAAACGAATTTTATGAACAGCTTCAAAAGCGAAAAGAGAAATTCCATCGCAGACAGGAAAACAAATCCATCTTATCCTGGAATCTGGCAGATCATATGGCAGCACAAAGGCTGCAGGCAGATGCATCTAAATAGGATTCAAAATGCGGGAGCATGCTATTGATAAGCTTTTTATTGCAGCCTTTGATGAGATAAAAGCCGTTTAGACACTGCGATATAGCACAGGTAGGGAACATGATGATTCATTCTTGTCCAATAAATTATAATGTCGTCCCTACGATAGGGACTTTTTCTTAATTTGTAAAACACTGTCTACCCATATTTTGTCCCTATCGGGACTGTCCCGCCAGGGACAAAATATGGGTAGAATAAAAAGTTAACCCTGATTAGCTCGAGTCCCGTAGGGACGGCAATATTAAAGCGATTGAGAATTTTTATGTGATTTTTACCGGATAACAGTGATTACTATTGAGATATTGAATTGAAAAAAGCGATTTTTCTATTCAAATTCGAAGAAAAATCGCTTTTTATGAAGCCTTTCAGCCCCATTAGCAATCAGAAAGCCAAAAACCCTATCTATTCCACAATCAGTTTTTGAATCCAGTGCTGATTGGTAGTACTCAATTCAATCAGGTATATTCCTGAGGGAATTTCCTCTACATCAAGCTGGTAAAAAGTGTTCACTCCGGAGTTTATAGTTCTGGAGAGGATAAGACGACCACTCAAATCATTAAGCTTGAGGTTTGGTTTATCCTCCCTGATACCTTCGGGGATTTCAATCATTGTAAAGTCCTGTGCAGGGTTGGGATAGAGTGTTAATGAATGCTGATGATAGATTTCCTGCTCACCTACTGGAGCATTCAGTCCGCCAGAATAGCACACGATTTTGCCGTTACGACCTCCGGCCACCATTTCCCAGGAGTTATCTTCCGTAATATCCGGCAGTACGGTCAAAGCATCAACAGCCTGACCGAAAGCGGTGGAGAAAAGCTCTTTGCCGTCAACACCTTCATAAAAGCCGGCGTAATTGCTTTGGAAGAGCGTCCCAACGGAAAGGTCATCGCGCAGATCGCCGGTAATATCGGGAATGCGTTCCACGTTCCAGGCTTTATCGGGCAGGGATTTGGCATAGAGTTGATCTCCTGTTTGGCCGTCGTAAACAATCAGTGAGGTGCCGCTGTAAGCCATGGCAAAATCTGTAAAACTGTCGTCATTCATATCACCCACAGGCAACAAACGCAAAATGATGTTATTGCCTGCAAAGCCCTGAGCTATCAGATCGCCATTGGTAGCATCGAGCAAATAGAGCTGCCCGTTGAAGCTGCCTGCCACCACATCTTTCACGCCATCAGCATTGATGTCATCAAGTTGTGCCAGCGCCCATACCGAAGTTCCAGAAGTGGAATATGTCCATAAAATACTGCCATTACTTCCGTTGATAGCTTTGGCAAAGCCTTGTGTTTCATTGGCATTACTGCAGCCTGCCAGAGCATCAGGAATGTCGTCGCCATTGATATCGGCAATGGCTTTCACAGCAAAACCCGCTCCGCCCAAAAAGGCTTCCCAGACGACTGATCCATCCAGGCCATTGAGGCAGTAAACCCTGCGTGGGCCATTATTGTCCTGATTATTGCCCGAAGCAGCCAATACATCCGGAAACTCATCTCCGTTGTAATCAGTAGTGGCATCCACCTGATACACCCAGCCGCCACCGCCATAGTTGGCTGTGCTGTGCTTCCAGAGTTGCTGTCCGGTTTTGCCGCTGAGGGCTACAATCGAACGATCGCCCCAGGCAGTACCGGCAATAACATCTTCGTAACCATCGCCATTGATATCGGAAATAATATCCAAGGCGTCCTGTTGATAAACAGCTCCTGCATAAATCTCGCGTTCCCATAAAATCTGTGAAGCACCAGAGGCATTGCCATTGAGGGCGCGGATAATATTGTCTTCGGTGCATGCGATTAAATCGCTATAGCTGTCGCCACTGATGTCGGCAATGGCGCACATGGCTTTCGGACTCATATCATAATTCTCAGGCACCTGAAAGGACCAAAGCTGTGCGCCAATTTCGTAAGATTGTGTTTGTGCACTGCCTTCGAGCTGAATGGGATAGGGATTGTTACTGCCATTATTGGTGATGAGGATTGTGGCACTATGATCGCCTTCCGATTGCGGAAAATACCATACGATCAATTCTACCATGCCAAGGGAGGAAATACTAATGGGTAATTGAAAAGTAGATTCGCGATAGAAATTTTCATCATAAAGCTCAATATCATCAAGGATGAGCGTTTCGTCTCCATAGTTTTGCAAGACAATGTGCTGCTTTTTACTGGCTTTGGTCCGTATGGTTTCAAAATCAACCAGATCGAAGTTGGCGATAAGGGCAGGGCCATCAAAAAGTCCGTGACCACTTAATGCTACGTTTACTGAGGGGTTGATAGGGTCGTTGGATGAAATGACAGCTTCACCTTCGAAAAAGCCATGTTCGGCAGGGGCAAAAATCATTTCAATTTCTGTGTTTTCACCGGCGCCAATAGTCACAGGAAAACTCACACTGGCTGTTACGGGTAGGTTGTTGGTAAAGGTTATCTCACTGATTTCGAGAGGAGCAGTGCCATTATTAAAAACGCTCATCTGCCAGCTGCTGCTTTCGCCAACCGTAGTATTAGGATACTGATAAGCCGTTTGGGGCAGGGTGATAGCGGGTGTGCCGGCACCCGAAAGGTCAACTTTGTAGAGTGTGCTGTTGCCTCCAAGTGGCCCGTCAACATACCAAAGATAGGTGCCGTCAAATACAATACCGGCGGGCTTTTCGTTTTCGCAGGGCTGCGATTCGAGTAAGGTGCCATCGGTTGTAGTTTTGTAAAGCGTATTGGCGTTGTAATCGGCAAGCCACAAATCGCCGTCCTGCAGACACACATCCCACACCTGGTTGGAGGGCGGAGTGAATTGCGACAAAATGTTCCCGTTTTCGTCAATTTCGTAAACCGTTCCGGGATCAGGATAATAGGTCGAAACCCAAAAGCCATCTGTTTTCGCAGCAATGCCCGACATATACTGATCGGGCAGGTCAATCTGCGAGAGTACTTCACCTGTCAGGCTAAGCTCTAAAGCATAAGCCGTGCTACTGTTTTCGCGATCCAGAATCCAGATGCTGCCATCTTTGAAGGTCATGCCATAGCTGTCGCCAATCTCGGGGTTGGTAAACAGCAGCTCTGCCTGAGCTGAAGCCGGATCAAACTGGTAAATATTACTGCCATTACTGCCATAAATTCCAAAATAAAGCATGGTGCCATCGGTGGCTAATCCCGATGCTTTTCCTGGAATGTCATAGCTGGCTACGATGGTCCAATCGGCTTTCGTTTGCCAGCCGAAACCCATCACAAGGATTAAAATCAAGTAAATCTTCTTCATAATTCGTTTGGTTTTGTTTATTCATCTAACAGGAACAAAGATAGTTCAATAATTGCTGAAAATTTCCAAAATAAGGAAAAAATATCCTTGTTGTCGGTAAAAAATATCCTTGTTGTCCGATAAAATTATAATGTCGTTCCTAGAGACTTTTTCTGGTTTTTAACATACTGACCACCAACATTATGTCCCTAGCGGGACTGTCCTGCCAGGGACAAAATGTGGGTAGCATAAAAGGTTTCCCCTGATGATCAAAAGTCCCGCTAGGTACGGCATTATTACAGCGATTGAGCGTTTTTATTTGATTTATACCGGACAACAATGAAAAAATATATTAACGACTTAAATAATTAAATAATTCTATCATCTGATGTTTCGTGCAGCCTATGCAGAATTTATTCTTTACGATTTATCACATTCTACTCTTATACTGTTGGTCATAATGGGGCTTGTTAAAAT
>JACCQN010000038.1 GCA_015709215.1 Bacteroidales bacterium
GAGGCTGGGTAAACGAACCCGGCTTGCTCGAAGGCATTGCAGGTATCGGGCTCGCACTTATTTCGGCTGTTTCGGATATCGAGCCTGCCTGGGACGAATGTTTATTGTTAAGCTAAACAGTACTATGCAAGCTGAACCAACATACACTACCCACGAAAACTTTATCCTTCTTACACCTTTGTACCCTCTTGGTTTTATTAAAAATCTTGTCATTTTGCCCCACTTTATCCATCAAACTCAATTTAAAACCATTTTAAATAGCATTGCAATGCCCTATAAACAGGCTGATCAAGAAATTTGCTCCATAAAAAAAGAAACACCAGGCAAAGAATAATTTTGCTTTTTCAAAAAGATGTTTTTATTTTTAAAGCCGAAAACAAAGCCATGAGATCAGCCAGCATATATCCACTAAGCATATCTGCACTAAACAATTTGTTTGCATGCTTGGTTGTTTGCATGATTAAATCTTTATATAATTCTGATATACAAGTCATTACCCCCCCCCTAATAAATTACATGCAGAAGTGGCTTACAAGTTTAATCCCGCAGTTTGTTGGCTGTACACACGATCATACGCACACCCTTTTACTTCGCAAACAGTTTGTGCGGTGTTGCACAACAAAATATATCTTTTGGCTGGGGAAGAATAAGTTCGATCGGCTAAGACCATCAGCTAAATTCCTGCTGATGGTTACAGAGAAAGGTGTCTTTGCAACTTATATACAACAACATAGTAATAACTTAATACAACAACTAAACATGGATAAATTATTTGAAGAATTTAAGAGATATGAAATAGATAATCAAAATCTTACAAATATTTCAGGAGGTGATAAACCACCAGAAAACGGAACAAATTGTGATGCTGATCCTTCACGCCCCACCACCACAACAGGTGGTCAGACAACGACTGACTACGATTGGTATTGTGATGATGTAGAGGAGTCACCTGCAATTACATAGGTGCTGAGAGCCTAATTAGAATCGAAGAGTGTATAAGTATTTACCCTCTTCGATTCTTTAATAATTTTAAGACTAAGGATCTGTTCCCAAATGACCTACCCATTTCTACACGGTCTTTTGCCCGCTAACTGCGTTAAAACACTCGATATCCGGTCTGCAAACGGGAAACTGTGTATATTGCCACTACCTGGCGGCAGATGGGTTGTTGGTGAATAAAATAACTACTATAAATTGCGCAAGTTATTTGGCAACGAATCCTAAGTAAAATATTTGTTAAGATATGCTATGTACAAGACCGTGTCTTTGTTGCTTTTTAATTGTAAAAGAAGATGAGTTCTGCAAATCTGATCCATTAGAGCCGTTTTATATTTCTTAATAATTAGAGAGAAAAATAAACAGAACTATCATTCCACCATAAACAACTTAACTGAATAAAAATATACAGTATCACAACATGATTTTAATTTACAGCCACGACATAGAGTTTGCAACCACTAAGGTTTTAGAATGGATTCATTATTATGGTGGTCAATTTGCCCGGATTAATAATGGGAGCTTTAATGAAGGAAACCTATTTTCGTTTACTATTGGAAATGATGAAAATAGATTAAGAGTTGATGAACAGGAGGTGACTTCATATTGGTACAGGCGATCAAAAATTCCAGGAACAAGCATCGAGAATAAAAACTGGAGCTTAAGTTTAAAGCTTTCTATAAATAACCATCTTAAATCAGAATTGATAGCGTTAAATAATGGTATAGCCACCTGTTCCAAAAGAATCAATTCACTTAGCCATCCAGCAACTTCAAAATCGGAAAAAATTAATGATTTAATTGAAGCTAGCAATGTAGGATTAACAATACCACCTTCAATTGTTACAAACAAAAAATCAGAATTGTTAAAGTTCATCAACAACCATGGTGATGTCATAGTCAAGAATATAGGCAATGCAATACCTCATTATATTAACAATAGAATATATTCGACTTATACTTCATCAATAAACGAAAAGGATATAATAAATTACCCGGATAAAATATTCCCTGCAATGTTTCAAAAGAAAATTAAAAAAAAGCTGGAGATTAGATCGTTTATAGTTAAAAACGACATATACAGTGCCGCTTTATTCTCACAACAGCATAAAAAAACATCAACTGATTATAGGAAATATACAAGTTCTAATCCAATTAGAATAACTCCATATAAATTACCGCATAAAATAGAGCAAAAGATTTTAAATTTAATGAAAAACTTAAGACTTGATACAGGCTCAATTGATTTGATTAGATCAGAAGACGATTTTATTTTCTTAGAAGTTAATCCGGTGGGTCAGTTTGGCTGGATATCTTCACCTTGTAATTATCACCTTGAGAAAAAAATTGCAGAAAATATTTTAGAGCTGTGAAAAAAGAAAATGATGATTCTTTTAAGGAAGAAATTGGCCTTGATATATTATATGAATTACCAATTTCATACAAATATATGGAAACAGCAAATTATACTGTTAATAATGCAAAACTTGTGAAATGTTCATTTTATAAAGATGAAGGTTACTATTCAATCTTATTTTATAAGCCAATAACAAAATATAAATTAAAAAATGAATAATCATTACTTTAACCTATATAGTAATTGTATTCCAATAGCCGGAAGAAACAGAGCTATAATTTATGATCTACAATTTCATAGATACAAAATTATTCCTAAATTATTGTATAGCATTTTATTAAAACAAGGAGTAATAGTAAGTGAGATAAAAAAATGCTACCAATATAAATACGATAAAGGTATCGATAGTTATTTCAATAAGCTGGTTGATGAAGAATTTGGATTTTACACTGATGGGTCTGATGTTTTTCCTAAAATTGATTTTGGATGGGAATATCCCGCTTTAATTACTAATGCCGTTATTGATATTGACATAGCGAGCAAGTTTGATTATCAATTTATATTTAATGAACTCCAAGCTTGCAATTGTGATACAATTCAGCTTCGTTTCTATTTTGCTCCTGCATTAAATCAGTTAAATAAAATTCTCCAACTATTAGACGACAGTAAAATCAAAGGCATTGAAATTTGTGTACCATTCTCAAGAGATTTTTCTGAGTCAAAAATTCTTGCTTTAACTGAAGAGCATAAACGGCTAAGGAAAATATTATTTCATAATTGGCAATCAAATGAAACCTTTATTATTAAAGATGTAGTACTGTATTTTGTAACAAAAAAAATAGATTATATCAAAGATTGTGGATACATATCGTACACAAATTTTTATCCTAGTATGAAGCTTTTCACTGAAGCTTTACATTACAACACCTGTCTTAACAAAAAGGTCTCAATAAATACCAAAGGTGATATTATGAATTGCCCTAGTTTGAATAAATCATTTGGAAACATAAAATCCTGCTCAATTGTTGATATAATAAAGACTCAAGAGTTTCAGAGACTTTGGAGTTTAAGTAAAGATAAAATTACAACCTGCAAACAGTGTGAGTACAGGTACATGTGTAGTGATTGTAGGGCATTTAGAGAAAGTAAATCTCTCTATAGCAAACCCTCAAAATGTCAATATAACCCTTAAATTTTATTAATTATGATGAAATTATTAATAACATTGGTATTATCAATTAGTTTTAGTTATCATGGTTATGCCCAGATTGAAAACAACAAACCTTATTTTGATTTGCTGCGGCAAGCTAATTCTGCTTACCAAAATAAGCAGTATGACCTGGCTGTCAGCTTCTCAAGGAAAGCATTGAAATACGGAGATTTAAGAACCCATTTGTATAATTTAGGTTGTTATTATGCTTTAAATGGCAATACTGACAGCGCATTCAATTTTATACATCAAGCTATAAATCATGGTGATAAGGATTGTTTTTGGCTAACAAAAGATAGTGATTTAGAAATGTTGAGAACCACTAATCGATGGGACAGCCTTGTGGAATACTGTCTGAAAAAATCGAGCTACAGTATGGATACAACACTAGCCAGCTACTTACTGACTTTAAAGGGGAATGAAAAGAAATATCGCCTTCAATTAGATACTGTACTGGCAACCATTGGTGACAACAACCGCGTTACCGATAGTCTATGGCAAATTATTAATTCAATCGACAAAAATAATACCATGATATTGGACAGTATAGTGGAGATTAATGGATTCCCGGATATTTGCATGGTTGGTCCGAGAGCTGCTTATGTTGTGTTTATGATTGTCCAGCATGCAGATACAACTGCTCACAATCGTTATTATCCGTTCATTCAACAATCTGCTAAAGCCGGATGCTTTAAATTGTCTTATCTCGCCTATCTTACTGATAGAATCATGATGAACAGGGATTTTAAACAGCTATTTGGCACACAACTTAGTTGGGATGATTCATTAAAAACACACAAACTTATACCGATTATTGATTCGGTTAATATTGATATTCGAAGGAAATATTATGGCTTAATGCCACTTGACGACTACTTGGAAAGAATAAGATAGTTATTTATGTTTCTTCGGTTCCCCTTCACCCCACAACTCGATGCCCGCGACTGCGGCCCGGCCTGCCTTCACATGGTAAGCAAGCACCATGGCAGGCAGCACAACCTGGCTTTGTTGCGCGAGTACTGCCACATCACACGCGAGGGTGTTTCCCTGCTGGGCATCAGCGATGCGGCCGAAAAAATCGGCTTCCGCACCATGGGTGTAAAGATCAGCTACGACAAGCTGGCCAACGAAGTGCCGCTGCCCTGCATAGCCCATTGGAAACAACGCCACTTTGTGGTGGTGTATGGGATAAGCGGAAAGAAAAAAGATAAAGTAAAGGTGGCCGACCCCGCCCACGGCCTGCTTACCTACAGCCGTGCTGAGTTTGAAAAAGCCTGGGCAAGCACCAGCGAACAAGGCGAACCCATGGGCGTGTGCCTCTTGCTTGAGCCTACACCCGACTTTTATGCTGCTCCGGAGGAGCTTGTCCCAAAAAACAGCTTCCGTTACTTATTTGAGTATCTCAGGCCACATCGTAAACTGCTGGTGCAGTTGATACTAGGCATGTTGCTGGGTAGCTTATTGCAGCTCATTTTTCCTTTCCTTACCCAATCAATGGTAGATGTGGGTATCAACACCCGCGACCTCAATTTCATTACCCTGGTGCTTATCGCACAACTGGTATTGTTTTTCAGCCAAACAGCCATTGAGTTTATCCGCAGCTGGATATTGCTGCACATCAGCACGCGCATCAATATATCACTCATCAGCGATTTCCTGATTAAGCTGATGAAGTTGCCACTGGGTTTTTTCGATAGCAAAATGATTGGCGATCTGATGCAACGCATTGGCGACCACAGCCGCATCGAGAGTTTTTTAACCACTTCGTCGCTGCAGATTGTGTTTGCTGCTGTCAACCTACTGGTTTTTGCTGTGGTGCTGGGCATTTACAGCATTGGTATTTTATTGGTGTTTTTAGCAGGCAGCTTACTCTATACCTTGTGGGTCATCCTGTTTATGAAAAAACGCCGTGAGCTTGATTTTAAACGCTTTGCACAGATGGCCGGCAACCAGAGCAACCTCATACAGATGATCACCGGGATGCAGGAAATCAAGCTTAACAACAGCGAAAAGCAAAAACGCTGGGAATGGGAAAAGATACAGGCCAGGCTGTTTCGCGTCAACCTGAAAAGCCTTGCCCTGAACCAGTATCAGCAGGCTGGTGCCACATTCTTTAACCAAACCAAAAACATCCTGATCAGCTTTATGGCAGCCTATGCCGTGGTGCAGGGCGAGATGACGCTGGGTATGATGATGGCTGTGCAATACATCATTGGCATGATGAACGCGCCTGTGGATCAAATGATTGGATTTATCCGCTCGGCACAGGATGCTAAAATAAGCCTGGAACGCCTGGGCGAAGTACACTTGCGTGAGGATGAAGAACCCCTGAGTGAGCAAGCCTTAAAAATACATGAACTTGATACAGAGCAATCTATTGAACTATCAGAACTATCCTATCAATACGATGGCCCACGCTCACCGCTGGTGCTTGATAAGGTAAATTTGATTATCCCACAGAATAAGGTTACCGCAATTGTTGGCACTTCGGGTAGTGGCAAAACCACCTTGCTCAAGCTGTTGCTGGGCTTTTACAAGCCTGTTGAAGGTGAGATCAGGGTTGGGCCCTTCAGGCTCGAGAACCTTTCATCGTCCATGTGGCGTTCCAAAGTAGGTGCAGTGATGCAGGACGGCTATATCTTTTCGGATACCATCGCCGGAAACATCAGCATCAGCGAGGAACAACTCAATATGTCAAAACTGCTGCACGCTTCGCGCGTGGCCAATATTCTGGAGCATATCGAAACACTGCCATTGGGCTTCAACACCATGATAGGGCAGGAAGGCGTTGGCATGAGCCAGGGACAGAAACAAAGGATACTGATTGCCAGGGCTGTGTATAAAGACCCGCAGTTTATCTTTTTCGATGAGGCCACCAATGCACTGGATGCCAACAACGAAAAGATGATCATGGAGCACCTGAATGAATTTTTCAAAGGGCGCACTGTTGTTGTGGTTGCCCACAGGCTTAGCACAGTTAAAAATGCGGATCAGATTGTCGTGCTCGAAAAAGGGCGCATCATCGAGCAGGGCACACATCAGGAATTGACTGCGCTAAAAGGCAGTTATTACCAATTGGTGAAAAATCAACTGGAATTGGGGACGTAATTTCAGTGAATCAATTGTAAAACTATAAATTGAAAATTAACTAAGCGCAATAAAATGCCACAAAACCCCGAAATAAGATCAGGAGAAATAGATGAGATTTTAGGCAAAACCCCCGGAAGAATAATTAGGTCAGGTATTGCTGTGTTTTTTGTCGTGATCATTGTATTTCTGGCAGGTTCGTGGTTTTTCAAATACCCCGATACCATTGCAGGCCCTGTTGAAATAACCAGCGACAGGCCTCCGGCAGAAATTAAAGCCAGAACCAGCGGTAAGATAGATACTATTTTTGTTGTGAACAATCAAAAGGTTTCAAAAGGAGAATTGTTGGGCATCATCGAAAATCCGGCCAGTTTTGATGAAGTGAACAGGTTAAAGCGCCTATTGCAAGAGAATGTACATGCGGCAAACGATACTTTTCATCACGATATCTCCATTGAGAATGCCGGAAATAAGCTGGGAGAGCTGCAGCAATTTTATACGGCTTTGCGGGCATCACAACATGCTCTAACAACTTTTATACGTATTGCATACCATGCCGAACAAATTGCTATCCTGGAAAAACAGCTTAGCGATCATCAGTTGCTTTACAATTATTCCTTTGATCAGCGCAACACACTCGAGAAAGATTTTGAGCTGGCTCGTAAAGATTTTTTACGATACAAAAACCTCTTTGACGAACAGGTCATACCGGAGCAGGAGCTGGAAAAGATACAGAGCTTTTACCTGGCTAAAAAGCTGGCCTTTGAAAATAGCAGATCAACACTGGCCAGTTTAAAAATACAAATCAATCAGTTGAAAGGTAACATCCGTGATCTTGAACTTCAATACCAACAGCAGCTTGAAAATCATATAAATACCACAAAAGAAGCCCAACAGAACCTATTGGCACAAATCGAAATCTGGGAGCAGCGCTATGTGCTATGGTCGCCCCAAGCAGGAAGTTGTATTTTTACGCGATTTTGGTCTAGCAATCAAAACATAAACACTGGCGAAACTGTATTCACTATTTTACCCCGGGATTCAGGAGCAATCAGAGGATTGATGCAAATTCCGGCAGCAGGTGCAGGCAAAATTGCTGTGGGTCAGCGCGTCAATATCAGTCTCGACAACTACCCTTATATGGAGTATGGACAGCTCGAAGGCGTAGTTTCAGGCATCTCAGATGTGCCCGAGCAAGGTTCTTATTTTGTAACTATTGCTTTTCCGGAAGGTTTAGTTACAAGCTATGGACAAGCCCTTTCATTTAACCGTCAAATGACAGGCACAGCCGAAATAATAACACACGACATCCGTCTGTTTCAACGGGTCATGCAGCCCTTAAGGCATATTCTGACAAGTAAAATATAAAACTTTTCACATTGTCGCATGCCTCTCAAATTTTGCCATTGATTAAACCGTAGTAAGCAGGTGCTTGGGGATTAATCGCTGAAGTACCATTTGAACAGAAGCTAAGATCCTGTTCACTACCAATCGCGGCTTAAAAAATCTCTCAGATGCCAATGCTCCACTCCTTCAATGTTTCCGCCGGAAGGTTCATCCATCGTTACCACAAGTTTTGGAAAATTGTCCCGAATCGACAAAAGTGTTCTGAATTCATGTTGACGGGTTTGCTCGCTTTCCATCAAATAGGCACACTGCACATAGAGTTTTTTGTTATCTTTTTCCGCAATAAAATCAACCTCATAGGCTGCTGAAATGCCAACAAACATCCTGTAACCATTGACTAATAAGTGTTTAAATACAATATTCTCAATCAGTTTGTTAATATGCATGGGTTGGTATCCAATCCACGCATTACGCAGTCCATGATCTTCAAAATAGTATTTTTCATTGGTTTCAAAGTGTCTTTTTCCTTGCAAATCAATGCGTTGAACCTTAGCAAGGTAAAACGCATCCAGCGCGTACTGTATGTAATTAGTAAGGATAGCAACCGAAATCTTTTGTCCCTGAGCTTTCATAAATTTGCTAATGCTATTTGCTGAAAACAAACTTCCGGTGTTGTCGGCCAAAAACCGCATCAGATTTTCGAGCATTGCAACGTTTCGAACTTCATGACGTTTCACCACATCTTTGAGCATCACCGTGGCATTGATGGTTTTCAGGTAGTCAAACACTACCTCATCAGTCAAAGGCAGATGTATCAGATTGGGCAGCCCTCCATACTTCATATATAATTGCAAGCTGCTGTTATCATTGTTCACCGAATGGAATTTAAGAAATTCCGGATAACTCAGGCTGTGCACGGGAATTTCCACAAACCTGCCACTAAGGCGGTCGGCAAGTTCGCCTGATAAAACACTGGCGTTACTTCCCGTACACCAAATGTCAACGACTTGTTCATTGAGCAAGCTCCTGAGTGCCTGCTCAAAATCTTCAATTTCCTGAACCTCGTCGATGAAAAGGTAATTGGCAACACCCTCTTTCAATTTGGATTTAACTTGAGCATAAAGTTCTGTTGCCTTATTCAATGTTGCAAATTCCATCAACTCCATATCAAAAAAAATGATATTGGCATGTGGTTCCATTTGCACAATGGCATCGGCCACCATATGCAACAAATAGCTTTTTCCGGTGCGTCGTTGACCAGTAAATACCTTAATCAAGCTTATTCCTTTGAAAGACAATGCTTTGTTGAGGTATTTTTGACGAATAATGATTTTATCAGGACGTGGACTCATTTGCTTTTTAATTCAAAGATAGTAAATATACTTTACAAAAGTCAAATTAATCTATTATTTATAAAGTATATTTAATAAAAGGTGGAAATTCCGTGTTTTTATACAGTATGTTTTACTAATAGAAATTGACACAACTAGTAGCATAGAGATTTTCAGAAGTGCTTAACTGCTACAGAAAATTAATTACACATCAATACAAGATTAAGTGATCAATGTAAATTTTCAGGCTAATTTTACTATCTTGGCTTCAATTTTAAAATGCCATGCCGGGATTTACATTTCAACAAAGCTATAAGCCCGATCAAAATTCAGCTAAAGTATTGCTTGATAGGCTTTTTAATTACCAACGCCGGATGTTTTTTGATGAAAAACAATGCCGGCTTTTTGCTGATTTTTATTCAGATTATCCAATCCAATATTGGGAGACAGCCGATTGTATGGTGCTTCTGGAAGGTAGGATTTATGACCAGATAGAAGCAGTTCTAAAACAAAAAGTTCAGGACTTTTGTGCCGGACAAATCACCGCTAAGCAATTGCAATCGTGGTTACTACAGCGCGATGGAGAATTTGTGCTGTTGATCTACCACAAAACAAATCAGCAGCTTTTTGTCTGGAACGACTGGCTGGGACGGCTTCCTGTTTATCTCTTTCAGGACAAGAAACAATTTGTTATCGGGAGGGATATCCGGCAGCTTCGTCATCTCGCAGGGATAACCAGCTTTGATCCCTATGCACTCGCAACTACATTGCTTTTTGGTTTTGCTTTAGGGGAGAAATCTCTTTGGCATAACATCAGCTATTTGCCACCAGGCTCACTATTGAAGGCAGATTTTATCAAAAATTCCATTGAAATTTCAGATAACCAATTTGAAGGTTTTCGTACAGGTAATATACAGTATTACGATCCAAAAATCGTATTAAATGATTTATCGGAGGCAACACAATACCGCTTGGAAAAAGTTAAAAATCCTGCCTTGTCATTAAGCGGTGGCCTGGATTCGCGTTTAATGGCAGGAGTTTTCAAACAAATGGACCTTCGTATTCCTGCTTTTACCTATCAGGATGATGCTGGCACAGCTGATGCTGATCTAAAGGCTGTAAATGAAATTGTAAGGCAATTGCAATGGCATCAAAATCATCGGTTTATTGCCTTGCAAAATCCTGCTGAGGAACAACTATCGCAGTTAATGGAAATTAAACAAGGGATTAATTATGCTGGTATGGCATTTATCCTTCCTTTTCTGGAATATTTTAAAATCCATCAATACAGCATGTTCACAGGCGATGGGGGAGATAAGGTTTTGGCCGACCTGAGACCATCCATCAGGATAAAATCTTATCCTGCCTTGCTGAACTTTCTTTTGCAAAAATATGATCGTATAAGCTTGTCTCAGGCTGCCAAATGGACTGGCCTTGAGACCAATGCACTAAAAATCTACCTGATCGGGCAACTCCAAAGTTACAATAGTAGCCCTGAGCTGGCATACACGGATTTTTTATTGCGTGAGCGCGCACGGAAGTGGCTTTTTGAGGGTGAAGATCGCAACCGCGCATTTTGTTGGTCAACAACGCCATTTTTCAGCCAGCCTTTCACTGCTGCTGCCTTGCCAGTCTCCATGGACCAGAAGGCTAACGGCAAAATGTTTTTGGAACTTTTTCGGCTTTTGCCAGGACAATTGGAAACCATTATTAATCCTAACTGGAAGTTGCCCTTAAACCAGCAGCATTCCATCCGTAAGCTCTATTTTCGACAGCGTTTGAAACTCTACCTTCCGTGGAGTCATATTTTATTTAAAGATTCGACCGCAAAAATTCAATTGAATAAAGGATATACAGAAAGTAAAGAACTGCTCAACAATTTAGCTTACAGTGGCTTAGTGTTATCTGATAAAGATTTTGAAAAGACATTTCACACGGATTTAGTTCAGGAGATTATTGGTTTGAGTTTAATTCAATAATTGGGTCTGGTTTTTCTGCAATTTTTACTTTCTCAAAAGAAATCACGTAAAATTCGAGCTGAATTCCTAAATTTGCAGCCTTAATCACTTAAACAGTACTTTATGGCTTCGACAGCTGATTTTAGAAACGGTCTGATAATTGAATTTAATAACGATTTGTATTCCATTGTTGAGTTTCAACATGTGAAACCCGGTAAAGGTGCAGCCTTCGTGCGTACGAAATTGAGAAACCTCAAAACTGGTAAGGTTTTACCTAACACTTTTCCTGCCGGAATAAAGATTAACATTCAGCGTGTAGAGCGTCGTCCAATGCAGTATCTTTACAATGATGGTCAGGATTATCATTTTATGAACAATGAAACCTTTGAGCAGATTCCTATTGCCAAAGAATTGATTAATGCTCCCGATTTTCTCCGTGAGGGCGATACCGTAGAAGTGATGTATCATACTGAATCTGATTCTGTTCTTACCTGCGAATTACCTACTTCTGTTGTGCTGGAAGTAACCTATACCGAGCCTGGTGAAAAGGGCAACACGGCCACCAATGCTATGAAAGACGCCACACTCGAAACTGGTGCAGTGATTAAAGTGCCTCTTTTTATCAATATCGGTGATAAAATCAGAGTGGATACCCGCGATGGCAGTTATTCAGAACGTGTGAAAGAATAATCGACTTTATGAAATTTAACCCACCACTTTCGCTTAAACAGCTTGCTGCCATGTTGCAGGCTGATTTTGAGGGTGATCCGAATTTTGTAATCAGTGGCCTGAACGAAATTCACATGGTAGAGCCGGGTGATATTACTTTTGTGGATCACCCGAAATACTACGAAAAAGCACTCAATTCGCGCGCTACCACTATCCTGATCAATAGGAAAGTGGCCTGCCCCGAAGGAAAAGCCCTAATATTTCACGAAAAGCCTTTTGATGCTTTCATTCAGCTGATTCAACAATACCGGCCATTCGAGCCTTCTAATGGTTTGATTAGTCCAACAGCCGAAATTGGTAAAGGAACTATCATTCAACCCGGGGCTTTTATTGGCAACCATGTAAAAATCGGAAAGAATTGCCTGATTCATGCCAATGTAAGTATCTATGATCACACTATTGTTGGTGATGATGTGATCATTCACTCCAATACGGTTTTGGGGGCAGATGCCTATTATTTTCAGCGCAGACCCGAGGGCTACAAGAAATTCGAAAGCTGTGGCCGTGTTATCATTGCCGATCGCGTTGAAATTGGCGCATTGTGCAGCATCGACAAAGGCGTTACGGGTGATACCATCATCGATGAAGGAACTAAAATGGATAACCACTGTCAGGTGGGGCACGACACCTACATCGGCAAGAACTGCCTGATCGGTTCACATGCTGCCATTGCTGGCGTTACGCGCATCGAAGAAGATGTAATCATATGGGGCAGAGTCGCAATCAATAAAGACATTGTAATTGGAAAAGGAGCAGTTATCCTTGCCACATCGGCGGTGGACAAATCTCTTCCAGGAGGTAAAACCTATTTTGGTGTACCCGCCGATGATGTACGGAAGAAATGGCGCGAGCTGGCTGCCTTAAGGCAACTGCCTGATTTTATGGCTGGAAAGAAATAGAAGATACAGCAAAGACAAAAGCTGTAGCATCGCTATAATCTTAATTGTGATAGGGCGATCCTTATAGCAACATTAAGAAAAACTTGAATAATTATTCCTCGGTTTTTTCGTTTTCGATCGGAACATCAATTTGATCACGATCAGCAAAATAAACATCCATTACAACAATAATCGCCATTAAACCCCACACCGGCACCGATAGCTTGTCTGTGTCAAGAAAGTTATTCAATAAGCCATGAACAAAATAGCTAATCAAAGCCAGGGTTGCTGAAAGAGTCAAGATTCGCGACTCATTATTCCGTGCTTTTTTATAGGTGTTTAAACCCCTGTAAATCATAACCCCTACCAATAGAAAAACAAGCAGCATCCCAATCACACCCATTTCAGCGAGCGGGCCGATATATTCGCTGTGTGCATTTCCACCATCTCCGGCATTGGTGCTGATAATGGTTTTTTCTTTCGACCTTTGAAACGGAGCATATACAAACTGATAAGTACCTGGTCCCCAGCCAAAAAAAGGCCTTTCGTTGTACAAGCGTATGGCTGCTTGCCAGCGGTTTATCCTTTCAAGGTTGGAAGCATCGGAGGAGATATTGGAGATTGAGCGTACATGCTCTACCAGGTTGTTTGAAGAATCTTGCTTGTTTTTTTCAAGCATATCGATGATCTGATGCTGAAACGAAAAAAGGACAACCAAAACGGTAATAAAAGCTGCCAAAATCCATCTAAACTTAATGTGTAACAACACAGCTATTAAAACAACAAGAGCAGCGCCGATACTAATCCAGGCAGCTCTGCTCAACGAAAGCACAGTTCCAACCGCAAGCATCAAGGCAACTGTTATAATCCAAAAACGTGTCCATTTGCTCAGCCCCGGATAAAAGGCGTATCCTGAAATGAAAATAAGATAAATGGCCAGTGCTGCTCCGTATGCGGTGTGGTCGTTATAAAAAGGCGACATCACCCAGTGAGCTGAATCATCACTAAAACCGTAGCTGGCATGATTCAAAATGGTGTATCCGATAACAATAAGCAAACTAAAAGTGTAAAGCCAGATATACCAATGAATGTTTTTTAGGTTTTTAAAAACAAGCGAGGCAACAAAAAATGAGGGAATAATAAACCATAGCCTGGATACAATATACTTAACGGAAACAAGTGGAATTTCGCTAGTGAAAGCCGTTACAATCATCCAGCCAAACATCAGATAGATCACCAGGGCAATCGGGTGTCGGGCAATCCGCATATCATAATTACGCTCGTAAAGAAACTTAGCTGTAAAGAGCACTAATACGCCGAAAAGCATGGGCTCAACAGGTAATGAAACCGCCAAACCTGCGTCCATATCTTCAATATTGACCGAAAAAGGAGTTAAAAGTGCTATGAGCAACAAAACCTTATCGAGCGAAAAGATGTAAAGCATCAAAATGCCCAAAACTATTGGCAGACTAAAGGCAAGATAAAAATCCTTTTGTACTACCAAATAGAGGTTTAGTGCAACAAAAGCTGCTGCAATAAGGTATAACCATGCTATTTTTATCCGTTCCGTCACTTGTGGCAGATATTAGGCTGCTGAAGAATAGTCGGTGAGTTTCTTTTTGTTTTCGAGGGCAAAGATAACAAGGATTGCTATCAGCAAACCTCCAACCGCTGCCAGCGTAACAATAATCCAGCGAACCGGATAGGCTTTTTTATCAGATGGATAAGGTTTAGAGATTACGTTTGAATAGGTGAGATTTGAGTTGTAGAAACGCAATTCCTGCTCGTATTCCACTTTGATATCTACATAGGTACGCGATTCGTGCTGCAACATCTCAACGGTTGTTAACAACTCCCCACCAAGCTTTTGAATATTTTCTTTTAGTTCCTTTACAGCGGTATTGTTCACTGCCCGGGCATCACTACCGTCAAAAGTTTTTAAATACCCGCGCATGATCTCCTGTGATTGTACACTATAATCAATTAACCCGTAGGTAGTTCCAAGAACTTCAAGCTGATTTTTTAACGAATCAATCAGGGCTCTTTTAGCCCTAAGTTGCTTGTCGTACATATCAATTACTTCGCGGCGTTTGCTTTTATGCAGGTCTGCAATTTTTACATTGTAAAAGTAAAGGATTGCATCTGCCATATCAGCAGCAATTTGTGGGTCCTTGTCCATCACGGTGATTGAAATGGCCTCGTACATGGTTTTACTGATTTTAACCCTGTCGTGGTATTCTTCCAATAAAACTGAACGCCAATAAGGATATTCAGGATCAATTTTGTAATGCTCCATCAGGTTAAATCTCTTAGTCACCGAGTCGACAATATCCTGCGACTGGATAATTTGCAGCATTTGCTCTGTTTCGCTTTCATCCGAATAGGCATTGATATTGGCCGGATAAGCGATAGCTTCTGACTTGTAGAGCGGTGTGATAAAAGCAGGGCCACTAAAAATAGCGCCTAAAATAACCGCCACCACAAAAATCACTGCCAGATGGTATTTCCATTTTAACAGGAGCCGAACCAGTGATGTATTATTAAAGTAGTTATCCATCTTAATGTAATATTGCTTGTTCTTAGTTCTTAAACCTTCTTGAAATGCCTGGACGTTTTTACGGATGAAGCCTCGTTGATTCCGTTTATGTTTTTTTTTTCTGAAAGATATACCGGGTTACGCTGCAGTATGGCTAGTATTAACAACACCAACATAAATGTGCTTGTTAGGGCTATCAGCATGATGAGCCAACGAATAGGATACGATTTTTTTTCGGCTTCATAGGCTGATGTAACAACGAATTTATGGGGCAGATTTTGCGTGGCATCTACTTTTGCTTCTTCGTATTTTGCCTTAATCTGTGATAACTGCTTGCGCTCAAATTCCAGCATATCGCGTATTGAAACGTAGTAACCACCATATTGAGCCAATATTTCCAGCTTTTCTTCCAACGCTTTTATCCCGGCTCGATTACCGTTTGCTAGCTCAATAGCAAGCTGTTGGTTGATCATCTCAGCCTGGCTTTCGTAATCGTGAATGCCAAGCCGGCGTAAGCTGTTGAGCGAATCTTCCATCTGTTGAACTTCATTCCTGAGCTGGAAATATTCTGCTTCAACAATGCTAAAGGCTTTGCGCGAAACTTCTTTGCGCATGGCATTCATCGTTGAGTCAAACAAATCTGCTATATCGTTCGCAATATTGGCTGCAATAGTTGGGCTTTCATCCAAAACAGTAATCTTTACTGCTGTATATTCTGTGCGGCGAAATTTAATTCTGCTTTCATAGGTTTCATAAAGTTTGGTGTTACGGTATTTTTCGTTAGGCTTGATCCCGTAATGATTCATTAAGTCGTATTTCTCAATGATTTTATCACGTATCTTATTCGAATTTAATACCTGAAGCATTTGCTCTGTTTGTTCATCTTCACCAAACTCCAACAAGTCCTTGCTGGTTTGGAAATTAGTGCTTAATAATATCTTTGAAACGGAGTTGGTGGACGTGGGATACAGAATCGTAACCGACTTAAAAAGTGGTGTTATAAAAGTAGGAGAGGTGAAGATAAAACTTAGCAATGCCGTTGTAGCCAGGATAATACCAATGGTTTTTCGGTTTTTAATTACCAAATTTAGCAGACTGAATGAGTTAAGGTCACCCTTCATCGGTTCTTGCATGGATTTTCACTGTTTTGAAAAGGTCGTCAAAAATAGAAATTTTACTGCTTATAGCAAGGGTTTATTTTTCATTTGATAAGCTTTTGTTTTTGTTTTTTGATGGAATCACCATGCTAAAGAGCTCCCTAAGCTTAAGAAGCCCGCTTAAAAAGGCCAGTATTACACCAAAAACAGCGGCCATCACAAAATTCAGTATCCAATGAAATGGAAGTTCCTTACTAAAGAATCCTGCACTTCCGGTTAGTAAAAAAAAGAGGGTTAGTCTGAGCCAGAATCTTTTCCCAAAGTTTAATTTAAAAATATGGGTTGCAAGTATCAACTGCAAAACAGCGGTAAAAACCTGTACGCTCAAACTGGCCCAGGCTGCTCCATAGGCTTGCCAGATGGGGATCAGAATTAGATTAACGGACACGTTAATCACCACACCACTGGCTGCAATGATATTGAGTAGCTTCAGATTGCCGTTTGCAGTAAGTAAAGTGCCAAAAATATAGGTAACTGATACAGCAACAAAACTACCCATCAACAGCTGAAAAACTTTTGCCGATTGGTCGATTCGCCATTGAAAATCAGCTATGCTTTCTCCAATTTGTTGACCATAAAGCAATTGCATAAGTTCTTCGCTGTAATAAAAAGAAAGAATAGCAGCTATGCCCGACATGCTGATTATGATACTGAAAGAAAGCTTAACGAGTGAATTAACTGCTTGCTTTTTCTTAATTAAAGCAGCAAACATAGGAAGCAGCAAAACCGAGAAAAGTAATGAAATATTGTTCCCTGCATCCAGCAGGCGAAAGGCCCGGCTGTAAATGCCGGTTTGCAATTTACCTTCGATACCATCGAGCAAACGCTCGAGCAGCACGGGTTCCAGCCTGTTGTAAAAACTCATCAGCAGAACAAGTAAGGCAAAAGGAATACTTTTTTTGAGGATCATCAACGAAAACGGCAGGTTGAAACTCAACTTAATTTTTCCGGAATACCTTAACACAATGATTGCCGCCAGCAAAACTGTAACGATGTACGCGGCTGTTTGCGCATATACATACCATTCTATTTTGAATTGGCCGGCAAACGTGCCCGACCAAAGCAAAAAGCTGCATATCACAATCATCAGCAATCGATCGAAAACTGATAAAAGACTATCTGTTTTAAAAAGGAGTAATCCTGAAATATTGGAACGCAGATAAAGCACAAACGAAAGTAAAACCTGATTCAATCCAACCCAGGCCAGCAGTTTTAGTTGGTGACTATCATAGCCGATAAGATAACCGATTAAATAAATCAGCACTCCGTAAACCACTGCCAGCAGGATTTTTAAGACAGATATACCAGCCAGGTGTTTATTGAGCAGCTGATTGTTTTGGGCAATGTTTCTGTTGTTGAAATTAGTAATTCCCAGATCGAGCAGGATGTAGAAAAGGGACGAAAAATTAAAAAGAGAAAAATAAAAACCGTAAGATGCGTCTCCAACTGTGTTTTGTACAGCTCTGTCCACACCAAGAATCCAGAACGGCTTGATTAGCAGATTCAGGAAAAGCAGTAGGGCAAGGTTTTTAATGAATCGGTTTTGCATCAATTGATTATCCGCTAAAACGGGCTAAGGTACAAAAAAGAAGTTTTGTGTTTTATGCATTGTCGGATCAAAATCAACAAGTGTCTTTTTTTGGAGTATTTTTACCTTATAATTAAGCTCGTTCATCAGCTTAAAGCATTTCTCACGGTTTTCGTTCTCCCATAGTTCGGTGTAGATGATCGGACGGTATTTGCTGATGGTTTGACAGGCTCCTTTCAGCACAAAATATTCAAAATTTTCTACATCTAACTTGATGGCCACAACAGCCGCTCCGCCGTTTTGCAGGGCTTCGCAATCGTCTAATCTGGTCATAGGTGTTTTGTATGTGCTGCCCTGATTAAAATCTGTGATTGATTCATGAACCACATGACTGAGCCCCTGCATTTTTACTTCATCCAAAACTGGCATCACCATTTCAACTTCACCATTGTTGTTACCCAGGGCTTTTTCGATCACCTGCACATTTTTTAATTTATAGTGTGCCAACACCTTCTTCAATGCTTTGATATTGTGTGGTATAGGCTCGTAAGCAAATATTTCTGCCTCTGGTCGATTCCGCCCAAGCCAAACCGACATAATGCCGATATTGGCACCAATATCCAGGATACGTCCTTTGTTTGGTATCATTTCAAGAAAATGAATGAAATCACCTTCTTTTTTGTTCCACTTCAGCGTATTTATGATGTAAAGTGAAAACAAATACAAATAACGGTCGAAGCCTAACAGCTGCTGTAATATCTTTTTTACCCAAGCCTTCATTTAAAATTCTGATATTTGCGGCAAAGTTAGTAGATAATTATTACCTCCTAAGGCAAAAACCAGTTATGGGGCTTCGAATTGCAGTAAATACACGTTTATTAATCAAAAACAAACTGGAAGGTATTGGTTGGTTTACATACGAGAACCTTATCCGTATTGTTGCACAACATCCTGATGATGAGTTCTATTTTATATTTGACAGGCAACCAGACCACTCATTTTTGTTTGCTAAAAATGTGAAACCAGTTGTGCTAAGCCCTCCTGCTCGACATCCATTTTTATTCATCATTTGGTTTGAGTGGTCGGTTAGGCGCTTTCTTCAAAAACTTAAACCTGATCTTTTCCTTTCGCCGGACGGCTATTTGAGTTTAGGCAGTAAAACACCCGATCTGGCAGTGATGCATGATCTCAATTTTGAACATTTTCCGGCTGATCTGCCTTTTTTAGTGCGATGGTATTACCGTTATTTTTTTCCGCGATTTGCTCGAAAAGCAACACGTATTGCAACTGTTTCGAACTTTTCGAAACAGGATATTGTAAAGCAATATGGCGTTGCCCCCGAAAAAGTTGATGTGGTTTATAATGGTGCCAATGAACGTTTTAGTCCGATACCAATTGAAGAACAATTGCTTGTAAGAGAGAAATTGACCGATGGCCATCCCTATTTTTTATTTGTAGGATCACTGCATCCCCGAAAAAATCTGGCACGGCTTTTCACTGCTTTTGATCAGTTTTGCCGGCAATCAGATTCTGCTGTCAGGTTATTGGTGGTCGGAGAAAAGAAATGGTGGACCGAACCGATCCGCAAAGCCTTTGATGAAATGGAAAATAAATCACGCGTGGTTTTTTGTGGCAGGTTAAATGCCGATGATTTGCATCACGTTACGGCTTCTGCTCTGGCAATCACTTACGTTTCCTATTTTGAAGGCTTTGGAATACCTATTGTTGAGGCTTTTCGATGTGGTGTGCCTGTAATTACGGCCAACATAACAGCCATGCCTGAGGTGGCAGGAGAGGCTGCCCTGTTGATCGATCCCTTTGATGAAAAAGCCATTGCCAATGCCATGCAACAGCTGGTTGAAAATCATGACCTGAGAAAAAAATTGATTGACAGCGGTTTTAAACGGGCTAAACTTTTTAGCTGGGATCAGGCTGCACAAAAACTCTGGCAAAGTATGATGAAGACAATTTCTAAATCGAATAAAACGAAGCAATCATGAATGTATTAATAATAGGAGCCGGTGGGCGCGAACATGCCCTGGGATGGAAGATAAGCCATAGTAAACAGTGCGACAAACTCTTTTTTGCGCCCGGAAATGCCGGTACAGCTGAGGTGGGTACTAATCTGCCTATAGACGTTAACGATTTTGAGGGATTGCGCAGGGTTTGTATCGAGGAACAGATCAGCCTTGTTGTTGTTGGTCCTGAGCTGCCCCTTGTTGAAGGAATTGTTGATTTTTTTGGAGCTGATAAACTGTTGCAGGATGTTGCCATAATCGGTCCTGATCAGATGGGAGCCAGGCTGGAAGGCAGCAAGGCATATGCCAAGCAGTTTATGCTCGAAAGCGGAATCCCAACAGCAAGTGCTTTCGAGGTGAATAGCACCAATTTAGCCGAAGGCATCGAATACCTCCGAAGTGCTGCTGCGCCTTTTGTTTTAAAAGCCGACGGACTAGCTGCTGGCAAAGGTGTTTTAATCCTGCATAGCCTCGAAGAAGCCGAAAGGGAGTTAAAGGCCATGCTTGAAGGTAAGTTTGGTGCGGCCTCCGAAAAGGTGGTGATTGAGCAGTTTTTAAGCGGAATTGAGCTTTCGGTTTTTGTGCTTACGGATGGTAAGGATTATAAAATTCTGCCTTCGGCAAAAGATTATAAAAGGATAGGAGAGGGCGATACAGGCCCCAATACAGGTGGAATGGGTGCTGTGTCGCCTGTTATTTTTGCTGACAAACTTTTCATGGAAAAAGTAGAAAAGCGCATTATTATCCCAACGATGGAAGGTTTGAAAAAGCGTGGTATTATCTATAAAGGATTCATTTTTATTGGGTTGATGAATGTTCAGGGCGATCCTTTTGTAATTGAATATAATGTCCGCCTGGGCGATCCGGAAGCGGAATGCATTCTGCCAAGAATTCAATCAGATTTGCTTGAACTTTTGATGGCCAGCTGGAAAGGTGAGCTTGGTGGGCAAATTCTTGAGACTGATGACAGGCATGCTGTAACGGTTGTAATGGTTTCGGGTGGTTATCCGGGAAATTATAAGAAAGGTTTTCCGGTTTCCGGTCTTGATGCAACCAAGGAATGTGTCGTTTTTCATGCCGGTACAAGTATTGATGTCGAAACAGCAGGCGTTAAAACCAGTGGAGGACGCGTGTTTGCATTTACAGCACTGGATTATTCAATCGAAAGTGCACGAAAAACTGTCTATAAAAATATTAGTAAAGTACAATTTTCGGCTGCCTCTTATCGAAAGGATATTGGTGAAGACCTGATAGCATATAAAAAGTAATATGTTAATCAGGTTTTTCAGATCGAGCTTTGCAGCACAATATTTAGTGGTAGCGATAATTGCTCTGGTGATGTGGTTTCCTTCGCTTATAAATGCCTCTGATCTCTATATTTCACCTGTCGAAGGAGGGCTGTTGTTTAAGCCGCTTGCGGCATGGCTCTTTCAATTTCCTTTGGTGGCAACAGTTTTAGCCCTTATTTTATTGCTTTTGCAGGCTTTTTATTTCAATGGTATTTTAGCATCCAACCTGCTCATCGCGCGCAATGGATTTTCGGGCGCTTTGGCTTACGTTTTGATGTTTAGTTTTAGTCGGGAGCTCACCAGCCTCTATCAGATAATTCCTGCGGCTTTTTTTGTGATAGCAGCCATGCATATGCTTTTTTTGATTTACGGCAAAAAAGAGGCTGTGATTTACGTGTTCAATGCTGGCTTTTTTATCGCTATTGCAGGGTTGTTTTATCCGCCTGCTTTCATGCTCTTTTTGTGGTTAATACTTGGGTTGGTAATTGCACTGCAACTTGACTGGCGTAACTTGGCAGCCGCTTTTATGGGAGCTTTTACACCGATTTACTTGGTGTGGAGCTGGTATTTTTTGTTAGATTCACTTCCTGAGTTTTATCAGGCATTTGATTTTGCTGTCGGATTGCCCGAATTTATTTTCTTCAGTGGATTTGGCATAACCGATTGGTTGGCATTTATAGTATTGGTCTTTATTGCATTACGGGCTATTATTTTTGTTTGGACAGCTGAAAGCGAACGCAATCTGGGATTACGTAAAAAGGTCAGTATGAACAATTTACTTCTTATCGTTTGTCTTCTTTTGTTTTTCTGGAAACCTGCTCAAATCCACGCTTTGGTGCTCATTCCGTTGTCTGTTTTTTGGGCTTACGATTTGGCGTATGGCCATAAGCTGCGATTTCGTACGATTTTGCTATACACCTTGATGTTTACCATGCTCATAAATCATTATTTCCAACTTTTACCTGATGGGTTTAAAGGCATTTTTTAATCAGCAATTGCTGGAGGCAGGGTGTGATGAAGCCGGCCGCGGATGCCTTGCCGGACCCGTTGTTGCTGCGGCCGTGATATTAGATTCAAAGAAGGATTATCCGGGGCTTAACGACTCTAAAAAACTGAATCCTCAGGTCAGGTATGCCTTAAGTCAGCTGATTCGCAGGGAGGCCTTGTGTTGGGGAATTGGGTGGGCTTCTCCTGAAGAAATCGATGAGATAAACATTCTGCAGGCAAGTTTTTTGGCTATGCACCGTGCTATCGATCAGCTTTGTCAAAAACCACAACAATTGCTGATTGATGGTAATCGCTTCAATCCTTATCAGGATATTCCTTTTCAGTGCATCATTGGTGGAGATGCTTTATATCAATCTATTGCAGCAGCCTCGATATTGGCAAAAACACATCGCGACGAATTGATGTTGCAGGCTCATGCAGATTATCCTCAATATGCCTGGGATCGTAATAAAGGTTATCCTACTACAGCTCATAAGTTGGCTATTGCGCAGCATGGCCTTTGTCCGCTGCATCGCAAAAGTTTCAATCATGGGTTGCAAACCCGGCTTGATTTTTAAGTTAAATAATGCCTTAAGCTATCAACATTCAGTTGTTGAAGACTGCTGTTGATCCTGCTTATTTTATGAATTATCTGAAGTATCTTTGAGGATTCTTAAACTCAAAACGGGTCATGCATAAAGGAAAGCTCACTTATTTTATTGGTGGAATAGTTTTAGTATTAGGCATTGTTTTTTTAGTTTATTTCATGCAGCAAAGCCAACAGGATCAATCAGATGCATGGCTTGCTGTTCCCGAGGATGCGATGCTGGTGATGGAATGGCCCGAGCCGGGTATGCTTTGGAATAAACTTACAGCGCAGACTTCCTTCTGGCCGTTGCTCAAAAAAGTCGATGCGATTGCACGGATAGAACAAAATTTGCAATGGGTTGATTCGTTATTTTCAGATAATCAAGAATTTAAAACCTTTATAAGTAAACAAAAAATCTTGCTTTCTTTGCACCGGCAGGATGAGTCTTTTAGTTTCCTGTTTGTAGCGGAGGTGGGAAATAAGCTCAAAATGAATCAGATTCGATCGGCATTGCAAAGCAAATTTTCGGGTAAGATTGAACTGGTTGAGCGTGGTCAGCAAAACTTTGAAAGTACGCTGTTAGTCGATGCTATTGAGGGGAGACAATACGCCTTTGCGATTGAAAATGGTTTATTGATCGGAAGTTTTGATAAAGCATTGATAGATAAAGCTTTGCTAACAATTAAAAAAGAAGAAGCAATCAATAAAAAACCGGCTCTGCGAAAGCTTGAAAATACAAAAGGACAGGCTGCTGAAGCTTATGTATATTTAAACTATGCTTTTTTGTCAGAACTTATAAGTACAAATGCTGCGGATACTTATGCTAAAGAAGTGAAGGATTTTGTAAGCGAACTGGCAAGTTGGTCGGCATTGGATCTGCTCCTAAAAGAACAGGATGTGTTGCTTAATGGTTATGCTCTGGCCGATAGCGGTAATTACCTTTATCATCTCAGAGGTCTCAACGCCGGAATCAGTACGGTATATAATGTATTGCCTTTTTCAAGTCGTATCTTATTGACTTTGAATATTGAAGACTTTCAGACTTTCTGGGAACGCACTGCCAATAGTGCAGTTATAAGTGATTTTGAGAAAAGTTTTGGCCTGAATATCCGTGAAGAGCTTTTGCCTGCATTAAGCGGGGAATTAGGATTGGTATATACCGGTATTTCGAATCAACCTGTGTTTGTGGCACGACTGGAACAAGAGCAGCTTGCCGAACGTTTTATGAGTCGTTTGGGAAAGGTAGCGGGTGGCACGAATTCGCGCAAGGTAGAAAATGCGGTGATTCATCAGCTGAACCCAACAGGCTTTACGGGTAAAATTTTCGGGAAAGTTTTCGGCAAACCTGCCGGACGCTATTATCTCATCACGGATCAATATTTGCTTGTTGCCGATGATTCATCCCTTCTCGAAGAGGTGTTGCATCTTTATCGCTCCGGTCGTACATTGGATATGAACAATAATTTTAAGCGGTTCAGGCAAAATATGTCCGATCAGGCTAATATTTCGCTTTATTTGAATTTACGTGACGGCTTGCCACTGCTGGAATCTTTTGGATCTAATCAGCTCAGGTATCAGCTTAATCGCAATCAGCAGGTGTTTGGTGAATTTGAGGCTATTGCAGTGCAGTTTACCAGTTTTAATGAATTGGTTTATCAAAGTATGACCCTAAAACATAATCCTAACTATAAGGAAGAAAGTTTGGTAGCATGGAAAACGGAGTTGGAGTATCCTATTATCGGAAAACCTCATATCGTTGAAGATCATGTAACCTCTAAATACAATTTGATAGTGTTTGATGCCAAAAATCAGCTTTACCTCATCAATCCGGATGGAAAAGTGATGTGGAAGAAACAATTATCAGAAACGCCTATCAGTGAGGTGTTTGTGGTTGATTACTATAAAAACGGTAAGTTTCAGTTTTTATTCAACACGGCCAATTACTTGCATTTGATTGATCGTAATGGGAATAATGTGGCGGGTTATCCTGTAAAACTTCGATCGCAGGCTACAAATGGTATAGCAGTTTTTGACTATAACAACCGAAAAGATTATCGCATTTTGGTTTCCTGTGCTGATAAGTTAACTTATAATTATGAATTGAATGGAAGCCAGGTAGATGGCTGGCAAAAACCGCGTTCGCTCGAGATCGTTACCAAACAGGTTGAGCGCCTTATTGCTGCCGGAAAAGACTATATTATCATCACTGATATCAAAGGCAATGTAAGAATTGTTGACCGAAGGGGAAATGTGAGAATAAGCCCCAGAGGAAAGCTGGAAAAGTCGGTTCATGCTGATTTTTACCTAAATAAAACGAATAGCAAAGGAATCCTGCTTACAAGCGATAAGCAGGGCAAACTGCTGTATGTATCATCATCGGGTCAATTGTCAACAACTGATTTTGGGCAGTTCGGTTCTGATCATTTCTTTCTTTATGAAGACTTTAACCAGGATGGAAATATCGATTTTATCTATCTCGACGGCGATGAGCTTCAAATCTTCGATCGTTTTAAAAAGGATTTGTTTCGCTTTAAGTTTAAAAATACAATAGTTACCAAGCCCCGGTTTTTCAATATTACAAAACGCAAACGTTTGCTTGGCATCGTTTCGGAAGCTTCACGCGAGATTTACCTGATTGATAAGAATGGTAAAATGATTATTTCCTCCGGACTAACAGGCGAAACACCTTTTGCTGTCGGCAGCCTTCACGATAGTGATGAGATTAATCTGGTTACCGGAGTAGGAAATATGGTTTATAATTATGTGATTTATTAATCACACTCCAGAGCTAAGCCATTTGCCTTTTTTTAGGTAAATCCATGATAATAAGCTCAGCATAAGGCCGTATATAATTTCTGCAGTCCAAACAAGTGCAACATTGGCATTGAAGTATCTGATGAGCATGTAAACATAGAAAATGTAAAAACTAAGCACAAGCAATTCAATAAAAAATGAAATATTTGTCTTGCCTGTGCCCAAAACGCCGTTAAACAGCACAAAACCGAATGCCAGTGCAATGGCGCTGGTGTTTACTACCTGCAAAACCGGTATGCTGTTTGTGATCAGCTCGGGATTGTTGGTGTAGATACTTAGAATGGCTTGCGGAAAAAATATGCTAAAGACGATGAGCATTATCACGCCTCCAACGCAAAGCACCAGGATGCGTTTTATAAGTTTAAATATCAGCTGGGGATATTGCATTCCGATGAGGTAACTTACCAGAGAATTGGAGGCCGAGGCAAATCCCCAGATGGGAATCATCAATACCACATAAACACTTCGGATGATATTGGATATCGCAAGGGCTTGTTCACCTAATTTTTCGACCAGCAGGAAGAATGCAAACCAAACGCTTAGCGAAAGAAAATTCTGAAGCATAATTGGCCCTGATAGTTTGAATGTTCGGATAAACAGGTCTTTGTCCCAAATACCAAACTGATACAGCTGAAAATTGGCCGGATGTTTCCGGTATTGTGTATTAATAAATAAAAAAACCAGTGCTATTCCTTCAGCAATCACCGAGGCTAAAGCAGCACCTTCGATACCCATTTCAGGGAAGCCCCAGTTTCCGAAAATAAGGGCATAATCCAGGGCAATATTTACAATAGCCATCACTAGCGTGCTCCAGGTAATGATTTGGGTTCGGGCTATGCCGATGTAAAAAGAACGAAAAAGAATCTGGCCAAAAGCAAAAAACAAGCCATAGAGTCTGTAATCTACAAATCTAACACTGGCCTCATAAATGGCATCAGAACTGACGAGAGGCCTGAGTATCTGATTGCCAAACAACAAAAGCGTAAAAAAGGCCACAACTGCTAGCGGAAGCATAAAATAAAAGGCGTGTACAAAGGTTTTACCGATCTGGTCGTTTTTCCCTTCACCAAAACGACGGGCAATAATTATCTGAGCTCCGGTGCCAAATCCCATGCCCAGCATGATCAATACCATATAAAACATACCTCCCAAAGCGGAAGCACCCAAAGCTACTTCACCCACTCGACCAAGAAATGCGGTGTCGGTAACGTTGATAAGGTTCTGAGCCACACTGCCCAGTATGATTGGATAGGCTATGCTCCAGATGCGGTTATAGGAAATATTCGGTTTCACTGCGTTGCGTAATTGCCGTGCAAATGTAATCGAATTGCAGCTAAAAATGGCTCTGGTATCGGCCATTAAACTTATAGGGTTATTCAAATCAAATTTTAGTTTTGAATCATTGTTGTCCGGTATAATTTAAATAAAAACGCTCAATCGCTTTAATATTGCCGTCCCTACGGGACTTGGGATAATCAGGGGTAAGCTTTTATGCTATCCACATTTTGTCCCTGGCGAGACTGTCTCGCTAGGGACAAAATGTGGGTAGTCAGTGCGTTAGAAATCAAGAAAAAGTCCCATAGAGATGACATTATAATTTTACCGGACAACAGTGGTTTTGAATATTTGATGAAAATGAAACAAAAGCTTTTTACAAGTGTTTTTATAGAAACGCAACTAAATGAAAATAGTAGTAGCTGGAGGAACAGGTTTAATAGGAACAGCTTTGTTGAAGCGCGTGGCTGGTAAAAATGATGTTGTATTGCTCACCCGACGTCCGGAGGAAGCATATAAACATTTTGAAGGTGCTGGTTTTCAGATTTTGAGTTGGAGCCAACCCGAAGAACAGCTTTTTGCAGCTCTTCAAAACAGTGATGCCTTGATTAATCTTTCAGGAGCTGGTATTGCCGATGCTCCCTGGACAGCTAAACGTAAGGCAGTGCTTCTGAAAAGTCGTGTAGAGCCTATACAAAAGCTCAGCGCACTTTTGCAACACGCTGATTTGCATTTTAGTGTTATTATGCAGGCATCTGCTGTTGGTTTTTATGGCCATCATGCCAAACAGATTTTCACAGAATCTGATGCTGCAGGTAAGGGTTACCTGGCCGATCTAACTGCTGAATGGGAAAAAGCTGCACAGGTATTAAGGCCGTTTGCTGATCGGCTTGTATTGTTCCGCACAGGAGTTGTGCTTTCGGCCGATGGCGGTGCATTGAAGCCCATGATGCTGCCTTTCCGCTTTTTTGCTGGAGGAAAAATTGGCTCTGGCCGACAATGGGTTTCATGGATTGATATCGAAGATCAGATTGGTGCCATGTTGTTTTTGTTGGCCAATAAAACAAGTGAGGGTGTTTATAATCTTACTGCTCCCCAACCTGTGCGACAAAGCGAATTAGCCAAAGCCATTGGTGCTAGAATGAAAAGTCCGGCTTGGCTTCCTGTTCCTGGTGTAGCATTAAGACTTGTGATGGGACAAATGGCTGATGAGATGTTGTTGAAGGGCGCACTGGTGAAGCCTGATAAATTGCTTCAGGCCGGTTATCAGTTTCAGTCGGCTGACATTGAAACCGCGCTAAAACATGTGATTGGTTCATAAAATAAAACTTTTACTGTAATGTGTACTATACAACCCGGCGATAAATTACCAGCATTCACTTTATTAAATCAAAAAGGTGAGTGGGTATCACCTTCAAACTTTGTTGGGAAAAAAGCGATGGTGATGTATTTTTATCCGATGGATGATACACCCGGATGTACAGCAGAAGCTTGTGCTTTTAGAGATCATTTTCAGCAATTTCTGGATCAGGATGTCATGGTTTTTGGCATCAGTGCCGATAGCGTGCAAAAGCATAGTGATTTTGCAGCAAAATATCAGCTCACCTTTGATTTGTTAAGCGATCCGGATAATAAGGTGAGAAAACTATTTGGCGTACCGAAAAGCATGTTAGGCTTCTTACCCGGACGTGTGACCTACGTATTTAATAAAGCCGGAGAATGTGTGCATGTGTTTAATTCGCAATTGTATGTGAAGCAACATGTGCTAGAAGCTTTGGCGGCTTTGAGGTAGGTAGGGAGGTATGAGTTGTTTTATTTGAAAGCATGGTAGTGATTAATCTCTTTGTCGTCAATCAGGTTATGAGTTTTGTAAAGACAAATTACCAGGCTGTAGCCAGGGGCAAAATCTCGGATTCAGTGAAAAACGATGTTTTTAATCTTGAAAGATTAACCCTATTTTTCGAATAAATACTTTTTCATTTCATCAATCTATGCGAGGATTCCGAGAATGAAAATTTTAGAACCGGAAATGATGGGTGTGGCAGTACAGGGATTTAAGGTATAGCTACCACCTGGAGCTTAAAAACCGATGATGTTAGCTCCTGAACTGGTTTCGTTTCCTGGCACACGAATGGGTTTGATGTGAAGTCTTTTGGGTAAATTATCACTCATGATTTCAAAAATTTGTGTGCCGTGAAAATCGAGAAGGGTGAGGTGTTCCAGAAATTTTACAATATCGGGTTTGGCTACCAGTATAACCATAGGTGTTCCTCCTATTTTCAAGGACATGATTACGTTGGCCACGCCGGCAATCTTTATCTTTTCTCTGAGCTTTCGCTGGCTGCCTTGCTGATGATTTGATTTTTAAGGGGGGGTATTGAGCGTGCAGTGAGCGCTACAAATAAATTGTCGGCTGAAGTAACCAGCGCTTTTGCTTTGTGGATGGCTGCCTTATCGAGCTCGCCATCAGTGGTGGCATCGTCTTCAATAAAGTTTAGCATGCTATTGATGTGATCTGTTACAACTTAATGGCTTTGGTCGATAACAACAAAATTTTCATTGTAATTTTTTAGTTGCTCTGCAACCTGCTGCCCATTTCGCCCCTATGCAACAACGATTTCATGTTTCTCCATTTTTTTTGATTTGATTTTTGATGGTAGCCAGGAAAATACATTTGCATTTCTGTGAGTTGCTTCGATGATACCGAAATAAACCAGGCAATGAAGCCTAAATTTCCCAGTATAAGAAATGAAGTGAAAAATTTTCTAGCATCCGATAAAGGTATAACTTCTTCAAAACCAACCCTACTTACTGTGATAAAGTCGGACAAATGGCAGCCACCCATGGTTTTAATTTTGTAGCAACAGGTGCTCTTCTTTCCACCCTTTTTTTGCTTAAAAAGTTTATAAAATAGTGGGCATAAAAATCCTTTTTCGCAGGAAGTCCTTTATTGCCTGTGATATGAAATTTATGCCCATATACTAATTTAAAATGATTCTAAACTGTTAATTTATATGGATATATATTAGATAATTAATATTTTTGAAGAAATCCTTTTTAGTATGACACTTAGCAGAAAAGACTTCATCAGGGGAATGCTACTTGGATCAGCCGGTGTGGCAGTAACATCACAGCTGGGTTTAATGACTTTCTCATTTTCAGGTACCAACAGCATCAAGGCCATTGTAATAGACTATTCCAAATGCACTGGATGCCGCACCTGCGAAGCTGTTTGCTCGGCCAGTAATCATCCTGTTAGCATAGCAGGGGAAGCATTGCCTGGAGCTGGAAATCCTGATTATTCCAACATAAAGGTATGGCATTTTAACCCGCCGCTCGATATTCCGGTAACCTGTTTTATATGTGCAGATGCACCTTGTATAGCTGCATGTCCGGTGAAACCAGATGCTGTAACTGGTCGCAAAGCACTCTATCGCGATGAAGTGTTTCAAACGATACAAAACGATCTGAACCGGTGCATCGGATGCCAAAGTTGTGCAGATGCCTGCCGCGAAGAAAGGGGAGGCGTTATCTTTCCTGATGAGCTTGGGCAACCTCAAAGGATGTGTACGCTTTGCCAGGGCAATCCTCAATGCGTAAAATACTGCCCTTACGAGGCGCTTTCATTTCTGGAAATTACGCCCGATATGCCTTTGCGCGGGATGTCGCCTGAAAAAATAAATCAATTATTAACAGAAGCCTATTACCAATAACATACAAATTATGAAATTTGGCATTAACGGTCAGCTCCTCGAAGTTGATCTCACAACACAAACCATCATAAGACGTTCTATTCCGGAGGCTTACTATAAGGAGTATTTTGGCGGCAGAGGATTAGGCATGCGTTTGCTTTACGATTACCTTCCTGGCCCTGGTACCAATCCTTTTAGCCCTGAAAATCCACTGCTTTTTGTGCCGGGCTTGCTCTGTGGTTATCCTTTCCCTTCCGCTTCACGAACTTGCATGGTTACTAAATCACCCATAACAAGTCCTGTTGAGAAAAAATTGGCATATGCCTCTACTGTCAGCTATAGCAATATGGGCGGATTTATAGGCCCCGAAATCAAGTTTGCTGGCTATGATGCTATTGTTGTCACAGGTAAATCAGAAAAACCGGTTTATCTTTTTATTGAAAATGATAGGTTTGAATTACGCGATGCATCAAAGTTCTGGGGAATGGGAACTAATGCTTTTGACAAAGCCATTCTGGATGAACTTGGCGACAGGCGATTCGAAACAGCTTATATTGGTCCGGGAGCCGAGAATGGAGTGCTGTTTGGCAGTGTTTTAAATACTGCCGCCAGAGCTGCCGGACGTGGCGGAACGGGTAGCGTGATGGGATCGAAAAAATTGAAAGCAATTGCCGTTAGAGGAACTGGAATGCCGCCAATTGGTCGGCATAAGGAATATGTCGATTTACTAAAAAGGATTAGGGTTTCGTTTATGGCTGATAGTGAGTCGAAAAACAACTGGCGTTATGGAGGCACTGCCAATGCTATTGAAATGTCGTCGAACAGGGGAAGCCAGGCGGTAAAAAACTATGCTGAAGGAAGTTTTGTAGGGGTAAAGAATATCAACGCTGATGCCGCACGCCAGCAGGTGTGGAAACGCGACTTTGCCTGCTATGCGTGTCAATTGGCTTGCAAAAAGAGCGGTTTTGCAAAAGGCGCATACGGAGGTGTTGTCCACGAAGGTATTGAATATGAAACAGGTACTATGCTTGGTGCTAATTTAATGATCGACGATTTGAATGGCTTGCATTCTATGATTGAACTCGCCGATGATTACGGAATGGATATCATCAGCCTCGGAAATGTAATTGGCTTCCTGACCGAATGCCTCGAAAAAGAACTGATCACAACCGATTTCCTTGATGGGATTGAGTTGCGGTGGGGTCAAGTGGCTCCTGCCATGGAAATGATTCACAAAATCGGTCGTATGGAAGGTGTTGGCAGGGATGCATCAAAAGGAGTTAGACATTTGTCAGAACTTATTGGGCAACAAAGTTCTGATTTTGCTATTCACGTCAAAGGGCATGAATTGGCTGCCTGGAATGTGAATGGTTATGCAAAAAGTTATGGAATTTCTTATACCGTAGCCAACAGAGGTGCCTGCCATATGAATGGTGGAACACCTAAAGGACAGGATCAGAGTGCCTTACGCGATTCGGTGGGGATTTGCAGTTTCGCTGCTTCCTGGTATCGTGATGACTTGCATCCGGCAATGCTGATTAATGCCATTTCCGACAGTAATATTTCCACAGCGGATTACGACAAGGTGGGCGAACGTATTTTTAACCTGGAGAAGCTGATGAACTTCAGGGAAGGATTCAACAGGCTGGATGATGTGTTGCCTGAAAGGTTTTTCAAGGATGCGCATACTTTCGGCCAGCAAAAAGACGTGCTGATTGGCAGGGATGAATTTGAACAGATTATGGATGAATATTATGTTGAAAGAGGCTGGAACCCACAGTCAACCAAGCCGGAAAAAGAGAAAATCATAACCTTAGGACTTGATTTTGTGCAATTGTAAGGATTTTCAACTTAATATTTCTTTCTCTTGCTTTTAGTGAAATAAAGCTTACAAAGCATTTGATAGCGTTTTGGAGGTCTGGAAACATAAATCGTATTTTGTAAAAAAGCCAGCTTTACTATTCCAATGTGGATTGTAAAACTGGCTGAAGTTTGGATGATAATATACCAAAATCAGGTACAATTACCATATAATTAAGTCATTAGTCTATCAGCGATCCAAGTTCTTGAAGTCCTTGCTTAAAATGGGTTGCACTCTTAGAAAAAACTTCTTTCATTTCTTCTAGTTTTGCTTCAGAAGCAACTTTCAAGTCGTCATACTTCGCCTGAAGCTCAACCTTTTTTAGGTTTAACTCAGCTAATTTTACATCAAATTTTGCCCTGGAAACCGATTTTGCCTGATCCTTTTTTCGTTCAAGTTCTTCAATTTTGGAAAATATTTCATTTAATTCCAATTTCGCTTTTTCTTTTATTTCTTTATCCATTAGTTTTCCTGTTTTTTAAGTTAAAAATTTTTCGTCTGAAGTCCTCTGCCGTTTATTTCTATATTTAGTAAGTGCTTCAAAAAGTGCTTACTCATCTTTTATTTCTTTTTCAAAAGCTTCTATGCTCTTATTCAATGCTTTACGTAGCTGTTCTATTTCAAGCTTAAGTTCATCCTGCCGGTCTTCGGTAGCTTCTTCCAAATCTTCTAGTTTTTGCTTCAATTGATCGCCCTCATCTTTAATCTTGTCTAAATGATTTTTGTATTTTTCTTTTAATTCATCGCTAAGTTTATCATACTTTTCGACAATTTTTTCCATATTCTCGTTCAGTTGTTGACTCATCTTTTCGTATGACTGTTTCAAATCATCATAACTTTGAATCAGAAAATCTTCAGTTGCATCAGATGCTTCTTTCAATTCCTTTTTTACTTCTTTTGCAGAAGTTTCCTTATTTTCGCTGCTGTTGCATGCTATTAGACCAAAACCAAGAGCTAAAATTAAAATTTGAATGCTGAGTTTCATGATATTTATTTGTTTAAGGTGGTGATTATCAAAAATATAAAGAGTTAATTAATTAATAATGAATAGTATAAAGATAAGTGTTTTATTCATAGTGCTCATTTATAATAACAAAAAATTGCAATTAATGTTTGAAATATTCAAAATATATTTTTAAGAATGAATCCTTTTTTTTTATTAAATAAATTGCTCATGCTTATGTTTTTGCAATTTTATTATATACCTTAAATCCGCAACCTTTTATTAACAAAATTAATCAAAACACTGTGTATAA
>JACCQN010000039.1 GCA_015709215.1 Bacteroidales bacterium
AAACCGGTCAACCTCGAAGAGGTTGCGCTATTGTAGTATAGACGTCACAGCAAAAACATCAACCCAGAATGGGTTGAGCTATTGTAGAAAAAATCACAAAAAATACCCATCAACCTCTACCTGAAGGCAAAGTTGGTCAGGCAGAATGGGTTGTGGTTCCATACCCTGCAAACGATATAATGCTACAATCAACAGCAATATACACCAAAAACCACTATATTTGTTACACCAAAAACACATTATGTAACGCAAAAAAACAAATCCAATGTCAGCAGGTGTATATACCCAACTTTACGTTCAACTGGTTTTCAGTCCTAAAATCCATTCTCCCATTCAAAGCATTGTATTTCAAGACAGCTTGAATAAATACATTTCTGGTATTGTAAATCGACTTGGTCATAAATCATTAGCTGTTAATGGTATGCATGATCACATTCACATTCTTTACGGCATGAAGCCCAGTCTGTCTGTATCCGATACAGTTAAGGAAATTAAGCGGGTTTCTTCAAGGTTTATCAAAGAAGAAGGGAGAATATTAAAATTTGAATGGCAAACCGGATATGGTACATTCTCCTATAGCAGGTCTGATATTGACAAAGTAATCAAATACATAATCAACCAGCGGGAACACCATAAAAAAGAGACTTTCAAAGAAGAATATTTGCGTTTTCTAAGAGAGTTTGAGATTGAATACCAATCTGAATATCTGTTTGATTTTCATGAATAAGCTTGAACCATTGGGCAAATATTAATCTGAAACAGCATGTTTCTGTTCCGTCAGGAAGGGTAAATAACCCTCAGATTAATAGCGAAACCGATACTGGCTAGCATACTTTTATTCATTGTTTGTGGTAAATAACCTTCAGATTAATAACGAAACCCCTTCAGCTTGCCTGACAGTGCCAGCAGGCAGGGGTTTTATTCTTCTTTTTAAGAACGTTTTTGCTACAATAGCCAGAACCCCTTGTGGGTTCATTTGATTCTTGCTGTCAGGAATACATCAGTTTCAGCCTTCTCAACCCGTAATGGGATGTGATATTGTAGCAAAAGCAAAAGATCGCAGCGAATCCCACCAACCCGGAACGGGTTGCGTTATTAAAGCAAGAGCAATAGAAAAATCCCACCAATCTCGAAGAGGTTGCGCTATAAAACAAATACAAGACCCATTAATTCGTGCTTTGACTACACTGGTCAATTCCTTCGTAGATAGTTGTTTCTGTTGTTGCTTTATATGAAACTTTAATCGAACCGTCAGTAACATTACCCACAGCTCCGGCCTGCATGTTTTTTTGATTACTCAGGCTAACTGTTATCTCTTGTGGTTCAGGGTTTTGTAACTCAACTTTTCCACTTTCGTCGTAATAGAAAAAACTGCTGATAGTATAATCACCCGAAGCCTCCAATTTATAGGTCACATTCAAACTGGCTTCCTCAAAACTGGTTGATGCAGTTTCCAGATCACAGCTTAACGGATCAGTTTCATCATCTTTTTTGCAGCTCGAAAAGCTGACAGCGGTGATAAGTAAAATACTGAAAAATAATGTTATAATGTTCTTCATACTGATATTTGTGTCATTAATTTACTCCTGTCCGGTAAAATGTTATGTCGTCCTACAGGTTTTGAAATGGCAAGGGTAAGCCATTATTTCACCAACATTTTGTCCCTAAAGAGGCCATCCTGTAAGAGACAATATGTTGGTAAAAGTTAAGTTTAGGATAACAATAGTTTCCGTAGGGGCTAGATCTCTCAATCGATTAAGAATTTTATGTGAATTTTATCGGGCAATAAAGCTGTAAATTAATATTGGTGTTATTATGTGGTATTCCGGGTTAATTCAAAAATTTCGATTTATCAACGATATAACGAATATGGGTGCCATGCCCGACCAGAATCTCATCATCCCACACCTGCAATTCAAAAACTAACTTGCGACCGTTCACTTCAACCAATTCACTTTCGCACACTATCTCGGCACCTATTTTACTTGCTTTGAGGTGTTTCATGTCAACAGCAAAACCCACAGTAGTGTATTGTTGGGGTAGTTGATCATGAATACTTTTTAAGGCAGTCATTTCCATCAGGGCAATCATGGCAGGAGTGGCAAATACCGGTACCAGACCCGACCCGTATGCCATAGCTGTATCTTTTTCGCTAACGATCAAACGCTCCCTGCCCCGCGTATTGGGTTTTATTTGAACATCCATCATTAATCCTTAAATATCAGTTCGATATGTTGTTTTACTTCAGGGTGCAGGCTTAGAGCAACAGGGCAGCTTTTGGAAATTTTGGTAAGTATCTTTTTCTGTTTGTCGGTATAATGGTAATCAGGAAACACCAAACGGATATGCACCTCGGCTATTCGCCGGGGGTCTGATGCCATCACTTTAGTAACATCTGCCTGTGTGCCATCAATGACAAAACCATGTTCGCGTGCTGCAATACCCATGATCGTTAGCATACAACTACCCAGGGCTGTTGCCACCAGATCAGTAGGAGAAAACACCTCCCCCCGGCCTTTGTTATCAACCGGTGCATCCGTTAGCACTTTGGTACCTGATTGCAGGTGGGTCATTTCGGTTCGCAGATCGGAGGTATAGATAATTTTTGAAGTCATCGCAATACTGTTAGCTGGCAAATATATAGATTTTATATGCTTGAAAAGAAAAAAGCCCTCCGATATCACATCGGAAGGCCCAAACCAAATTAAAACAAAACGTTGGGATTAGGATTATTTCTTGTCAGCCTTTTTGTCGTCATTGCAGGCTTCTTTTTTAGCTTTTGAATCGCAGCAAGAGGTTTTAGCTTCTTTGCAGCTTGAGTCTTTAGTGTTTTTCTTGGTGTCTTTTTTCTTTACTTCCTGCGTTAAGCTGATTACATCAGCATTTTCAGCGGCTACAACAGTTTGTAATCCGGCAGTTCCAAAAGCAAAGAAGGCAACAAAAGATAAAATTAACGCAACTTTTTTCATAACTAGTATTCTTTTTAAGTTTTTATTAAGGCAAATGTACGCCTGCAGCTAAGGCATACTTGTTAAGGGTCTGTTAATAACTGTTAACGAAATGTTAAACATTTTTTATGCCTTGTATTCAGTGTACCTTTATTGCGCTTTATATATGGAATAAGCTGTTGAAATGAAATTAAACTAAGTTTGCAGAAGCAAAACCCGCCGCCTGCTTATCATGAAAAAAAGAGTTTTTAACATTATAATCCTGCTAGCATTCGCGGCATTGTCCGGTGTGGTTGTAATGCAGGTTTACTGGATGCGTAATGCTTTTTTGCTCAAGGAAGAGCAGTATGATAACAGTGTCCGTATAGCCATGAAATCGGTTTTGAACCGACTGCTTGAAGCGCATACTGATTCCGCTTTGCGGCTGCTATCGTCGCCCGATCCGTGTGTTTTTCAAAAAACAGAGGTTGGTGATGTGATTTCAGAACCGATATTGGATTCACTTATTAAGGCAGAGATGCGTTGCATGCAGGTGGGTGATGCCTATGAGTACATGATCTACAACCGTTTGAATCGGCATGTTGTGATGGGCAATGTAAGCCAATATTCCGATGAACTGTTCATCTCGGAGCATCAGCAAAGCATAGAGGCTTTATTCAGCCCGGGCGACTATTATTTCAGTATGTATTTTCCTCAGAAAAGACGGCAGGTATTTTTACAGCTTTCGCTTTGGATGGTACTTTCAGCCATTTTCCTACTTGTTGTAATCCTGGGATTTTGGTACACGGTTTATACGGTGATCAGGCAGAAAAAGCTTTCCGAAATTAGAACCGATTTTATCAATAATATGACCCATGAGTTTAAAACACCCATGGCAACTATTGGCCTGGCCTCTGAAATGCTTTTAAAACCTGCTGTGCTCAGTAATCAGGACAAAGCGCAGACCTATGCGCGTGTGATTCATCAGGAAAATGAACGACTACAGCATCAGGTGGAGCAGATTTTGCAGATTGCCATGCTTGAAAGGCAGGAGGTAACCCTCCAGATGAGAAGATTCGACCTTTGCCCTTTGATCTATGAATTGATCGAAGCTTTCAATTTGAGAGCCGAAGAGCTTGGTGGTCGGATAAGCCTTATAAAAGATTGTGAATCAGTATATATTTACGGTGATCGTTTTCATCTGCGACAACTTTTTTCTAATCTCCTTGATAATGCCTTGAAATACAACAAAAACATCCCTGTGATAGTGTTGATGGTGAAAGTTGAGAATCAAATGGTGGAGGTTTCTGTTAAAGATAATGGTGTGGGCATTGCAGACGAAAAAAAGAAAGTGATTTTTAAAAATTTTTATCGGGTTCATACAGGCGATGTGCATGATGTAAAGGGCTTTGGCATAGGACTTTATTATGTAGAAAGAATTGTGCAGCTACACGGGGGAAAAGTGCTTGTAGAAAGTGAATTAGGAAAAGGAAGTACTTTTGTTGTGCAATTGCCTGCTATGGCAAAACCTATTGAGCCATGACAAATGCTGATCAAATATCAATTTTATTGGTTGAGGACGATCCCAATTTATGTATGGTTTTGCAGGATTTTCTGGAGCTGATGAGCTATAATGTGGTAATAGCTACTGATGGCTTATCAGGCCTGAGGAATTTCAAAAATCACAGCATACACCTGTGCATATTGGATGTGATGTTGCCGAAAATGGATGGTTTTTCTTTAGCAAAGGAAATCAGGCAGATAAACCCACAGATGCCGATAATCTTCCTCACAGCCAAATCGCTCAAGGAGGATAGGCTTAAAGGTTTTCAACTGGGCTGCGACGACTATATCACCAAGCCGTTCAGCACCGAGGAATTGCACCTGCGCATAAAAGCCATTATGCGGCGTTGCTATAAGCAGATGCCTGGTATTCAGGATGACAGCATTAAAATAGGAAAGTTCCGTTTTGATGTGAAAAATCAGGTGCTGCATTCCGGTTTTGGCGATCAAACCCTCACACGCAAGGAGGCCGGACTGCTCAAATTACTTTTCGAATACAAAAATCAGGTGCTGACGCGCGAAGAGGCCTTGCAAAAAATTTGGGGCGACAGCGATTATTTTATCGGAAGAAGCATGGATGTCTTCATCGTTAAACTTCGGAAGTATTTACGCGAAGACCCTGACGTTACCATCACCAATGTTCACGGAATAGGTTTTAAACTCGAAGTGAAAGACTAAAAACCTAACTGATATCAGGCAAAAACGACATTTGATTCGATTACCCTATCGGACATTATATTGCTGACAATATCCACCTATATTTTGAAGATAATTTCATGCTCAATCTGTTGTCTGGTGCTCATCAGTAACTTGAGCTTATCGATTTTCAACTTGCCATGTTCAGTGCAGGGCACGGCCATGCAGGCGTACTAGTGATTTTGGCGCTGATTGCACAGTTTTTGCCGATCATAGTCGTTGAGGGTCATCATGGACATGGTTTGTGAGAGGTGGATTTCCACTTGCTGCCATATTGGTAATTGGCGGGTTTTTTGCTGCTGCCGGTGGCCAAGGAACTACTGAGCCCAATGCCTTTATTTTGCTGTTGTATTCCCGAATGCTGCTGCTTGCTACTTGTCTGATAGTGCTTGGTGTTGGCTTATTGCGTAAATAATTGGGCGGTGGATTTTTTGTTAAGCAAGATTATCCAATAAATCCATTTCGTTTGTATCCAGTTTGATTGCTGTTGCTGCAATATTCTCCAAAATGTGCTTTTCGCTGGTCATTTTTGGAATAGCCAGGGTGAGGGGTTTGTTCAGCAACCAGGCTAAAGCAATCTGCATGCGTGTGGCCTCGTGTTTTGCTGCAATTTCGTTGATGAGCGGTTGCTGCAAAGGGTTAGTTGCGCCTTTCAAGACAGGACGCCATGCGGTGATGCTGATACCTTTCGACTGGCAAAAAGGAATAATGGAGGCTTCCACGTCTTCGGTAATACGGCCGTTATTTCGGGTGAATAAGTTGTATTCCAGCTGATTGGTGATTAAAGGAGCATCTGTTAACCGTAGCACTTCAGCAGTTTGTTCAGCCGAGAAATTACTCAGTCCGAAATGTTTAATAAAGCCTTGTTCGAGCAACTCATTGATGGCTTTCATGGTTTCTTCGATTGGCACATCTGGATTTGGCCAGTGAAGCAGATACAAATCAAGATAAGCTGTCTGCAGCCTTTTCAAACTGTTATGGGCAGCGTTGATTACATCATGGTAGGCCAGCTGATCACCGGAAACCTTGCTGGTGATAAGTAGTTTTTCCCGATTATAAGTTTTTATCGCCCTGGCCACAAGCTCTTCGGTGTGGCCATTGCCATAAATGGCTGCTGTATCGATATGACGGATGCCGTTTTCGAGGGCAAGCTGCATGGCCCTGACAAATTTATCATCCTCGCTTTTGTCAGGACTTTGACGGCCTCCCATTTCCCAGGTGCCAAAGCCTAAGATGGGCATGCTTATCGCGTCTTGAATCGTTATTTCTGGTATGATCATGTGTTCATAAGTTTATCAATGGCTTGCACTTCCTCCGGGCTCAACTGATGAGAAGTTCCTATCAGGTTAGCCAGTAATTCAACTTTTGCGCAGTTTTCGAGCACTTCGAGCCTGTCGAAGGCTTCCAACAGACTTTTGCCAACGGTCAAAACGCCATGATTGGCCAGCAAAACAGCATTGGCTTCTTTTGTTTCGTGGGCTACTGCCTCTGCCAGATCCTGCGATCCCATCAGCCGATAAGGTGTCACCTTTATTTTTCCAAGCACAGCTCTGGACTCTCCCATCAAATCAGGATTAATGGGGCGGTGCGCCACGGCAAAACTGGTGGCTGTTGGCGGATGTGCATGCACAATAGCATGGATATCGGGTCGGGCTTTATAAACGGCAAGGTGCATGCCGGTCTCCATGCTTAGCTTCACCTTGGCACTCAGCTGGAGGCCATGCAGGTCAATCATGCCAACATCCCTGGCTTTTATCCGGCCTTTGTCGGTTTGTGAGGCCGTAATCAGCACCATGCCATTGGACAACTTCACACTGATATTTCCGCCCGAAGTAGTGGTGAGCCCGCGCTTGTAAAGCCTGCGCATGAAATAGGCAATTTCCTTTCTAAAGTGATTAAGCTCGTTCATCTTCAATGCTTTTCAAAAGGCTGGAAATGGATTGGTGATGTGCTTTGATAATGCCTTTCTCGGTAATGATGCCTGTGATATATTTAGCCGGCGTAACGTCAAATGCCGGATTGTAGGCAGTTGAGCCGGGTGCACAAACCATCACTTTCACTTTGTTTCCGTTGGCATCAATGCCATCCTGATAAAGCACTTCATCCTGATTCCGTTCTTCAATAATTATTTCTTTTCCTGATTTGCATGCCGCATCAATGGTTGAAGTGGGTGCGGCAATATAAAAAGGAATGCCAAAAGTATTGGCCAGTATTGCCCTACCCAGGGTTCCGATTTTATTTGCTGTATCGCCATTTTTGGCAATGCGGTCGGCGCCCACGATCACCAGATCAATTTTGCCTTGTTGCATCAAACTGGCAGCTGCATTATCCGGGATAATGGTAAACGGCACTCCTTCCTGCATCAGTTCCCAGGCCGTAAGACGTGCTCCCTGACCCCGCGGACGGGTTTCATCCACATATACAAATATCTCCTTACCTTCTTTTTTAGCTGTGTAAACAGGCGATAAGGCAGTGCCATAATCCACAAAGGCCAGCCAACCAGCATTGCAATGGGTGAGGATTCGTGCATTATTTTTGATCAGCTTGTTGCCATAACGACCAATAGCTCTTGTGTCTTCTGTGTCCTGAAGTGCGATACGCTGGGCTTCGGTTTTGGCGTTTTCGGCAGATAACTGTCCGGCTTCATAAACCCTTTCAACGGCATAAAAGAGGTTTCGGGCAGTAAGTCGGGTGCCTTCGATTTCTTCGCGGGCATCTTCCAGAAAAACTTCCCGATCTGTTTCGGGAGCTTCCAGAAAAGCCTGTGCCATGGCAAAAGCAGCGGCAGCTCCAATGGCACCTGCACCGCGTACCGTCATATCGGTGATGGCCATGCAGGTGTCCCAATAGCTTGGACATTCATGGATTTGAAAGCTAAAGGGAAGAGCGTTCTGGTCGATCATTTTAACGGTATGATCTTCCATCCAAACGGTTTGATATGAGTGGTCTCCAACAAGCATGACAGTAGGTTTTTGAAAAAAATGTTTATTTGTGTTTGAGCTGCTCCACAGCAATCCAGGCCATAAGCCCTGAACCGGTCAACAGGCTTTCTTCATCAATATCAAAAGTGCTGGTATGCAGGTTGCTGTTAATTTCTTTGGCCGCATTGGCTGTTCCGATGCGATAAAAAGTTGCTGGGATTTGTTGGGAATACCAGGCAAAATCTTCAGCCGTCATGCGTTGTTCCAGATCAATTACTTTTTCAGCGCCTAGATAGGCTATGGCGGCATTTTTTGCCAGCTGCGTTGCATGGTCGTCATTCATCACAAAGGGATATCCGTCTTCGATCAGTACCACGGCTTTCATGTTTGCGGCAGAAGCGGTGTTTTCTGCAATTCTGCGGATATGCGTTTTTGCTGATGTGCGCCATGCTTCATCAAAGGTGCGAAGTGTGCCCTGAATTAAAACTTCGTCAGGAATGATGTTAAAAATGCCATCCGCAATTACCCTTCCAAACGAAAGCACAGTAGGAACAACAGGAGGTGCAAAGCGACTGACGACCTGCTGCAGGTTTACAATGATTTGGGCAGCTGTGAGCACAGTATCGTTGATTTGGTTGGGCATGGCAGCGTGGCCGCCTTTTCCTTTGATGCGAATAGTGATTTCATCAGCCGAGGCCATATAAGCGCCTGAGCGAAAACCAACAAAACCTGCGTCCAAACCCGGGAAAACATGCTGTCCTACAATACGTTGAACATCAGGGTTTTTTAGGCCACCGGCTTTGATGATTCCCAGGGCTCCACCAGGCAATTTTTCTTCGGCCGGCTGAAAAATAAGCTTTATCTGACCTTCCAGCTGATCCTCAATTTGTTTTAGGATACGGGCGGCAGTCAGAAGCATGCTTGTATGGGCATCGTGGCCGCAGGCATGCATCACACCTGGGTTTTTGGAAACGAATTCGTGGGTATTAGTTTCAATAATGGGCAAAGCATCCATATCGGCACGCAAAGCGATGCATTTTTTGTTTGCAACAGGCTTGCCGATCAATCCTATGATCCCATGGCCTCCCAAGCCCGTTTCATGCTGTATATGCCATTCATCAAGCTTTTGGCTGATAAATCTGGCGGTATTTTCCTCCTGAAAGCTTAATTCCGGATGTTGGTGGATATAGCGTCTGTTTGCAATGGTTTCGCCGTAAAAATCGTAGGCGAGTTGTTGTATTTTTTGTTTGAGCATAGGGTTAGTCTTGCAGATTAACAAAAGTAGTTAATCTTGGGCATTTGGCAAGAATATCTTAGAATTGAGGTAGGGCGTTGTATTATTGCTGCAATCTGGGGTTAAAACTGTTATCGATATGCAGTTTTTTGTCAAAACTGCCGGCAATAGTTTCCCAGGGGATCAGTTTAAAGTTTTGTGTTGTTTTTTTACCATCAGTTGTAAAATTGTATCCATCCTGGGCAATAAAAAAGCCATTTGGGAACTGCTCATTAAGTGCAAGGTTTATCACATCAATGCCGTCAGTTTCTGTTACTTCGTCAATCTCATTTGTTTCTCCAATTCTAAAGCAACCAATAAAGCGATTTTTACCTTCACGTTCAAAAACAGCAAAAAGATTATCACCTTGAATGGATGCGATCAGGTAACCTTTTTGGCCGGCAGCCTGGTAAATAGTCAAACCTTCAATATCGGCTGTGATGTATGGCAGAGAGGTATCGGCTATCATTTTACGGTCGTTTGAATGATCTGGTTCGGCAAAATATTTCCAGATACCGGCATTTTCTTCTCCGATATAGAAATAACCTAGGGCATCATCAGCTACACAACCTTCGGTTTGAAGTCCAACATGGAAGTTACGCACCAGAGCGGCATCAATTTTTTGATCTGCTGTGGCAAACAGTTCCCATTGCTCAACATTACCGTTTTTGCTATTTACGAAGGCATAAAATTTTCCGGTATTGGCGCTTTTATACAGGCAAAAACCATATACCTCATCTAAGCCTGAGGTGATGGTTCGTGCACTGATTTCCTTCAACACCAGAGTGTCTTCACTAATTTGATAGAGTGAAATGGTGTTAAAGGATCGGTTGCTGGCAGCCACGATATCGATCATTTGATTTCCCATTGGGAAGCCGTATCGGACGTCAACGTTGTTAACCCTTCCTGATTGTGTAAAAAAGATTCTTTTACCGCTAAGGGTATAAACTTCCAGCCCGGCTTTTTTATTGGTAGCGATGATCAGGCTTTTAGCAGGATCAGTAGGGTGAATCCAAATCGCCGGATCATCGGCTGCATCATCTAAGCTGTAAACGGGCTCTGTTTCTGCAGTGGCCGTCACTTCTATGCATGGATAGGGCTCCCCTTCAGAATTTAAAAGTTGTCCGCAAGAACTTAAAATACTAACAAGAAGAATGATAAGGAATAATCTGGTCATGGTGTTTGGTGACTTTATTTTAGGATGCAAGTTAGAGATTAATCAAATTAATGATGTTAAGTTTACGTAAAGCTATACAATATTATTCAGAACAAAATTTCAAAATCAGACTTTTGAACTGCATGCTACATTCTGATTTTAGTGTTTGACGGTTAGAACAATAAATTGCAGTATTTTTGCCCAATGGAATCAAAACGTCAACAAAAGGTTTCGCGCTTACTGATGCGCGATCTTGGTGAAATTATTCAGCAGGAAATGCAGGCCATTGCAGGCGGTGCGCTAATCACTGTTACTCAGGTGCAAGTAGTGCCCGACCTTTCGCTGGCCAGGGTTTATCTGAGCGTTTTTGGAAAACCTGAAAAGTCTGAAATTGTAGCCCGGTTTAATGAACACTCGCGCGAAATCAGGGGATTTCTTGGCCATCGAGTTCGTCATCAGCTGCGTATCGTTCCTGAGCTGCGTTTTTTTTTGGACGACTCTTTGGATTATATCGACAATATTGAAAACCTATTAAAAGAAGACTAAAACAAAATTTAGTCGTTTAGCCTTATGCAATATGACCCCATAAAGCGTCAGCTCGGTAATGTATTCAACCGTACGCCTTTTTTGCGCAAATTGTTCTACAGGATGCTTGACCTGCTGTTGCTCCGTACCTGGCATGTTAAGCGTGAGCTAAAAAACCACACTTCCCAACTCAAAAATGCCGCTGTTTTAGATGCCGGCTCGGGTTTTGGGCAGTATGATTATTATATGGCCCGCAAGCATCCCGATTGGAAGATCACAGGGCTGGATGTAAAAACAGAACAGATCGCTGATTGCAACCAGTTTTTTGATCGTATTGGATTCAAAAATGTTCATTTCGAAGAGGCCGATCTCACCAAAATTAATTATGATCAGCAGTTTGAATTGGTGGTTTGTGTGGATGTTATGGAGCATATCGAGGAAGATGAGTTGGTGTTACAAAATTATTTTAACGCCCTCAAATCCGGTGGCATGCTTTTGATCTCAACACCTTCTGATCAGGGTGGTTCGGATGTGCACGAGCACGATCATCAGGCCGAAGGTGTTCAGGGCTTTATCGATGAGCATGTGCGTGATGGCTATAATATTGGAGACCTGGAAGCCAAGCTCAAACGTGCTGGTTTTCAAAAAACAAGCCTGCGTTATCAATATGGCAAGCCCGGAAAAATCTCCTGGCGCCTGTCGATGAAGTATCCCATCCTGATGCTGAATGCCTCTAAGCTTTTCTTTATTTTATTGCCTTTTTATTATGTTTTGGTTTTTCCGATAGCCTTGGTTTTGAACAAAATGGATGTTTGCCGGAAGCATTCCACCGGCACAGGTTTAATTGCACTGGCCTGGAAGCAATAATCTTTAACAGTTGAACACAACATTTTATATTGCAAAACGATACCTGCTGGCACGTAAAAGCCACAATCTGATTAATATCATTACTTGGATATCAGTTATTGGAGTTGGTGTAGGGGCTTTTGCACTCATAGTGGTGTTGTCGGTTTTTAATGGTTTTGAAAAGGTAATTTCTTCGATGGTGAATCAGCTTTCGCCTGACTTAGTGATTGAGCCTGCCCTAGGCAAAACTATTTTACTGGATACTTTCCCGTTTGAGCAAGTTGAAAAGCTTCCAGGCGTAAAAGGTGTGGTAAAGGTTGTGGAAGAAGATGCGTTGTTTCGTTATGGTGACCGCCAGCATGTGGGAGTATTAAAAGGTGTTAGCGAAGGCTTTGAGCAGCTTACATCAATGGATAGCATTATTACACAGGGAGTGATGTTGCTAAAATATAAAAAGCAGGAGTTTGCGATTCTGGGAGCCGGAGTGGCCTGGTATCTCGATATCAATGCCCGAAATCCGGCGGCGCTTTTGCAGGTGCTGGTGCCCTCGCGCGGAAACCCTTCGGTGATGCAGTTTGAGCAGGCCTTCAATCAAAATGCCATAAGCGTTTCAGGGGTTTTTAGCAGCCAGCAGGAACTGGATGCTTCGCTTGTGCTTGTTCCATACGATTGGGCTGTGAGCCTGATGGAATATGAAGGAATGGCAACTTCACTCGCAGTTTTTACAGGAAATGATATTCAGCCTGAGAAGCTTAAAAACCAGCTGAAACAAATCGTCGGGTCGGATTATCTGGTAAAAGACCAATTTGAACAACAGGAGACCCTATACCGGATTATGCGTTCGGAGAAATGGGCAATTTATATTATCCTTAGCTTTATCCTGATTATGGCTACCTTTAATGTTATTGGATCGCTGAGCATGCTGATCGTTGAAAAGCGCAAAGACATTCATATCCTGAAATACCTGGGTGCGGATCAGAACTTTCTAAAGCGACTATTTTTAACTGAAGGACTAATGATTTCGGTATTGGGAGGTATTATCGGCCTGCTAGCCGGCATTTTGCTTATTGTTATTCAGGAACGTTTTGGCCTGTTAAAGCTGGGTGGCGAAGCAGGTGCTTTCGTTATTGACGCTTATCCGGTGCAATTGGCTTGGCAGGATGTGCTGATGGTTTTTATGACCGTTTTGGTGGTAGGCGGCTTGTCGGCAGTATTTACGGTTTACAAAGCCCTGAAACGCATTAAAACCCTTCGGCTGATGGAGTAGCTGCAGGATGCGATGCGTCAATAAGTTGCGTAATATTTACAAAATCTTTTACACTCAGTTGCTCCGGACGTTTATCAAAATAGTTATGCTGAATAATTTCGGCGTTCAAAAGGCTTCGCAGGGAGTTGCGTAAGGTTTTCCTGCGCTGATTAAAGGCTTGTTTTACAACGATTTTAAAGCATTTTTCATCACAATCAAGCTTGTCGGTTTGATTGCGTGTAAGCCTGATTACGGCTGATTTTACTTTTGGAGGTGGATTAAAGACATGTTCATGCACCGTAAATTTGTACTCAATATCATACCAGGCCTGCAGCAGCACACTCAATATGCCGTAACTTTTATTTCCGGGCGGAGAGCTGATTCGTTCGGCAACTTCTTTCTGAATCATGCAAACAACCTCATTTATAGCATCGTGATGTTCCAAAATCCTGAAGAAAATCTGGCTGCTGATGTTATAGGGGAAATTCCCAATCACGGCAATCTCACCTTTTCCAAATTGATGGAGGTCGGATTTAAGAAAGTCGGCCTGATGAATTCTTGTATTAAGCATAGGAAAATGATGATGCAGGTATTCAACTGATTCCTGATCCACCTCTATCAACTGAAGTTTTTCAGGATAAAGCGGCAGCAAAAACTGGGTTAACACACCAGTTCCGGGACCAATTTCGATGATATGAGCTGCATTTCCTTCAAGCTGTTGACATATTTTTTCGGCAATGTTGCGGTCGTGCAAAAAGTGCTGTCCCAAATGTTTTTTTGGTCTTACAATCATGGCTTAAAGTACATCATCTCCTCTAATGGTGCGATATCTGCGTCTTGCTTCTGCAGCATATATGCTGGCCGGATAATCATCGATCAGCAACTGATAACGATCACTTGCAAGTGGCAGGTTTTTAATGGAATGCTCCAGGATTAGTCCACTTTGGTAAATGGCTTCATCTGCCAGATAACTATCGGGATAATTACTGAAAAGCAGCTTGAAAAGACTGTCAGCAGTATTAAAATCCTTTTGAACGATTGCCAGTTCGGCAGAAGCAAAAAGTGTATAGGAAGTAATTACCGGATTTTGAATAGCCACAAGCAGGGAATCGAGCAGATATTTAGCCTTTTCAGGTTTTCGCTGGAAGCTCAACAATTCGGCACGAGCCAGCGCACTCAAGGTGTTTCCTGTTGTATCTTCCATCAGTATATCCCTTATTTTCAAAGATAATTGCATGGCATCATTGGCAATCAGCTTGGAAGTGGCTGCTTTCAAAACATCGAGCTGCATGGCTGCCCAGCCAAATTCTCCGATGTAATAACGCAATCTGGCGTTGCGGTAGCGGGCTTCATGGCCAATAGGTTCGTCTTTCAGTTTTTTTTCAATCTGACTGTAGATGAGTGTAGCTTCCCAAACCTCATCAGTAAACAAATAAATATCAGCTAGTTGTAGCTTGATAAGCGCTTCTTCCTGTGCGTTGAGCGGGAGTTTTAATCCTTTTTTGAGCAAGGCAACCGCATCCGGTGTATTGTTTTGCTCATAGGCATAAATTGACGATAGTGTGATTACCAGTGGATAAAGCTCAGCATTAAAGCCAAGTTCGTCAAAGGCCTGTTCGATATCGGAAGAAAGTTTGGCGTACAGTTCCTTGTCAATTTGATGTTCTTCACGGGCAATGAGGTAGCGGGCTTGTAAATAGCCCACGTAAGCAGGAATATAATAGGCGCTGTTTCTGCCTTTACTAACCACATATTCAAAGCCTTGCAGGGCAACTGCATAAGCACGGTTTTCCATACTGATGTCGGCCAGCTCTAAAATTTGGGGCTCTCTTTCACCTTGGCGGCGGTCGAGCGCTTTGGCCTGAATGAGGGCTATTTCGTAGTCGTTTTGTTGAAGCGAAAACCAGATTAACAGCTCTCCAAAAAGCATGTTATCAGGCTGTGATTGAGCACGTATCAGTAATTTTTCGCGTAAAAGATCTGCCATGCTGTTGTCGATATCCATCATCAGGATGTTTTGAAGCCTGTTTTTAATCAGATCGAGGTGCTGTGGCTGATAGTCAAGCTGAAGCAAATAGTTTTCGAAGGCCATCTCGTAATTGCCCTGATACTGAAAAAGACTGGCTTTTTCGAGGTAAAAGGGATAGTTCACTTCACTATGCGCTGCACCAAAATCATAGGCCATCAGTGCATATTCGTAAAGACCTCTGGAACGGAAAGCATTGGCAACCATTGCAATCTGGTTGCGATCCGGAACAAGAGATTTCACTATTCTGTCGAAGCTTCGGCTTGCTTTGCGCTGATCGCCCTGTAGCAGGTAGATATAACCCAGGTCAACCTGGAGGTTTACTGCCCTTGGGTTACGTTTGATCTCAGATTTTAGTTGATTTTCAGCCTCTTCAAACTCATCCAGCTGAATCAGACAATGGAGGTAATAACTGAAATAATGCTGTGATTTGTAAGTTTGATAGAGTTTCAGGTAAAGTGCACCGGCTTGCTCCCATTCCTGATTTCGATAAAACTGATTGGCAAGTCGTTCATCCGACACCCTTTGATTCTGTTGTTCGCGACCTATTTGTCTTAGCTCCTGAGCTTCAGCGATAAAGGGCTGCATCAAAAACAGCACTAAAAAAAAGAAAAGTGTCCGGATAATAAGGCGCATACTTTATTACGGTTTAGCAGTGTTCGTAAGCGTTTCAATAAGTAACAACTGAGCGTTGATGCGGTTCAGATAGTAGCTGTTTTTGATTTTTTGCTCCTCAATGGCTTTCCTCTGAACTAGCAGCATTGCCTGTTGTGCAGTACTATCGGCAGGTTTTTGATCAACGATTTGATGCAATTGTATGAGCTGATCTGTTTGCGATTTGCATTCCCCGATAAGGATGGGAGCTTCCGTTTTGAAGGATTGAAGTGCGTTTTTAGCGTTTTCGATGCTTTCGCTGCGTGCCTGCAAAAAGGAATCGTCATTATTGTCCTGCAATTGATAAGTTGACAAAACTACAACCAGACTATCAGTATTCAAACGACTCAGTTTTTCAAGTTCGGTCTGTTGTTCCCTAATTACAGTTTTCAATGAATCAATCTGTTGCAAAATCAATATCGTTTGTTTGGGAACTGATGGTTTGCAGCCGCTAAGCAAACTCAGGGCCGACAAACTAGTCAATACGCTCAAAACCAGTATAAGGTTGAAGGGCTTTTGGAATGTTAATACCATCATCTGTTTGATTATTTTCGAGCAATGCGGCAACGATGCGCGGCAACGCCAGTGCACTGCCATTTAAAGTATGTGCCAGATTAATTTGACCGTTATTGTCTTTAAAGCGCAGCTTCATTCTGTTGGCCTGGAAGCTTTCAAAATTAGATACAGAGCTTACTTCCAGCCACATCTCTTGGGCAGCTGAGTACACTTCAAAATCGAAAGTGAGTGCGGAGGTAAAACTCATATCGCCCCCACAAAGCCTCAGGATTCGGAAAGGAAGTTCCAGTTTTTGCAGTAAACCAGCCACATGGGCTTTCATTGCTTCCAGGGTTTGATAGGAGGTTTCGGGATGAACAACCTCAACGATTTCAACTTTGTCAAACTGATGAAGTCTGTTAAGTCCGCGCACATGTTTGCCCCACGAACCGGCTTCACGTCTAAAGCAACTCGAGTAAGCAGTAGTTTTTACGGGTAGTTCCTTTTCCTGAAGGATGACATCGCGGAAAATATTAGTCACCGGCACTTCTGCTGTAGGAATCATATACAGCTTATCAGCGCCGATGGTGTACATTTGCCCTTCTTTATCAGGGAGTTGCCCTGTGCCAAAAGCCGAAGCTTCATTAACCATGAGGGGAGGCTGAACTTCCTGATAGCCTGCTTTTATGGCTTCGTCCAGAAAGAAATTGATCAGCGCCCTTTGAAGCCGTGCTCCTTTGCCCTTATAAAAAGGAAATCCTGCTCCGGTAACCTTATTGCCAAGCTCAAAATCAATCAGGTCGTACTTTGATATCAAATCCCAGTGAGGAACTGCATTTTCAGGTAATTTAGGGATGATGCCTTCTTCGTGCACGGTGATATTGTCGCTGGCCTGTTTTCCGGGAGGCACACTCTCGTGCGGAAGATTTGGAATCTCAACCAGTTTTTCGTTGAGCTGATCTTTGGTTTCTGCGAGCTTTTGATTCAGCTCTTTGGTTTTTTCCTTGATTTGGCTGTTGCGTGCTTTTAGCACAGCAGCAGCTTCTGTTTTACCTTCTTTAAAAAGCAAACCAATTTGTTTGGCGATGCTGTTGGCTTCGGCCAAAAGCTCATCCAATTCCTGTTGCAGGTTTTTCCTGAGGTCGTCAAGTTGCAGCACCTGATCGATCAGTTCGGTATTGTGGAAGTTTTTGATTGCCAGCCGGGCTATTACTTCAGTTTTGTTGGCCCGGATAAAGGGTATTAAAAGCATGTTGATTCAGAATTTTTGCAAAAGTAGGAATTTATGGCACTGTTGTGGCATTGAAAATAGGGGTGGTTCAAAAATCTAAAAGCCAAAAAACCCGGCTATGCAGGCATAACCGGGTTGCTATTATTTTTGTGCAAATCTGTTAGTTTACTGCAGTTTTTGTTTCTGCGGGAATAACAGAGATGTAGGATTTATCGTCTTTTTTGCGACGGAACTCAACAGTGCCGTCAACCATAGCAAAAATAGTATGGTCTTTTCCAATTCCAACATTATTGCCGGGACGATGAGCGGTGCCACGCTGCCTTACGATGATGTTGCCGGCTTTGGCAAACTGACCACCATAAATTTTTACTCCCAGTCGTTTACTTTCCGATTCGCGTCCGTTATTGGAACTACCAGCTCCTTTTTTATGTGCCATTGTTCTAAGATTTTCTAGTTATTACGCTTTGATATCTTCAATCACTACCTTGCTCAGGTATTGACGATGACCGTTCGACTTTTGGTATCCTTTTCTTCTTTTCTTTTTGAAAACGATAACTTTATCTCCTTTGAGGTGCTCGATAACCTTAACAGAAACACTTGCACCATCAATTACAGGAGCACCAACAGTGGTTTGTCCGTCATTGTCGATCAATAATACCTTTTCGAAAGCCACTTGGCTACCTTCTTCATTTTCAAGTCTGTGCACAAAGATCTGCTGACCTTTGGTTACCTTGAACTGCTGTCCTGCGATGTCAACTATTGCGTACATTATACTGATTTGAAATTGAGGATTATGCTCAAAAATTTGAACTGCAAAAGTATAAAAAATATTAATTCGTCAAACTTTTGTGCTATATTTTTTTAACTTACTTATTTGCTGATATTTGTACCTGAGCCACAGTACGTTTATTATTTATCAGCAGCATTTCTCCTCTAATCAAACCCATCAAAAGCATAAACAGCGGAGTTAGTGAATTGAGCAAGCCTGCTATTGCGCTGTCGATGTCGCGCTGGGTAGCTGTAATCAGCAAATTTGGGAAAAGATTACCTGCAAAACCTGAGATGCTTGGCCAGAAAAAATCTTTTCGTGTAATCTTTTTTAGGTGGGGAATGGCAAAGGGCAGTAAAAACAAAAAAGTAATACCTACACGCAGCGCACCTACTTCGATAGGGTCGGAATAGACTAAGGCCTTCTTTATCAGAATAAATGAGCTGCCCCAAGTAACTACAAGTCCTGCCAGAATAAGCCATGCCGTGGTAGTTTGGCGCGTACTATCAGAACTGTTGTTTGCGTGTTGCGACATTTGCAGCGGGTTTTACTATCTTTGGGTTTTGCAGGGCGCAAAGGTATTGTTTTTTAACACCGCTAAATTGAATGCTCAATTCGGTTAAATGAAATTTGAGCTGTGTTTTTGCGTTAATCAAATCAAAAATAGTTGAAGGTAGTGCGTGTTCTGAGAGTCTCTTTTGCAATTTCAAATCATTGTTGATGCTCAGGATTGATGCATCAAGGGAGTATAACGGTTGATTTTAGTAGGTTAAGTGATTTATACTAATGGGCACTGTACGGAAATTTATAACTTTGCAGTTGAAACGATACGATTCGACCGAAATTTAAAGTAGTGATCCATCGGCATGAAGCATATGACAGACGATCAAAGTAGTTGGATAGAAGGCCTGAAGGCCGGAAGCAAGGAAGTTTTTGACGATATCTTCAGGGCTTATTACGGCGAGCTTGTTATTTATTGTTTGCGTTATGTTCACGATCAGGATGTGGCCGAAGACATTGTGCAGGATATGTTTGTGAAAATGTGGCTCCGGCATGCTGATCTGCAGATACAAACTTCCCTCAAGGCTTACCTATACCGTGCCACACAAAATCATGCGCTGAATCACCTGAATCAGCTTAAGATACAGGACAAGTATAAGCAATATGTAGGATTTGCTGCATTGAATGGCTCCGAAAGTCCTCTTGAAAAACTGCAGGAATCGGATCTGGAACTAAAAATTAAACATGCAGTTTTAAGTTTGCCCGAAAAACGCCGTGAGGTATTTGAGCTTAGCAGACACGAAGGGCTCAGAAACAAGCAAATTGCAGAGCGACTCAACATCAGCGTAAAAACGGTCGAAAATCAAATGACCAAAGCCCTGGAACATCTTCGTGTTTTTTTAAAAGAATATTTGCCGGTTATCTTTTTATTTATTGTAACTTTCGGGGTGATTTTACAGGCTTTTTTGAAACAAGATTTTTTTTACCTATTTTAATAGGGGATAAAGGAAATGAGATTGTCGTATTAAAGAATTCTTAACAACAAATTTCACATTGATAAATTTTAACAGATACAATAACCTCGCAGCAAAATACCTTAGTGGTAACTGCAACTCAACTGAAAAAGAGCAGTTTGAGTTATGGTTGTTGGCATCTGATGAGCATAAGCAATGGTTCGAAACCCAAAAAGCAGTTTGGAATTTTTCTAATGCTGCTGTACTTTCAACAGAAGTAGATGTTGAGGCAGCACTCAGTAAAGTTCATCAGCGAATCGCCTTCATGCAAGAACATCATCAGCATGAAGTTAAGCATGCCAGAAAGTTTGTTTCCGTTTACAGATGGGTTGCCAGTGCTGCAGCAGTATTTTTGCTCGGGCTGGCTGTTTTGTTTTTCATGAAGAACGAACAAACCTCAACGCTGCAACACATTACTGCAACACAAAAATCGGAAACTCCCCTGCAACTGCCGGATGGTTCAGAAGTTTACCTTAACGAAAATTCCGAAATTGGCTTCCCTGAGCAATTCGCGGATGGCTTGCGGCAAACTACTTTCAAAGGCATTGGTTTATTCGAGATAGCTGCTAATCCTGATAAACCTTTTCAAATTATAGCCGATCATTTTGGTGTTGAGGTTTTGGGAACAAAATTTAACCTCAATGCTGTTCCTGGGGCTGATCAGTTCAAAGTCGATCTGCTGGAAGGAAAAGTCAGGTTGTTTACCTTTGATCAAAATCCCGAAGAAAGAATAGAGCAGCTGATCTTGTTGCCCGGCGAAAGAGGAGTGTTTGACGCACAATCCAAGCGTTTGTCGAGAGTTGATGGCACAGATCATAATTTCCTTTTCTGGAAAACCGGAATTCTCGAGTTCATCAATACACCGCTTACCGACGCGCTTAAAACGATAAACGAAAATTATGCGATCAATTTTATTTTAGCCGAACAGCATAATGATTTACGAATCACAGCACGCTTCGAAAACGAATCCTCTGATGAGCTAATTGAGTCGCTCCAAACAATCTTCAATTTCGAGGTGACAAGAAACGGCCAAACCGTCTATCTCAGATAATTTCTCAACATTTCTTCTTCTTTGCCGGATTTTTGTACTTTAGCCAACACGTAAAACAGTGATGCTAAAAGAACAAAGCACTTTATTTCCATACAGATACAAGGCCATCGGGTTGAGACCTGTAGGGTTCCTTATCCTGTTTTTTGTGGTTTTATGCGCACAATTTCCTCCAAAAAAGCTAAACGCCCAAATTTTATCGGATAGTCTGGTTTCTTTTCAGGTTCAAAATAAGCCTTTTGGTGAAGTGCTCGAAAACCTCTACGAAACTTTTGGATTGAAAGTAGCTTTTAATGCTTCCGACCCTGTTTTTAATAAAAAAATTTCTTTTAGCTCAGATAAGCTTACTCCTATTGAGTTGCTCAGTAGTTTGCTTGACAAGGAAGGCTATTCCTTCCGGAAGATTGGTGAACAGTATAATGTGTACAAACTGCAAAAGGAACCCCTTTCCAAAGAGGCAGCGCAGCCTGAGCCGGTTCGGTACACTCATTACGATACCGTATTTATTCAGCAGCCAGTTCTAAGGGTTGATACATTGGTGTTGATGGATACCATACGACAAACCGACACCCTGGTAATACGCGATACCGTTAGAATAGTTGTAGATAAGCCGGCTGAGAGCCGCCGTGCCAGAATTAAAGAGGTGCGAAAAGATATTTTTAATCAGGATGCACGCAGGACAAATGGAACCGGATTGGAACTGTTTTATGGAAGAGAATATATTTGGCCAGATTTTGAAGCCGTGAACGAGGAGTCAGCTCCATTGGCAACTTTGTGGAAGGATGCGCTGAATCCTTCTTTCAGATCGCAAAACCTGGGAGTAAAATGGCATAAATGCAGTAATAAATGGTTGTTAACGGTAAGCCTGACTTATCTTGATTTTGCTCAGGTTTTCAAACACAACAGGATCATCCGCAAGGGAGGTTATTATGATATTGATACGCTGGATAGTTACTATAGTATTTCCGGAAACGATACGAGTTGGTTTCATGTAACGGATTCAGTGTATTTACCGCTCGAGGAGTCAAATTACAGTTATGAAACAAACAATAGAATTGGCATGCTCAACCTTGGAGTTGATGTGGCCTATCAGGTAGCGCATTTGCCCGGGGTAAGGTTTTTTGCCCGCACAGGTGTTGGTATGTCAACAGTGATTTATAAAAAAGGATTTGCCTTCGATCAGCTTCCTGACTATGAAGTTACTGAACTGAAAAATCTGGAATTTTCCCCTGCCGCTTTTAACTTCCGTCTTGCATTTCTGGCCAAGATGCAATTATCCGATGCATTAGATCTTGTGCCGGAAATAAGCTGGCGAATGCAACTGAATGATCTGTTTAAGGATTATCCAGTTCAAACCAAGCCTTCATCTGTTGGGATTTCATTAGGATTGGTTTATTATTTTTAGTGCCTAAAAGCTCATGATGTCAAAGCAAACACCTTATATCATCTTTTTGCTGCTTGCGACCTTTTTCGCAGCAAAGGGTGAATACGTCTTTGGGCAAAGCGTTGAAATTGGCGGTGAACTTATTGCTGACCGTACCTTATATGCTGATACTACTTATATTATTGTAGAAGATCTACGTGTTCCTACAGGAATAACTTTGGAGATAGCAGCGGGAACAAATTTGCGTTTCCGGCAGGGCAAAGGTCTTTTAGTTGATAGAGGTTTTTTGCATGCCACTGGTGAAACAGCTGATGGAATTGATTCGATCAGGTTTATTCCTGACCATGCCAATCCCGCGCAAAGCTGGAAATGGAAAGGAATTGAGATACAAAATATAAACCAGCCGGATCAGATTGTCTTATCTTATGTTGTTGTGAGTGATGCTGAATATGGGATTGAAATTATGAATAGCTCAGGATTTACTGTTTCGCATTCCTGTATTATCAATAATTTTTGGAGAGGTGTTAGTATTATAAACAGTCACAGTATTATTTTTGAATTCAATAATATTTACAATCATTATGTTGGTTTGGAGATTGTTGCCAGAAGTGCGCTCGGACGAAGTTACCTAAATCGCATACAAAACAATGTTATTCGCACAGTAACAACAGCTATTTTTGTTGTCAACGAAAGCGGCGGGAAAGCTTTTGACAATACGATTGATTTCAATGTAATTCAGGAAGGGATTAATGGCATTTGGATCGATAACAGCGGACAGCCAGGTTCACGTTCAAACACCATTTCAAATAACGCCATTATAAATTTTGGAAATGGTTTTGGTTATGGTTTGTATCTGGCTATGGATTCAACCGAAGTGTTTCAGAATATTTTCTGGCAGAATAGCAACGCAATCAATTTTAGGAATTCTTCTGACAATACGCTACAAAAGAATAGCTTTTATGAAAATGAAATTGCATTGGTCGTGCCTACAGGATCGCACAGAAACAGATTCAGAAATAATACTTTTGCAGGACAAACCGATAAAGTTATACATCAGGCTGAAGTTAGCGGTAACAGTCTTTTGAATAATAATTTTATCCACAATCCTACGGATACGATTTTTGAGAGTGGAACAAACCAAAACATTAATGCTGCCGGAAATTATTGGGGAACTGTTGACGAACTGTCAATTCAGGAAATGATTTTTGATATGAATGATGATCCTGACCTGGGTGAAGTTTATTTTTGGCCTTTTCTGGAGGAAGCAGACACAACAGCTCCTTTGGCTCCTCCTTATAGGGTGAAAAAGCAATGGGTCAACAATCAGGTAAAGCTGAGCTGGCAAGCTTCTGAAGAGGCAGATTTGTATGGATACAAAGTTTATTTCAACGATTTTGAGCATTACCGTTTCAGCAGCAACCTTGATGTGATCTCAGATACTGTGATTTCTCTTTCTCAACTTACGATAGACGATATCATTGCAGTAACGGCAACTGATAGTGAGGTGATTGACGAAAAATCACGCTATCTGGGTAATGAGAGCCCGTATGCTTTTGCAGAACCCTATCCTTACGCCGGCAGCGATACTTCCATTTGTAAGCAGGAAACTGTATTTGATATCACTCAGGCGCACAATCCGTTTAGCCCTTCGCAGCTGGTTTGGAGCACTGCTGGTGATGGTGTTTTTTCGAACCCGAATCAGCTGCACACCAGTTATTTTCCGGGACAACTTGATTACGAAAATGGAAGTGTTTTGTTATCGATGGAAGTGATTACTACCAGCCAAAGCTATACCGAAAGTTTTCGTTTGCGCTTTAATGATGATCCTTTTGTTTTTGCCGGGTCCGATACTTTGATTGGCGTTGATAGCACTGTAAAACTTCAAAGTGCTGTTGCCCTTTTCTACGATCAACTGATCTGGAATAGCCTGGGTGATGGTGAGTTTGACGATTTTACCCTACAAAATCCTGTGTATATTCCCGGCGAGCTGGATTATCAAACGGGCAGTGTTGATTTAGTGATTCAGGCACAATCGAATTGCGGTTTGGCATCAGATACGATTACCGTATTTTTTGAGGAAGTTTTTTCGCTTCGTGGCAGCGTTTGGGAGGATAATAATGTTTATGGAGGAGCTAAAGTGCTTGCTTTGCGGGTGGGTAAAGATGGATTCAGATTACTAAATGCTGTTCGGTCAGACAATGAAGGCAGGTTTTTATTCCCGGCCTTGTTTGGCGGAGCGTATGTGCTTCAAGCTGTTCCTGATACGCTTGACCTTCAACTGATGCAGGTGTATTATGCCGAAGAAGCTGTTTGGGAGCATGCTCATCAAATTCACCTTGATGCAGCTGTTGAAGATGTGGATGTGTTGTTCGAACAGTTTGATTACCGGCTGCCCTTCGGTACCAATAAAATATATGGACAGTTTGAGTGGCCCGAAGAACCCTTTCAGGAGGCAGCTGTTTATTGTGATGACTGGTTTGAGCGTAATGGTGAACAAGCCTATTGCGATGGAGGGCTTTCCAATATTGGCATACAGCTGTATAATCCCGGCCTGGATGATTTGCTGGCCACAGCACTGACAGATCACAAAGGGCGTTTCTATTTTAAAGACTTGCCCTATGGAAGTTACCGCTTGCACGCTGATTTGCCAGGCTATCCTATGATTACCAGTGAGGTGATTCGTTTTACACCGGAAACGGCAAGTGAAAAGGAAGTCAGTTTTACCTTGTTCCAGAAACAGATTTACGCAACGGTTATCGAACCGGAATCAGAAGAGAATCCTTTATCAGCAGCTTTATATCCAAACCCTGTGGATGAAAAGCTTTTTGTTCAATCGCAATTTTCAGAAGTACATACCATTATAATAGCCGATATCTCCGGAAGGATTGTTTTAGAACAAAGTGTGCATCAAAGCCAAACAAAACAAGTCATTGTTGACGTTTCAAATCTTTTTCCAGGGCTTTATATCGTAAAATTAGTTGGCGAGGATAACGCTCGATCACTGAAGTTTGTTAAAAATTAATTAAATATGCTGTCGGCAGTATTTTTTCAGGTCAAAAAGTCTGGCAGAAAACCTGAGGATTTCTATTTTTGCCACCGAAATAACAACCAAAAATAATCTAAGCAAATTTATAAGAAAGCATAGGGGTAAAACCCTTTGTTTTTGTCTTACTTAAAGGTGTATCAGGATTAGCCAACAAACCTTATCTTTCTGATACACAAAGGGAATAAAATAAAATTATCAAACTTAAAACACTGTCTATCAATAACATTTGTACATATTTTTTAAATAGCGCGTCAAAGTTTTGACGATTTGTTTGTTGTACAATAGTTTTTTTAGGCAATAAAAGCTGAATATGAATTATCCTGATCAGCGTACGTATCAAAAACTTTTCTCAAACAAGGATTTATTGTGGGCTGCTGCCAACCGCAACAGTCAATTTCAATCGATATCTCAATCTATTAATCATTTATTATTAACTAAATCAATTTTAACCATGAACAGAAAAACTACTTTTCTGCGATGGCTTGGTTCCTTTATGGTAGGAGCAATCCTGCTTTCGGGAGCTGGCCTGAATGCTTATGCGCAACAAGCGTCGCGCAAAGCACCGGTTGATCCTTCAACACTGGTAGAAATACCAGCAGTAAAGCAAAATGCCGGAACTTTTGATCCTGCCAATCGTGCGGCACAAAACATTGACATCACCCTTGATGTTGATTTTTGGCCTGGAGAGGCAAGCTGGAATTTGTGGAGTTATGACCAAAGTGCGTATTATTATGCATCAGATCAGACATTTACAACTCCTAATCAAATTGTAAATGTAACTCTTGGTCTTGAACCTGGTGATTATTCCATTGATGTATTTGACTCCTATGGTGATGGAGGAATAGGTGGAACAGTAAAACAAGGTCTAGTAACATTAGTTACTTGGGATAATTATGATTACACTAACTTTGGTGAGTTTAACTTTACTGTTTTCGAGCCACAGCCACGCGTTGACGTAACTCCTTTGGTACTTGATCTGGGCGACCGTCCAATCAATTCCTGGACAGAACCTGCTTATTTCACAGTACAAAATACTGGTGTAGGCCCTGTAACTATCAACAATGCAGAAATCGCTGCTGCTGATTTCTTTGGTGTAGCGGCTCCTGCCTTCCCTATTGTATTGGAAGAAGGTGAATCAGTTGAAATCGGTATTACTGCCACAGGCGATGCTGCTCCCGGATTACTCGAAGGCGACTTCGTAGTGCAATGGGGTGCAGGCCGTGAAGTGACTGTTACTGAATTTATGGCTAATGCTTACACTCCGCAAGCAGGTGATGTTGTTGAAAACGCTATGGATCTTCCTGTTGTTCCTGCTCCTGCAGCCACACCAATTGTAATGGGTGAAAGCTCCAGAGCGTATAACGGCTTTTATAAAAACTATATTCTTCCTAATGATTTGGGAAGCAGTGCCACTGATGCTGATGAAGTTTATAAACTTGAGCCTGCAACAGATGTTTTGATATCTTTTACGGCAACATCCGGAACGATTAACTTTGCTATTTACAGTGAAGATTTTAACGGCGAAGATGGTCCAATGGCGAATAATGCCTTGGTTCAAGGTGTTGATGATATTACAGATTTTGAGCTATTCGCAGGTACTTATTATATGGTCTTAAGTTATTTAGATGGTACAGGAATTAGTGCAAGTTATGCTGTTACAGCCATGCCAGCTCCTGATGCTGCTACCTATGTAGCTCCTGCTGATGGTGCTATTGATATCACCAACGGAATGGATCTGGAATGGACATTTGGTGCTAATACACTGGAATACCAAGTTGTATTAGGAACTACTTATCCTCCGGCAACTGTTGTTGTTGATTGGACAGGTGAACTTGCTGAAGCTTATACTTTGGTGAATACACAACCTAACCTACAGTATTTCTGGCAGGTGAATGTTCGTAACAACAGCTTTACAACTCCCGGCGACATCTGGGGATTCACCACTACTTTGACTCCTCCTACTGGTCTTACCGGTAATGCTGAAGTTTACGAAGGTGAAGATGTTGTTTTAACCTGGGAAAGCCCGGTTGACCGTGCATTCCTCGGATACAATGTTTACAAGGATGGCTATCAGCAGAATGCTTCCATGCTTACCGAAGCTACTTACACAGATGTGGCTCCTGCTTACAATATGACTCCTGGTTATGCATATACTGTTACTGCTATCTTCGATGAAGGTGAATCAGCTTATTCTGCTCCTTTCACCGTTCAGGTTACTGGCGAAGGCACACTCAACGGTAATGTGTCGAGCCTCGTTCCTGTTGCACCTGTTAGTGGCGCTACGGTTACTATGACTGGCGTGGATGAATTTGGTGAAGATCAATCTTATACCACTACTACTGATGCTTCTGGAAATTATACTGCTGATGTTTATGCAGGAACTTATGATATCCGCGTTTCAGCTGAAGGATTTATCAATGCTGAAGTAACTGGTGTTGCCCTGGCTTATGGTGCTACTGTAACTACCGACTTTACTTTGAATGAAGTTCCTTATCCCGTTGCTGTTGTTACAGCCAGCGAGTTTGGAGAAAACATTCTGATAGAGTGGAGCTTCGATGCTGCTAACTTTGTGCCTCAGGTTTATCCTTTCGAAACTGAAGGTATGAGTGATCTGGAAATTCAAAAAGCTTGGAATGGTTTTCTTGCCGAAAACAATTTTGATGCTACTGTTCAGGGCAGTGATCGCGCACTGGTTGAATTCCAGGTTTGGCGTGAAAAAACTTACCTGCCAGGTGCTTTAGAAATGATAGGAACTACTTCACAATACCAGTTTGTTGACTTCGACTGGGGTCTTCAGAATTGGGGTGTATATAAATGGTATGTTGTTGCCGTTTATGACCTGAACGAATCAGATCCTGTTGGATCAAATACCATTGACAAAGACATGAACACTGTTGTTGATGTTACTGTTGCCCTCAATTCAGCCGAAAGCCCAGCCGGTACACTCGTTGAGTTTACCAATATGGATGAATCTCCTGAGTTGGTTTATTCGGCTTTGTTGCCTTCAAGTGGTGAATATACCTGGGACGAGTTCCGAAAAGGTACTTATGACATCCTTGTTAGCCTTCCCGGATATGGTGAAGTAACTGAAACTGGTGTTGACATCTTTGATGCAGCTTCATTTGAATGGTTGCTCGAAGAAATTCTGGCTACTCCTACTGATCTTTATGTAACCCCAACAGGTTTTGCTACCTGGACTGGTGGAAGTGGAGTTGCTGCACCATTCAGCTATTTTGATGATTTCGAAGCAAACGATGGTGGTTGGGTAGCTGATGGTTTATTTGCTTGGGGAACTCCTGCTCAAAATAATATTGATGCTGCATTTAGTGGAACTAAAGTTTGGATGACAGATCTTAATGCTAATTATCCAAATAGCACTGAAGCAACCCTTATGAAAGAGTTTGATTTTAGTGATGTAACAAATCCATATTTCTCTGCACAGTTATTTATTGAGACTGAAAATAACTATGATGGCATGGTGCTTGAAACTTCCATTGATGGTGGAGCAACATGGCAATATCAGGATGTGGCAGGAATGTACAATAGTGTAGCTGTTACTTATGGTTCATTCCCAAATCAGGCTAAATGGTCTGGGCGTGGCACTGATTATATATTGGTTGAGGGAAGCTTGAACGATGTTGCTGGTGAAGCTAGTGTATGGGTACGTTTCAGATTTAAATCTGATTCTTTTGTTAATGGCAATGGAATTGCAATTGATGATTTGACAATCGAAGATTATGCTGCCCCAACCCGTTCATTCGAGACTTACAAAATCTTCCTCGGGGGCACTTTGCTTGGCGAAGTAACAGAAGAAGAATACCAACATGGTGGCTTTGGCGAAACCCTCGTTGATGGTGAAACCTATACTACCGGTGTTGCAGCTGTATTTACTACCGGTCAGTCAGCAACTGCTGAATTTACTTGGTTGTACGTAGCCTGCGACAATTACGATGCTCCTTCAGCTTTCACTGCTGAGCAGGTAATTGGCACACTCGATGTAGCCCTTAACTGGACTAACGTTGATGCTGCTGCTTTGGATACTATCTCAGCCCTGAGAATCTATCGCAATGGCGAAGAATTAACTGAACTTGACTTTACTGCCGGTGCAGTTGATATGTATTTGGACGAAGAACTTGAATTCGGAACATACAATTATTGCCTCACCTACATCTATGATAGCGGCGCCGAAACTTGTGTTGATGGCGTTTGTTCAGAAGATGTTGTAATCACTGGTGGTGGTTATGTAAATGGTACAGTTACTGCTTATGATGGTGGTGCTCCTATTAGTGGTGCAACAGTAACCATCTTTAATGATGATTATAGTTTTGAGTTTACAACAAATACCACTGGTTATTACGAAGGCGAAGTAGTTGATGGTACTTATGATTATTTGGTAAGTGCTGATAACTTCGAATCACAACTTTTGGAAGATGTTATAATCACCTTTGGTGAAACTGTTACCAATGACTTCCAGTTGCTCGAATTTCCCTTCCCGGTTAATAGCGTTGTAGCCGAATACGAAGGCGATAATGCCGTTAAAGTATATTGGAACTCACCTGGTACTTCAGGTGGTGGCGGAACCGTATTCGAAGATTTCGATAATGGTATGCCCGATATGCTTGTTGTTGATGCTCCTACTGCAAACTGGTCAGTTGCTAACAGCTTCCTCAATTTGAATTCGAATGGTACAGGAGCTTGGAGGTCTGCTTATTACGATGCAGAATATAGTGATGTATTGTTTGAAGTAGAAACGCAACGTACAGCTGGTGCTACCACAGGTGCTATGGGTATTTATGTTCGTGGTACCGGTGTGATGGATCCAACTGTTGGTAATGGTGAAAGTGCAAATGTTTTCACCATAACCCAGAGTGGCTCATGGTGGTATGCAACTTTGCTTAACGGTGACTTAATGGGCGACTGGACTGGTTGGATGTCTTCATCCGCTATCAACACAAGTGGTCCTAACGTAATTACCGCAGTGGCTCAGGGTAGTACCGTTCAGTTCTTCGTTAACAATACACTTGTTCATACTGTTAACAATACCACACTTACTGAAGGTAAAGTAGGTATGTTTATTGCAGAAGGCACAGCCGCTGCTACAACAGTATGGGATTATATGTTAATTGAACCGGGTGGTGTTGTAACTCGTGATTACGAAACCAATCATATTGCTGTTGAAAGTAAAGGTTCTTTGAGCGAATCATACATCGCCTATGAAAATACAGTTGAACCCAAGCGTGTAAGCTATCATAAAAACACCACCAGCTCACGCGAACTGGAAGGTTATAATGTTTATCGTTTACCCTGCTACGACGATGAAGACTTCACATTACTAGGTTATACCCTTGATACTGTGTTCGTTGATAATCAGTTTGGCGGCTTGGATGCTGGTGTTTACAAATGGGCTGTTGAAGCTGTTTATACTAACAACAATGCCGAGCCACAGTTCTCAAACTGCCTCGATAAAGACATGATCACTACTGTAAGTGTTCAGGTTGCTACCAATAGCGGCGACAGCCCTGAAAGAACTGACGTGATGTTTACCAATATTTCTGAGCCTGGCCTCGAGCTGGTTTATGAAGTAGAATTGGACTCAACTGGTTTCTATGCATGGGATGAATTCCGCAAAGGTGTTTATGACATCTACGTTGAAAAGAATGGTTTCGCTCCTATCGAATTGATGGGCTATGTGATTGATGGTCCTAAGGCATTCGAATGGTTGCTCGAAGAACTGTTGATCCCTGTTGCTGACCTCTATGTTACTCCTACTGGTTTTGCTACCTGGAGATCAGGTGGATTAATTCCATTTGAACCTTTCATGGAAAACTTCGACGAAGGTCTGCCAGAAACCTGGACTATTGTTGACGGTGGTAACACTGCTGATACATGGTTCAATACTACAAACTACAGCGGTAATAGCTTAGATGGTACACCATTTATGTTTGCCAACTCTGATGCTGCTGGTTCTTCATCAACAATGGATGAGCAGTTGATCTCTCCTGTAATCAATGCAGAAAATGCTGACGAACTCTACCTGATGTTTGATTATGTATATCAGTATATCGGAAATGAGTATTTCGCAGTTGATGTAATGGTTGATGACGAATGGGTTGAAGTATTTCGCAGTGAAGCTGACTCAGGACCATACCCATGGGGACCAACTGTAAACGAAATAATCGACATTACTGAATATGCCAACGAAATGCTTCAAGTACGTTTCCACTATGTTTCAAACGGTTGGAACTGGTACGTTGCTGTTGACAATGTTGTTGTTACTGACAATATGGATCGCTATGCTGATCGCGAATTGCAGTACTACAAAGTTTGGTTGGATAATAACTTTATCGTTGATACAGAAAACACTTTCTGGCAGTATGATATAGCCAATCTTATTCCTGGTCAGGACTATCTGGCAGAGGTAGCAGCTGTTTATTCTAATGGAATCTCCGAAAGAATGCAGTACGTATGGACGTATGTTCCTTGCGAAGACTATGCTGGCCCACAGGTTTACAACGGTGAAGTAATCAATGAAAATGACGTACTTTTGACCTGGTCAGACGTAGAGCCATTAGAACTGATTAAAATCACCCAGAACCCCGGCGCACCAGCAAACGCCTATTTCCAGCAATATGGTTATGGTTATGGCGTAGCTTATGACTTGAGCGCCTATCCGGATGCTTTGGTAAACAGCCTTGACTTCCACCATGCCTCATGGGGAGTAACCGGCACCTGGCAATACAACATCCATATCTTTGATTGGGATACAAAAACCCTGATTGAGACAGTAGGTCCAATCACTACTACCGGAAACGACATCTGGGAAATGGGCGTTGACCTTGGAGATATAGCCACCGGCGGCGTAAGCACAGTAGCCATCCTCATGGAGCCACTGAGCAACAGCCCAACCGATGCTTACCCCGACCTGTCATCAGACAATGCCACCAATCCACAGGGATCTATCTATGGCAGCCTTTCAAACCCAAGTGCGATAGGCGCATCAACTATTGGTAACTTCCTGATGGAGATGTACATCTACACCGCCTATGGCCCTGTAAGAGCCACACCGATTAACTTTAACACAGTTGAAGCCCCTACAGCACAGGCCAAAGCAGCCGTTAATCCTGTTGTTGAAGTTCCTGTAATTACGCAGAACGCCGTAAACAGCCGCGAAGTCGATCCATTTATTGGAGCCAATATCTATCGCAATGGCTTGCTTATCGCTGAACTGGTACAAGACACCTTCTACCTGGACGAAAACGTTAACGGAGGCGAATACACCTATTGCCTGCGCTACGTTTATGAAAGCGGAGCAATGACTTGTGAAGACGCCTACTGTCTGGATCTGGCAATCCCATGCGAAGCACCAGAAAACCTTGCTGGTGAATATGTATGGAACTACAATAACGGTAACCCCGAATTTGGATCCCTCATCAGCTGGGGCTCAAGCACTCCGCCAATAGCAGAATGGCTCTATTATGATAATGGAATCAATGTTGACGGTATCGGCGGACCCGCTACCTTTACCTGGGCTATCAAGTTCGATCCTGCTCAGTTGGCTG
>JACCQN010000040.1 GCA_015709215.1 Bacteroidales bacterium
GACAAATGGCATTTTATCGCGAAGCTGTAAGAAAGGTTATACCTAATACTTATGAAGAAGAAGGAATTTACCTTATTGCGATAGAAACAACAGCCTATAATCGGGTGCGAATTTTCAGGATGAGTGAGGATTTCCTTGACCAGGGAAAGCATAGTTTTTTAAGCCTGCTAAAAAGGCTTAGTTATCATCAACAGACCTTTAACTGGGTCTATCCGCTGGAAGAAATTGAAAATGAAGGGGTTTATATTATATGAGATAATCGGTTTTTTTCTGCCTGATATTCTCTTAATGCATGTGTAGAATTGCGCTTGTAAGGTGATTCACACGTGTTTTACGCATACAAAATATTATTAGCAAAATGGTTCATCTATATTTGTTATAGACCTTTATTCTAACTGTTTAATAATTCTCATTCGAAAAAGTGATTTGTAAAATTCAAGAGGGTTTTATTAAGGAGTTATTATGGCTTCTTTTGATTCACTTTTTGAGTAGGATTTAGTAGGAACTAAAACCATTTTTCCAAACCTGTTTCTATTGTTTTGTTAAAGATTTGGTCGTATTTTTGTTCGTAGTAAACAAAAAAGCGTTACAATAAAATTGTAACGCTCTCATTTTCAAGTTGCCCGACTAGGGCTCGAACCTAGACTCTTCTGATCCAGAGTCAGACGTGTTGCCAGTTACACCATCGGGCATTGCGGCTGCAAAATTAGCAATTTCTTAGCTAATCTTTTTGTGTTTTTAAAAATTTCCGATTCCCCGGGCGTTAATTATTCATTTTTGCCCAGGTGTCTCTCAGGGATACAGTACGGTTGAAAATCAAATGGCCTGGCATGCTGTCTTTGTCCACACAAAAATATCCGATTCGCTGAAACTGGAATTTTTCTCCTGCTGTTACATCTGCAAGCATGGGTTCCAGTTTACAGGCTGTTTTAATCTGCAACGAATCCGGATTTAAAAATTCCAAAAAGTCCTGATCTCTATGTCCAGCAGGGTCTTCATCATTAAACAGTCTGTCATAAAGCCTTATTTCGGCATTCACAGCTGTTTTGGCTTCCACCCAGTGAAGCGTCCCTTTCACTTTGGGTTGTTTGGTGCCTGTACCACTTTTGGTTTCGGGATCGTAAGTACAATAAACGGTTTTTACCATTCCGCTTTCATCGGTTTCGAAGCTATCACAGTGAATCACATAGGCTCCTTTGAGGCGCACTTCTTTGTCGGGTGCCAAGCGAAAAAATTTCTTTGGTGGATCTACCATAAAGTCGTCCCTTTCGATATACAACTCACGTCCAAATGGAATTTTACGGCTTCCGGCTTCGGGATTTTCCGGGTTGTTGATCAGTTCAACAGTTTCGGTTTGATTTTTAGGGTAATTAGTGATAACAAGTTTTACCGGATCAATCACTGCCATAACGCGTGGTGCAATTTTGTTCAGGTCTTCGCGTACGCTAAATTCCAAAAGTCCCACATCAATTGTATTATCTCTTTTGGCTACCCCAATGCGATCAGCAAAAGCTCTGATAGAGGCTGGGGTGTAGCCTCTTCGGCGCAAACCGGCAATAGTGGGCATGCGTGGATCATCCCAGCCGTTTACAATACCATTTTTCACCAGATCGAGCAGTTTGCGCTTGCTCATCACCGTATAACTCAGATTGAGGCGTGCAAACTCGATCTGTCGAGGTCTGTAAGTTCCTTCTTCGATAATCTGATTGAGAAACCAGTCGTATAATGGTCGGTGTACCTCAAATTCGAGGGTGCAAAGCGAATGGGTGATGCCTTCCAGATAGTCTGATTGTCCGTGAGCATAATCATACATTGGGTAAATGCTCCATTTGTTACCGGTGCGATGGTGATCGGCATGAAGGATGCGATACATCACCGGATCGCGCATATGCATATTAGGCGAAGCCATATCGATTTTGGCTCTCAACACTTTGGACCCATTTGGAAACTCACCTTTTTTCATAGCCTCAAAAAGCTTGAGGTTTTCTTCAATGGAACGGTTTCTGAATGGACTCTCAATTCCCGGACGGGTAGGTGTTCCGCGTTGCTGACTGATCAATTCCTGAGGCTGATCGTCCACATAAGCTTTGCCTTTTTTGATGAGCAGAATAGCCCAATCGTAAAGTTGATCAAAATAATCAGAAGCAAAAAAAGGTTCTTCATTCCATTTAAAACCAAGCCATTGCACATCTTCTTTAATCGAATCCACATACTCCATTTCTTCTTTGGTTGGGTTGGTATCATCGAAGCGCAGGTTGCATTTGCCCTGGTATTTTTCGGCCAGGCCGAAGTTGAGACATATGGATTTGGCATGGCCAATGTGCAGGTAACCATTAGGTTCCGGAGGGAAACGGGTATGCACACGGGCTTCGTTTTTTCGGGTTTGGATATCCTCCTCGATAATGGTTTCGATGAAGTTGAGCGATTTTTTGTCTTTTTCAGGAGTTTCCATATGGATTAGAAGATTAATTCTGGCTTGAAAACGAGATTGTTCAGGGGCGCAAAATTACGTTTTTTTCAAGAATAACGAATCATTTGGCATTGTGCTTATACAAATCTGTTCAGGCAGGATTGCAGCTGACCCACATAGCCGCCTCCAAATAAATTAACATGCACCAACAGTGGATAAAGATTGCAAAGGTCGACGCGCTCCTGCCAGCCTTTTTCGAGTGGAAAAGCTGCATGATATGCTTCGTAAAACCGTGGGCTGAAACCGCCAAATAGCTTACTCATTGCCAAATCCATTTCGCGATGGCCGTAATAAACTGCCGGATCAATCAAAACAGGCGTTTTGTTTGAATCACATAAAAAATTACCGCTCCACAAATCGCCATGAAGCAATGCCGGTGCTTCTTCAGGAAAAAGCCCAGGAAGTTTAGCATATAATTTTTCAAAGTAGTTTAAAATTGTGGTGTTCACCATGCCTTTCTCTGCTGCCATTTTTAGCTGTGGTTTCAACCGTTGAGCGATAAAGAATTCGCTCCAGCTTGGTGCTGGTGAATTGTTTTGCGGCAACGAACCAATGTAATTATTATGGTCTAGCCCAAAAGTTTGGTTTGTTTCCCGATGTAAATCAGCAAGTTCTTTGCCAAAAATTTCCCAGAAATTATGGTCGGGATAGTCTGTCTCAATGTGTTCCAACAACAAAAAGGCATTTTGGCCGGCTTCGCCTAGTCCAATTACTTCAGGAAGGCGTATTTTCTTGGTTTTTGATAAAATTCTCAGTCCTTTGGCTTCCAACTCAAACATTTTGGGATAACGTTTGGCCTGATTGTATTTCAGAAAGAAGTCCTGGCCGGCATAACGGATTCGGTAAGCGGCGTTGATTGAGCCACCACCAACAGCCTGTGTTTGATCTATCAGGGCTTCGTTGCCGGTGTGCTTTTTTAGTAATTCTTCCAGCAGAGAAACGATGGCTAAAGGAATCATTTTTTTAGCGAAAGTAGAATTTTTAAACGATTGAATGAAAATCCCTAATTAAATCAGGTTGGCATTTTTAGTGAAAAACCGCTTGTGCATCAAGTGTTCAAAGACAAATAGCAACAGTAATGCGGGAATAATCGTCAGGCTCAGAGCCGGCAGATTACCGATCAGTTCTATAAGTGCGGGAAGTGTTTTTTGTTCGGTTTGTATCCAGTTTCCAAAAAATTGAGCAAATTGAAGCAGATATTGACTCACAAATTCTAAATCGACCAGAAAGATGAGAGTTAGTAATCCAACAAAAAGACTAAAAAACAATAAATAACGCTCAGGTAGCAATTGATTTTTTACCGATGCAGATTGTGGCATACCTACAATCCGATTCATCACCTTATCTTTAAAGTCACTGCTTACTTTTTCGTCAGGAAGTTCCTTTAACAGATCATCAATATTGAATTTATTGTATTTCATTTGGTATAGATTTCGAGGTGAATAGCTTGCGTGGTTGTTTCAAAATGTCGGGCTAGTTTTTTTCGACTTCTGAACAGTTTTACTTTTACATTTGAGTGACTAAGCCCGGTAATTTCTGCAATATCCTGTACTTTAAGTTGTTGTTTGTAAAACATGTTTAAGATCGAACGTTCCTCTATTTCCAGTTTTTGGATTGCTGCATCAAGTTTTGCAATAGCTTCTTCCCTGTCGAGGGCTTCCACAGTCGCTTCATCAGAGACGGGTAAATTATTGTCAATCAGCAATATTGTATTGCTGTTGAGGCTGTTGTGTAGCTTTCGATGTTGCGAAATGGCCATATGCCAAACGATGCGATAGAGCCAGGTCGAAAATTTTGATTCACCTTTAAAAGTGTTGAGTTTTTCGAAGGCTTTCACAAAACTGTTCTGAGCCAAGTCTTCGGCATCTTCGCGCTGACGCAAAATCTGAAAGGCAATATTCATCACCATATCCTGGTATTTTTCGACCAAAACACCATATGCAGCTGTTTCGCCGGCCAAAACTTTACGGATGATGATTTGATCTTCGTGCTCCATATTTCAGTTAATTGGACGCAGCAAGTTTGAAGAGGTTACAATTTTTTCTTTAATTTTACTTTCCAAAATTAATCAAAATGAAAAGGATTTTATTCATTCTTAGTTTCTTAGGACTTATGTTATCTGCAACAGCACAGTTCGACAGCGTATTTTATAAAAAAAGTTTTCGCATGGACTATATTCGGTCGGGCAACTTTGAAACAGAATGGATTGCATTGGAAAACTGGTATGAGCAAGCCGATTGGGCAGGTTCCAGAAATGAGCTGGTTGATCCCTTGGGTTATGGCAAACATAGGGTAGAAATGCGTGATGCCACAACAGACACCATCTTATATTCGAGAGGATATGGCAGCTTGTTCAGCGAATGGCAAACCACGGCAGAGGCAAAAGAAACCGTAAGAAGTTTTTCGGAAACGGTAGTATTGCCTTATCCAAAAATGCCGGTTCAGATTTGGCTGTTTACGCGCACTTTTGAAGGGGATTGGAAGGAGGTATTTCGAATAAAGCTTGATCCGGAAAACTATTTTATCAAACCTGCTCCCAAGATGAAATGGCCGGTGATGAATGTTTGGGGCGATGGCGATGCGGCTGAAGTTGTAGATATAGTATTGCTGCCGGATGGCTATACCATGGAGGAATTAGGCGAATTTATGGCGGATGCTCAGTTTTTTGCGGAGAGTATTTTTCAGTTTGAACCCTTTAGATCTTTCAAAGACAAATTCAGAATTCGTGCGGTTTTGGCACCGTCCGATGAATCCGGAATACCAGTGCCTGCTGAGGATTTTTGGCCTCAAACAGCACTTGGATCGAGTTTTTACACCTTCGACAGCGAACGCTATTGCATGAGCTACGACAACCGTAGCATTCGCAATCTGGCCGGACAAGTACCTTATGATCAGATTTATATCCTGGCCAACACAACCAAATATGGTGGTGGGGGCATTTATAACTATTATGGACTAAGCTCATCAGGTAACCAGCTGTCATCCAAAGTAATCGTACACGAATTTGGACATTCTTTTGCCGGGCTTGGCGATGAATATTTCGACAGCTCAACAGCTTATTCTGATTTTTACAATCTGGAAACAGAACCCTGGGAACCGAACCTCACTACTTTAGTTGACTTCGACAGCAAATGGAAATCATTAATAGATACGCTCACGCCAGTACCCACGCCAGCTGTTGATAGTATGAGATCGGTTTTAGGTGTTTACGAAGGTGGTGGTTATGTGGCTAAAGGTATGTTTCGGCCGATGATCGACTGCCTGATGAACACTTTCAGGGGAGAAGAATTTTGTCCGGCCTGCGAGCATGCCATTATTCAAATGATAGAAGTGTATTCAGAATAGATTGTTTATTTTTGACCTTTATAATTATAGCCAGATGTCAGAAAAATCTCCTTTTGATTACGATCCCAAAAAAGATGACCTTCCAACCAATGTGATAGTTTGGATTGCTATAATTGCTTTTGCTGCAGCTATTTACCTCAGTCAGGTTCTGGTATAAAAAAGCCCTGCCCATTGCTGAGCAGGACTGTTAGCATCATTTCAATGCTGTTTTATTGCTTGATAACTTTGACAATCTGTTGCTGATTGGCATTGCTGATCGTTATGAAATACAAGCCTTTATCCAGATTTTCAGGCAGATCTATTTCAAAACTATTTCCGTTTGAGTTTTTAATTTGTTGTTCAACTATCAACCGGCCTGTAAGATCACGAATCGTTAAATCAGCATTATCAACCACCGTATTTTCCGCTTGAACAAATAACTTATTACTGAATGGGTTCGGATACACCCTGAAATGGAATGGTTTTATTTGATCAAGTCCGCTTATCAGGTCAATATTTATTTTTACGGGCATCAAGTAAGTATTCAAATTGGTAACAATATCAATTTGCGTTTCATAATATACAATAGGATCCAGCATCACACCGGCGAGTAGGATAACCCTTATTTCAAGGGAGGTTCCCGCAGGAATTTCAAAGGGAAGTTCAGGTATATCATAAAATTCAAACATCCCTTCATGCTCCAGACTGCTAAGTATCACAGCATTGGAAGTTGGGTTGGTGATTGTCATAACTTGCTCATATTCGTAGTTATAAACAAGCGTATCAGGCATAAAAGTCAGATCGGTAAAGCTTTGTTCACCCACAGTAAACTCGTGTGGATCGAGTTCGCCCATGATCGGTTGTTTCAGGCGACGGCCGGTTTCATCTTTGGCAAAAACATAGTAACGAATGGTATCTCCAACTTCAAACCCACTGATAGTAGCATGAAACAAATCCTCTTCGGTACCATCGGCCGTAAAGTTTGCTGTGTTGTATTCTCCACTGTTGATGCTGTAAAAAACCAAAAGTGAATCACTTACCAGTGTTTCTCCTGAGTAGTCAATGATTTCACTGCTCAGGGTATAATTTTCGGCATATTCCACTTCACCAAACAAAGGCCGGTGATCTACATACAACATTTCCAGATCGGCAATGCCTCTGGCTCGGCAGTGAATAGCATCGGTATTGTACCAACTGCTCCAAACAACCGGAACGATTTCGTATCCCGGCATAGCTTCTTCATACACGGCGATGGCTTCATCGTCCCACTGGCTGCCACTCAATGGAACAAGCACCTTATTATTTAAAATTAATGAATTAGTGTAAGGTGTAGTCAGACTTCCGCCAGGTGTATAAACACGATAAACTTTGTAAGGATATCCGTAAACACAAGGTGTGGTGGAAAAATAATTTGCAACAGATTCGTAATCGCTGTAACGCGGGTCGGATTGAGGCACCTGTCCAATCAGAATTTTATCAGGGGCAAGGTATTTTCCCCAGCAATCAATATGTTTGATATAATCGCCTAGTGGATCGATGGTAACATCATAACGAACAATGCCCAGATAATCTTCTACTTTTTGCGCAACCTGTTGTGGTGTGAGGTTGTTTTCGTCGTAAACCAAATCAGTAGAAGCCGCCAATGCAGTGCCGTCAACCATCATATTGCCGCCGGTGTGCATCAAATTCATTCCGAAGAGATTAATACCTAAATCAGCTGCTACGGCAGCAGGAACGTTGTTGTCGTTGGGGCGGGGCCTGTCGTAAGGAAAATCAACAATGCCGGGCTCTTTATTGCCGTCAAAAACAAACCACGGACCGTAATCACGTGTCCAATAAGAGTCGGTTGGGGTTATGATGAAACTGCAGTTATCGGTATTTACATTGTTTTGTTCGTAGAGATTTAAAACCTGATTGGCTTGGGATGAGCTGTTTACTAGGGTTACTACATTGATGTCTTCGGCCATTTCGACAATTACACTGTAAGGAATGCCAAACGGATAACGAATCAAAACGGATTGCATGGGTTCATATTCAGCAACCATGCGCACATCACATTCGGGTGGGTCAGTTTCGGTAAAAGTAAGGTGATTCGTTACCGGCAGCGACATTTCCTCTTCGGAGAGGTAATGCAACTGACGCCAGTCGGCTGGTTTTTTTTCCTGTGCTTTCATGGCAAAAGGAATAATTAAAATACACAAAAAAATAACTCGAAATAAATGTTTCATCGTTTGATTAAAAATTAAAATGCCAGTCAAAGGTAAAAAGATTGATCATTTATGAGCCAATTCAAATGAAATAATGACCCTATTTGTGCGTTAGACAAGTTGATTGAGAAAACACAGCCTCTGATAATTTTGATGGGTTTGTAAAAATTTGTTTAATATTTCGTTTAAATTATTTCATGTACTTTTGTGGACAGTATTTTAAAAAATTCAACCTATGAATTTATCCATATTATTAGGAATGATAGGCGGATGGCAGATTTTGATCATTGTATTAGTTGTTTTGTTGCTTTTTGGCGGCAAAAAAATCCCTGAACTGATGCGCGGAATGGGGCGCGGAGTGAAGGAATTTAAGGATGGCATCAATGGTGAAGATGAAAAAAAACCCGCCAAAGAGGAAGATACCAAATAGGTGATCTTGAAGAGAAACCAAATTGGTGCCAGTTGCCATTTTGTATTACCTGTATGATTTACTCAACATCAGGTTGTTTATTATTTTTTCATTTTTTTATCATGGTTTGTCAACGGGCATCTTAGTTTTGCACTTATTTATGTACTCAAAAACCAGGATTTTATGCTCAAAAATAGCCTGATGATTATTATATTACTTGCTTTTCAATTTCATGCAAAAGCCCAATCAGAAATTGAACAGGTGTTGCATGATTCGAGCGCAGCACTCCCCGACAGCCTGATGGTTGCCGACAGTGTAATGATGCTTTCGGAAGCAGATGCAACGGCACAAAACAACGGGCAAGGTATCGTTGATGATTCTCCTATCGTAAAAATGCTCGACAGCTTATACCGTATTCACTATTTTGGTGATAGCATGATATTTACTGATTCTGCTGCTTTCGATATGTATGAGCAAAAATCGCTTGAGACCCCAAGATTTGCAGATAGTATCTATGAACAACGTATTGCCCTGCTCAACCGCGAAACACCCATTGATCTTACTTATAACAAACATGTAAGTTCCTTTATCGAGCTTTATACCGAGAAGAAAAGAGACCTTACAAGTCGTGTTTTGGGATTGTCGTATGTGTATTATCCTATGTTTGAGGAACTGCTCGATCGCTATGATATACCATTAGAAATGAAGCACCTGGCTGTAGTTGAATCGGCTTTAAATCCCACAGCCGGTTCACGAATGGGAGCCAAAGGCTTATGGCAATTTATGTATGGCACCGGGAAAGTGTACGATTTAAAAGTGACCTCGCTGGTTGATGATCGTTATGATCCATACAAAGCAACAGAAGCAGCCTGCCAGCACATGCTTGATCTTTATGCTATATACGACGACTGGCTCTTGGTGCTTGCTGCTTACAATTCTGGAGCAGGAAATGTAAACAGAGCCATTCGCAGGGCTGGCGGTTTGAAAAATTATTGGGCTATTTGGCCTTTCCTGCCAAGAGAAACGCGTGGATATGTGCCTGCTTTTATTGCTGTAAATTATGTGATGAATTATGCTTCTGAACATTTTATTTATCCTACTTATCCGGGCATGATAATGCACGGAACTGATACAGTAACTGTTCGTGAAGTGCTTTCATTCGATCAGATCAACGAATTACTGGGTGTTGATATGCAGGATCTGGAGTTTTTTAATCCACAATTTAAAAAAGGAATTATTCCTGCATCAGAGGAGAATCCCTACCTGATACGCTTGCCTCTGGAATATATTGGGTCCTATTTGAATAATGAAACAGCACTTTATGCTTACAAAACACAAAAGGGAATTGAACGCGAAAAGCTGCTCGAAGAGATTAAAAAAGTAAGCGATCGAAGCTTGCATATAGTAAAAAGTGGCGAAAACCTCGGACTTATTGCGCAGAAGTATAGGGTGAGTGTTAATCAGCTTATGGCCTGGAACAATCTGCGCAGCACTATGATACGTCCAGGACAAAAACTAGTAGTTTACAGCTCCGGTGCACCTATGGCACAAGCTGGTAAAACACCTGTTATGCGTTCTGCTACTTCCAGTACTCATGTGGTTCGTTCAGGCGAAAACCTGGGTTTGATAGCCAAAAAATACCAGTGCAGCGTCACAGATTTACGTGAATGGAATAACCTGCATGGTTCTACAATTCATCCCGGCCAAAAATTACGGGTTTATCCACAAGCCGAAACTGCAGCTCACAATACGGAGACTGATGGTAAGTTTTTGATACACACTGTTCGCAGTGGCGACACCCTGTGGGATATTGCCCGTGAATACGATGGTGTTACTGTGGATCAGATCAGACGGTTGAACAAACTTGGGAATACGGCAAGAATAAAACCCGGACAAAAGCTAAAGATAACGCAAATTGGATAGTTCTGGCAGATTCAGTCTTTCCTTATTATTTTTGTGATTTTATACCATAGTAGCGGAATAGAACGTTGTATAAATAATAAAGTTACTGTTTTTTGGAATTGTCTCCGGATTTGATAGCAGGCATCATTCGGGAGCAACTGTAATCACAAAATTCGATAAGCTATGAAACAGCTTTTTAAATGGGCCGCAGTTTTAGTCATTCTGATTCTTGTTCAGGCATGTGCACAGCCAGAAGTACGCACCGTCCGCTCGGTTGGAGCCACTTCTGAAATTCTTGTAGTGACACAAACAAAGCAACAATGGGATGGGAAAGAAGGAGAAGCGATTCGTTCCTTTTTTGGGCAGGATCAGTTTGGGCTTCCACAAAGTGAACCGCTCTATCGCATCGCCAATATTACCATTTCCAATTTATCGGATATGTTTAAAAAACACCGGAATATTTTGATAGTTGAGTACAACAAAAAACTTAAAGAACCTGTCGTAGAAATGCGCAGCAATCTTTGGGCACAGCCACAGCGAGTGTTTAAAATCACAGCACCTGATGCAGATTCATGGGTAACGGCTTTTGATGAACAAAAAGTGAGCTTTTTGAGCTTGTTTAACCAATCGGAGCGCGAACGCCTGATAAATATCTATCGCCCAACGGCTGATTACAAGGTAATCGAAGAGGTTGAGAAAACTTTTGGATTTAAGCTGCTGATACCTGAAGGCTTTTATGTTGCTAAAAATGAAGGTAATTTTATGTGGATCAGAAAAGAGCTGATAGATTATGGGCAGGGTCTGATTCTTTATACAAGACCATACAGAGATACTGTAGATTTAAACAATTCGAGGCTCATTTATGTACGTGATTCCTTGCTCTTTCATCATATTCCTGGTCCTGTGGAGGGTTCATTTATGTCGACCGAGAAAGAGTATGTCCTTCCTCAAAGCAAAGCCATCTCAGGCTTTAACACTTCCTATACAGTTGAAACCCGTGGACTTTGGAATGTAGTTGGAGATTTTATGGCCGGCCCATTTTTAGCCTATACAGTTGTGGATGAAACACTTGGCCGATTGATTACTGTTGAAGGTTATGTTTATGCGCCGGGTAAGGATAAGAGGGATTTTTTAAGACAGCTGGAGGCTATTTTGTACACTTTCGAATTACCTCAAAAGGAATCTGATGGTGAGCAAACAGAGCTCGTCGAATAGTAAGACCTTCCTTGATCAAGGTAGTTTCTGAAGCCTGTTCCCATCTTTGAAAGCAACAACAAATGCATCATAAATGCCATTTTGCGATCGGATGATATTACGTTTGTTGGCAGCTTCATCGTAAGTAGTATAGGAGCCTATGGTATAAATATAATACCCATTAAAGGAGTTTTCTTTAATCTCATAAGCTGAAAGATTATAAGTTTTGGCCAGGTAATCTATTGATATTTTTGAACCATAACGTGCTCTGATTTGAACACGATATTCTATTCCGTAGATTGTCTGTGTCGGAACAGGTTCTTCCTCTTTCGGTTTTTCTTCAATTTCCGAAATTGTTTCGGGTTGTTCGGCAAGGGCTTGTTCGTTTAGTTCAAGTACGTCTATCACTCTGTTAAAACTATCCATTTCTTTCCTGGCCTGCTGATCTGGCTGCACAGGAGCTCTGTCATCCGGATCAACGATTAATAATTCCGGCTGATCCTCCGGAACCATTTTTATCCGTTTGCCAGAACTTGAAAAAGTATAAGATAAACCAATGGAGGTTTGATTATAAATATCATATTTAAACCCCCCAACATGATTATCGAGTTTATCGGTGTTCAATGCCCGATGAGCTGTTTCAAAATGTACAGCCCAATTTTTATCTATCTTGTAACTGAAACCTAAACCCCCCATCAACAAACCTTCAAGTGTACGGCCTCCAATGCCTGAACCGTAACCATAACCTTGTTTTGAAATGATTTTGTTGCTGCCTAATTCGTAAACCGTTGTGTTGAAATTTACCAATCCTACTCCAATTAAGATATAAACACCCCACTTGCGCGCTGGCCGATAGCTGCTTATGAGGTTGTTGAGGTTTATGGCTGTATTAAAGTTAAACTCTATAAGATTGGCGTTAAAATACTTATTCATAGATCGGCGTGTGCCGGCCAAACCCGAATAAAGTGCCTGACCACGTAAACTGAAAACAGGGCTGATACTGCGTTCCAGCATGAGTGAACCACCAAATTTCCATTCGCTCTCATAATTCGTTACCGGATAGTACCGATATTGTCTTGTATCACCAAAAAACAATGAAGGTCCTCCACCAAGTATAATACTCCAGGCAGGCTTGAAACTATTGTTGATGGAAACAAATTCACTCGAATTTGATTTTGCTTCATTCTTCTTTGGAGGCTTACGCGAATAGGTTGTTTGTGCAGTTGAATCAATAGAAAAAATAGCAATTACAAATAAAAATACACTACAGACAGATAATAATCGTTGGTTTCTGGTCATTTTTTAGCAGATTACGCTTAATATAACAAGATGAGTACTAAACTGCTAAAATAGGGCAGTTTTATTGTGGCTAGTATTAACAAAACAAAGGGTTATAAACATTTTACTGTTTATAACCCTTTACAATGTAGCCTTTCTGTAAATCAATTAATGAGGGATTGTAGCCAGCCATTTTTCCAACTCTTCAAGCTGAAGCGCCGGTATGTCGAGTTTGTTTTTTTTGCGTAATCCGTTGAGCTTTTGTAGCAGGCCAGAGGGCTTCTCTTCTTTAAGAGCCTCAATACTGGTTATGCCATTTGCCAATATAAGTTTTCCCCATTCTTCGGGGATACTATAACGTTTCAACTCGTTTGTGTCCAGTGCTTTTTTTATTTTTTCGGGTCGCATTTGCGGGAAGAAAAGCACTTCCTGAATGCTGGTTTGTCCCGTAAGCAACATGACCAGCCTGTCGATACCGATACCCATTCCTGAAGTTGGCGGCATACCATATTCAAGCGCCCGTAAGAAATCCTGATCAATAAACATGGCTTCGTCATCGCCGCGCTCAGAAAGCTTTAGTTGTTCCTCAAAACGTTTACGCTGATCTATGGGATCATTAAGCTCGGTATAGGCATTTGCTATTTCTTTGCCGTTGATCATCAGCTCAAAACGCTCTGTTAAATCCGGATTATCGCGATGGCGCTTGCAAAGTGGCGACATCTCAACGGGATAATCTGTGATAAAGGTTGGTTGTAAATAATGAGGTTCGCAGCGCTCGCCAAAAAGCTCGTCGATCAATTTGCCCTTGCCCATGCTATCGTCCACCTCGATATCCAGTTGGCGGCAAACCGTGCGCAGGCCGGCTTCGTCCATACCCGACACATCATAGCCTGTGTGCGTTTTGATGGCTTCCAGAATTGGCACGCGGGCAAAAGGCCTTTCAAAGTGGATGGTTTTGTCGCCTACTTTGACGGTTTTTCCACCTGTTGTTTCCATTACTACTCGTTCGATCATAGCTTCTGTGAAGTCCATCATCCAGCGGTAATCCTTATAGGCAACATAAATTTCCAAAACGGTGAACTCCGGATTATGCATGCGATCCATTCCCTCGTTGCGGAAGTCTTTTGCGAATTCATAAACACCATCAAAACCTCCAACAATCAAACGTTTCAGGTAAAGCTCATTGGCAACACGAAGGTATAACGGGATATCCAAAGCGTTGTGGTGCGTTACAAATGGCCGTGCCGCAGCTCCGCCTGGAATGGGCTGTAAAATCGGTGTTTCAACCTCCAGATAGCCATATTCGTTAAAAAAATTGCGCATACTGTTGATTACCTTAGTACGCTTTACAAAGGTGGCTTTAACTTCTTCATTAACAATTAAATCCACATAACGCATCCGGTAGCGCTGCTCCGGATCGGTGAAGGCATCATAAATTTTTCCATCTTTTTCTTTTACGATCGGAAGTGGCCGTAACGATTTGCTGAGCACCTTTAGTGAGGTTACATGAACTGTGATTTCACCCATCTGCGTAGTAAACACAAATCCTTCAACGCCAATAATATCGCCTATATCCAACAGTCTCTTGAAGACAATATTGTAAAGACTTTTATCTTCATCGGGGCAAATATCATCCCGCTTGAAATACAATTGTATCCTGCCGGTACTGTCCTGTAATTCTGTAAACGAAGCGGCTCCCATTATCCGGCGGCTCATGATGCGGCCTGCAATGCTTACCTGTTTGAACATTTCAGGATTTTCTGGAAATTTTGCCAGAATTTCTGCTGCTGAAGTGTTTATTTCGTAGGCTTCTTGCGGATAGGGATTTATACCCATTTTAATCATCTCGGCCAGCGATTGCCGCCGTACTTGTTCCTGCTCACTAAGGTTTATCGACATGCATTTAAAAATTTCGGCAAAGATAGCTAAACTGCCTTAAATCATGGTGAATGTGATTAGTGTATTATTCATTGATATAGTGAAATTTGAAGTATTTATTGTTGAATAAAGGTGTTAATATTTTCACATAAATTTTAATATAACTGTACAATTCCCTGAAAATCTTGTAATTTCGCACAATTGATTGTTAATGTATTAAAACAATGGTTATGAAGAAATTAAGTTTTATCCTGGCAATGCTGGTTTTGCTTGCTGCTTGTGAGCAAAAACCAAAGCAAACCCAAACACAGGAAGATCCTATGGAAACATTATTAAACAAATATGTTGAGGTGCCACTTACGGCCGACATCAGTCATTTGAGCGACAATGAAAAAGAAATGCTCCAACTGCTTTTCAAGGCGGCACAAATTATGGACGATATTTTTTGGATGCAGAATTTTGGCGAAAAAGTACCTTTCCTTTCAGGAATTGAAAACGCCAAGGCGAGAGAATTTGCTACCATTAATTATGGCCCATGGGATGAGCTGGACAACCAAAAACCTTTTTTGGAAGGTTATGCTGAAAAACCTGCCGGAGCTCAGTTTTATCCTTTGGATATGACTGTTGAAGAGTTTGAAGCATTTGACGATCCCAACAAAACCAGCCTTTATACCCTCATTCGCAGAGATGAAAACGGCGCTTTAAAAACAGTTTGGTATCACGAAGCTTATGCCAAAGAAATAAATGAAGCTGCTGATTTACTTGATAAAGCCTCCGAACTGTCTGGAGATAAGGCTTTTGCAGAGTATTTGAAACTTCGGGCTACTGCTTTGCGCACCGACGAGTATCTTGAAAGCGATATGGCCTGGATGGACGTCAACGACAATAATGTGGATCTGGTTATCGGACCTATTGAAAACTATACCGATGCACTCTTTGGCTACAAAGCCGCCCACGAAGCGTTTATCCTTATCAAAGATAAATTGTGGAGCGACAGGCTTTCGCATTATGCTGCATTTTTACCCGAACTGCAAACGCAATTACCTGTAGCTCAAAAATATAAAAACGAAGTGCCCGGCTCTGATGCCGATCTCAATGCCTACGATGTGGTTTATTACGCCGGTGATTGCAATATGGCCGGAAAAACCATCGCGATCAATCTTCCAAATGACGAGCGCGTTCAATTGGAAAAAGGTACCCGCAAACTTCAGCTAAAAAACAGCATGCGTGCTAAGTTTGATCAAATTCTTATGCCCATTTCCAATGTGCTGATTGCTCCCGAATTGCGCCAGCATATCAAATTTGATGCCTTCTTTAGCAATACAATGTTCCATGAAGTAGCTCATGGAATGGGTATCAAAAATACTATCGACGGAAAATCAACTGTTCGCAAGGCTTTAAAGGAACAGTTTTCATCAATTGAAGAAGCCAAAGCTGATATATTGGGACTTTTTCTTGTTACCAAGCTCCATCAAATGGGCGAATATACCGATACCGAACTCATGGATAACTATGTAACTTTTATGGCTGGATTCTTTCGCTCGGTGCGTTTTGGCGCAGCAAGTGCACATGGTAAAGCCAATATGCTTACATTCAACTTTTTCCGCGAAGAAGGTGCTTTTATGCGTACTGAAGAGGGATATTATACCATCGATTTGGAGAAAATGATGGCAGCTGCCGAAAAACTAACCGGCATGATACTAAAGGCTCAGGGTGATGGTGATTATGAGGCTGTTAAAACATGGATTGCCAATGAAGGTGTTGTAAAATCGGAACTACAGCAGGATTTGAATCGCCTCACTAAAGCCAATATTCCGGTGGATATTTACTTCAAAATGGGGCCTGAAATGCTGGGTTTGTAAGCTGTTCATTTTCGAACAACCCACTGCTCCCTGGCGAACAGAAATTCTTGATTAGTGATACATTTATTTTGTTAATATACTGAAAACATTTCCATTACCAAACATGGCCTGTTTTCTGTTGAATTAATTTCTTGAATAATTTTATCAAATCATTAAAACTTATACATCTATGAAAAAATTGTTTTGGCTGATTGCTATGGCTTTATTAGCCAACTTAGGAAAAGTGTATGCCGACGAAGGCATGTGGTTGCCCATGTTTGTTGAGCGACTGAATTATACGGATATGCAAAAAGCCGGATTGCAGCTTACTGCCGAAGAAATTTACAGTGTAAACAATGCAAGCCTCAAGGATGCCATTGTTGGTTTGTCAACCAGTCCAACGCCTTCGGGTTTTTTCTGTACCGGAGAAATCGTTTCCGACAAGGGTTTGTTGTTTACCAATCACCACTGCGGCTATGATATCATTCAACAGCACAGCAGTTTGGAGCACGATTACCTTACCAATGGTTTTTGGGCTAAAAGTCTGGAGGAAGAACTTCCTAACGAAGAACTTACAGCTTCTTTTTTGATCCGCATGGAGGATGTTACCGATAGCCTGATGGCCAATGTAACAGATGAAATGACTGATCAGGAACGCAGCGCTGCCATTCGTGAGGTAAGTAGCCGCATGAAAAAAACAGCCTCGGAAGACGGAAAATATAATGTGGTTGTAAAGAGTTTCTTCGAAGGAAATGAGTACTATATGTTTGTTTATGAGGTGTATACCGACGTAAGATTAGTTGGCGCTCCTCCTTCAGCCATCGGAAAATTTGGTGGTGATACCGACAATTGGATGTGGCCACGCCATACCGGCGATTTTGCGATTTTCAGAGTGTACAGCGCACCAGATGGCAGCCCGGCAGATTATGCACCCGAAAACATCCCGCTAAAACCCAAACATCATCTTCCAATTAGCCTCGATGGCATTCAAAAAGATGATTTTGCCATGATTTGGGGTTATCCGGGTAGCACTGATCGCTACTTGACTTCTTATGGAATCAACTTCCTGCTCGATGATCAGTATCCCTCCATTATTGAGATGTTTGGAAAAAAACTCGAAACCTGGAAGGAATTTATGGATGCAGACCAGCAAGTGAAAATTCAGTACGCTTCAAAATATGCTGTAACAGCCAATACCTGGAAATACCTGATTGGACAAACCCGTGGATTAAAGCGCCTGGATGTGGCCGGACAGAAAGCTGAACTGGAAGAAGAATTTACAAATTGGGTGGCTGCTGATCCTGAGCGTCAGGAAAAATATGGCGAAGTGCTGCCAACACTCGAAACTGCTTATGCACAAATGAGCGAATCCATTGAGCCTTTTCTCTATACCAATTTTGCAGGTTTGGGTGGAGCTGAAATTGTAGGTTATGCCAATAATTTCAACGGTTTAGCCGAACTGCTAAAACCCATCGAGAAAAGTGAATTGCCGAAAGACAAGGATATGGCTGCCAAGATGAAAGAAGATCGCAATGCAGAAGCACTAAAGGCAGCCGAAGCATTGAAAGAAGGCGTCGCTGAACATTTTAAAAATTACTATGCTCCCGCTGATCAAAAAGTTTTGACCGAAATGCTATGGAAGTATTATCAGAATGTTCCTACAAACCTTCAGGTTCCGCTGGTATATCAGATGTTCAACAAATACAAAGGCAGTTTTGAAAGCTATGCAGCAGATCTTTTCAATAATTCCATTTTTGCTAGTGAAACTAAGGTCATGGCATTTTTGAATGATCCTGATTTGCGTACCCTTGAAAAAGATCCGGCACTCGAACTTGCCAGCGCTTTTATGGGCAAAATGATGGAGGTTTCGGGTGGTTTTCAGGCCGGACAGGCTGCTTTGTCGGGTGCTGAGAGATTATTTATGGCCGGTCTCCGCGAAATGCAATCCGACAAGGTTTTCTATCCAAATGCCAACTCTACCATGCGCATGACTTATGGTAGTGTGCAGGATTATCAGGCTGCTGATGCTATCCAATATAATTATGTAACTACTTCAGCAGGAATTCTGGAAAAGGAAGATCCTAATAATGATGAGTTTATTGTTCCGGATTACCTCAAAACGCTGATCGAAACGCGTGATTTTGGGCCTTATAGCGAAGACGGCGAGTTAATTATTTGTTTCCTGAGCACCAATGATATCACTGGTGGAAATTCCGGAAGTCCGGTAATCAATGGAAAAGGCGAGCTCATCGGAATCGCTTTCGATGGCAACTGGGAGGCTATGAGTGGCGATATCGCCTTTGAACCTGCCCTACAGCGTACGATCAATGTTGACATACGTTATGTGCTGTTTATTATCGATAAATATGCCGGAGCAACAAATTTGATTGATGAACTAACAATTCGTAAAGCTGAACCTCAACCGATTCGCACAGAAACAGTTGATTTATAAATAGATGACAGCTTGATACAAAAAAAGGAGCAGCTTTGGTTGCTCCTTTTTTTATGCCTAAAAAAAACAGGAGCTAACCCAACTCCTGTTTTCTCCTTTTTACGGGATAACCAAACAACCCTTGCCAAATGAGGTTATTAAGAATCGGCAACCAAAATAGCTGTTGAGCATATGAATGAAATTGCCTTTAGCATAACCTGCAGGGTGAACAAAAGAGACCTTAGCTGGTTGGCTTATTCTCTGGTTTACTATGAACGCAATTGCAAATCATGCAAAGCGTAAAACTTAATGCAGCCAGGCACATCAGTATCATTGAAACAACGCATACATTGATGTCGACCAGCAACCAACCTGATATCATAACGATAATGCTCAGCAAAACAGATACTAATCCGACTTGAGAGGCTATTTTAGCAAACTTACACATAATCAATAATTTTAATACAAATTTACGGAGACATTGGGAGTTTGATACCAAAGGCGGTGTGATAAGCCACACTAAAAAACTATGATCTATATCACATTTATAGTATCTTTATGCCGGAAACTAAAACCGCTTTTGAAATGGATTTGCCCGGTCAGGTAAATTGTGAAACTTGTACTATTCGTTCGTGTGCTGTGGAAGTGCTTGATCAGCAAGAGTTGGATATCCTCAAGACCAACTGTGCAGGTGCAGTATTCGACAGAAACGAACGTATTTTTCAACAGGGATCCTTGAGTTCCAATATTGCGTACGTAAAAACAGGTCTGGTGAAGATTCATAAAAATGGCCCTTCGAAGGATCAAATTCTGAAACTGGTGAAACCTCCTCGTTTTATTGGCATTCCAACAGTGTTGGGCGATAAGGTAAATCATTATTCAGCTACTGCACTTATGCCAACCACGGTTTGTTTTATCGTTACCAGTACTTTCAAAACACTGATTATGCGCAATGGTAAATTTGCCAATGAGGTGATCAACAGTATTTGTCAGGACGAACTTACCTTTTACGATCGATCAATCAATCAGATGCAGAAACAAATTCATGGCCGTTTGGCTGATGCGCTGCTGTTTCTAGCCGATGAAATATTTTTTTCAGATACTTTTGATCTGCCGCTTTCGCACAGCGATCTGGGCGACTATATCCATGCCACCCGCGAGAGCGTTACCCGGGCTCTCAGTCGTTTTAAAGCTGATGGACTGATTCAGGTGAAGGGTCACAGAATTAGCCTCATCGGGAAGGATATGCTTCTTAAAATCAGTAAACTGGGCTAAGATTGCAGCTAAAAATTCAAATCCAAAGGCTTAGTCATGTAAATCATTAATTTTGCAGCTCATCACTGTTTATGAAACACTATTTGTTTTGGATTCTTGTCAGCTTGCTTTTTCAAGCCTCTGGATTGATGGCGCAGAAAACCCTGATCCATATCGAAAGAGCTAAAATTGCTAATTATGATGTCCGTCTTGGTAAAGATGTACAACGACTGGTTGGTGATGTAATCCTCCGACAGGACTCAACGCTTTTTTACTGCGATAGCGCTTACCTCAACGAAAAAACCCGAAATTTCGATGCTTTCGGGCAGGTGTACATCAATGTGAATGACAGCATGGATATCTATTCCGACCGGCTGATTTATAATGGTGATACCCGTATTGCTGAGCTTTTCGATAATGTGAAACTGATTGATGACTCAACCGTACTCGAAACCCAATATCTTCTTTACAATAGGATGACGAAACTTGCTACCTATCCAAACAATGGAAAAATCACTCAGGGCGATAAGGTACTCACAAGTGTAAAAGGCTATTACCAGTCGGATATCAAAGAGTTTTATTTCCGTAAGGATGTGGTTTTAATTACGCCGGATTATGAAATCTATTCAGATACTTTGGTATACAATTCGATTTCGGAAATAGCCTGGTTTTATGGGCCTACTGTGATTCGCAGCGACGAAAACACCTTGTATGGCGGCTATGGCTGGTACAATACCCGAACTGATCAATCGTATCTGACCAAAAGACCCAGCATTTTCACCATGGAACAGATGGTGTATGCCGATACTATGTTCTATAACCGTAACACAGGCTTTGGCCGGGCCGGCGGAAGGGTAGAGGTGGTTGACACCAATTATCAGGTAATTGTAAAAGGTGCTTTCGGTCAATTTTGGGAACTGGAAGGAAAATCCTATGTTACTGATAGTGCCGTTGCTGTATTATACGACACCGAAGATTCACTGTTTATGCATGCTGATACCCTCTTTTTGTATTTTGATGAGGATCGTGAAGCTAAGAAAATGGAAGCTTTTTATGGGGTGCGGTTTTTTAGAACCGATTTGCAGGGCACCTGCGACAGCTTGTCGTACCTCCTCTCCGACTCAACCATTAGGATGTATCAGGATCCTGTTTTATGGTCGGAAGAAAACCAGTTATCGGCTGACTCCATCCACATTATGATGACAAACAAAGCCCTTGATAGTTTGGTGATGTATAATAATGCTTTTATCGTCTCGCGCGATACCATTCGTGGCTACAACCAGATCAAAGGCAAGGATATGATTGGTTATTTTGAAGCGAACGAACTGGACAGGATTGCCGTTGAAGGCAATGCCCAAACAGTATATTGGGTGCGCGAAGAAGATAAATCGCTTATCGGAATTAACCTGGCTAAAGCAAGCAGGATGCTGATCAAATTGCTCGAAAGCCAAATTACGGAGATTGTTTATCGCTCAAGTCCCAACGAAGTGATGTATCCGGAAAAAGATTTGCCGCCAGGCGATGAAAAGCTGAGGGGCTTCAGGTGGCTGGAGGAACGTCGTCCGAAAGATAAATTGGACATTTTCAGGAAGATGGAAGTTATAGCAGAAGAAGATTAGGCATAAGATCGTAACTTCAAGACTCACAAAGTTTTTACGAAGGATTCAATAAGTCTATAGAAATTAAGTCAAGCCTTACTGGTGGCTCTGAGTTTTATTTGTCGGCGGGAGTAAGTTTTAAAATTGCCACGCCTTTCAGATCTTCGGCATTTTCAAGCTTACCATTGTCATTGATAAAAATTTGGTATCCATCTTTTTTTAATTGTTTTATCGTTTCATTGGAAGGAATTCCTGAATACGCCGTCAAATCAGTATAAAACATTGCTTCAATTGGATTTTCATAATTGAATAAAACACCATTTTGAATATTTTCCTTATGCAATGCTTTAAGATCTGATACCCATTGAGGATTTCTATCCCTTTTTTCAAAAGGCTTCATTCTTTCTATTCCATACCTGATCGGTAAAACAATAAACAAGACTGTTATCAAATTATAGAGCCATTTTGGCTTGTGTGTAAGTTTGTAGGTTAGCAATTCAAAAAAGAATGCGGAGGTAACAATAAACAATGCCGGAGCTGTAAAAAGAAGGTAAGCCTGCATCTTTGTTTTGGCAAACGAAAAAATTATTAAGGGCACCAAAAACCAAATCAAAAGCGCTAATTGTTTGAGATTTCCCGGACTTTTGAAAATTTTCCAGAAAAACCAAATTAGTGGCAGGTAGAGGAGATCTCCGAAATTAATTCTAATGCGATCAATAAAATAAAAAGCTGATCCATAGCGCTCTTCAATTACTTCGGTAAAATGTCTGAGGTTAAAGCTTGATTCATAAGCTGCCTCTAGTGGAAATTCTTTAAAGATATAGAGCTGCCAGGGAAGCGCAACAACCACAATCATAAAAATAATCCAGGCAAAATGTTTAATGATTGTTTTGATTTGGAATGAGTTACTATCTACCACCAGAAACAACCAAATGGGAAGGACTATTAAACCTGTAAGCCACTTCGAAAGCACCGCTGCGCCTATACTTGCTCCAATAAGCAGCGAAAAAAGAAAGCTTCTGCGTTTAAGAAATTGGGTTGTAAGAAAAACTGCCAAAAGAATAAAAAACATAAATGTGATATCGATGTGATCCGTTGCAACCCTGCCGGCGGTTAATTCGATAATAAGACCATTTACTGAGAATAGAAATGCAGCAAACAGCCCAACCTTGTGATCAAAAAAATAAGTTCCAATTTTAAATGTAAGCACTATTCCAATCGACGACAAAAGGATGGAAGGCAACCTCACTGCAATTTCATTCACACCAAAAATCTTGATGCTGCCGGCCATAAGCCATAAAGGAATTGGCTGTTTGTGCAGCCAGATATGATTCCCAACCCACATTTTGTAGTCATACGGTAAAAGCGGCTTGTTATAAAGTGTGGGATAAAAAGGATTTTTGCTAAGGTTTTTGGCAACAAGTGCGTGATAGCGTTCATCCCAAATATGAAGGAAGAAATCTGTGGCTGTATAGCAATAAAGCAAGAAACCGCTTAGCACAATTAAAAATAAAGCAATATCAAATTTGTCCTTCTTATAGTATTTCCAGGCGTAGAAATACGTTAAAGTGCAAAGTGCGATTGTAATTATCCCAAAAATGATGTTTTCCATTCTTACTTAGAAACTAACTTTAGATTCATCTTGCTGATTCAAAAAGGCTTTTTAAAACGGTAAGCTGAATTAAAGCAACTTTTACTTTCATTCTTTTGTGAGGCTAAAATAGGCAATAATAATACGTTCTTGAAAAGAATACGACAGAATTTGGACTTACAGGCTTGCAACAACAAATCGGAATCCATTTTTTAAATATGCACTATTCAACAGTTCAAGATGAAATCAGCCAATACTGGTGCAAATTGTTTTGACATCACCAAAGAAAAGATGATAAGACTCAAAATAATTACTTACCTTTGGCGTTAGTAACGTTTTTAGATACTATGATAATTTGGTTTGGGTCAAAAGAAACCGAAAATATTTGGAATGGAGTAAGGCTGAAAAAAATCCCTCTTGAGATCCAGAAAATTGGAAGAAGGAAGTTGAGAATGTTAAATAACTCACAGCACTTGCTTGACTTAAAAATTCCTCCTTCAAACAGGCTTGAGAAATTGACAGGAAAGCTAAACGAATATCATAGTATCCGAATCAATGATCAGTGGAGAATTGTATTCATTTGGAAAAACAATAACTCTCATGAAGTAACAATTTTAGATTACCATAAATAGCTATCAATATGGAAAGGCTCGAAAATATTCATCCCGGGGAAATCCTTCTGGAAGAATTCCTAAGGCCATTAGGAATTTCCGCTTATAAACTTTCAAAGGAAATTGGCATTCCCCAAACAAGGCTCTCTCAAATAATTAAAGGTAACAGAAGAATAACAGCTGATACGGCATTGAGACTTAGCGCGTATTTTGGCAATTCTGCTAAATTCTGGCTTGGACTACAGGACGATTATGATATTGAAGATGAAAAAAACAGAAAATTTGAAATACTTGCTAAAATCAGGAATTTGAGAAAAGATGTCTTACTACAACAAGACTAAGCCATACAGCCTGTAGGTTTACATTAAATTACTACTTCCCAATTTTACTGTCTCTCCGCTTGACCAGGAAGGATTGACGAGCTGTAATGTTCACATATAAAGTTATTTACAAACCATTCATTAATTAAAACAAACTAAACTTAACGTAACGCTTAGGATTCGCTTTGATGTCTTCGAGCAGTTTATTGAGGGCATCAGCTGAATGCTGTAGTTCGAGGTACAGGGAATCGTCCTGCATCAATTTACCCATAGTGCCTTGTCCCTGATTGATTCCTGCAACAAGCATATTGATTTCCGCCAAAGCGGCTTGAGCTTCGCGCATGCTTCCGGCCACATCGGCTACAGCCAGCGAATCGCTGAAAGTAGCAACATTGCCGATGATACGGTCGATCTCTTTAGTATTTTCTTCAAGATTTTGGGTAATCATATCCACATTGTAAAGGATGGCAGCAATTCTGTTGCGTTCGTCCACCACCATCGAGTCGATATTAGCTGTTGTATTTTCAAGGTTTTTAATGGTGTTACTAATGTTCTGCAAACTGTTCATGATATTTTCTTTAGCATTTTCGTTGAGTATGGTTTGCAGTACTATTACAACTGAATCTATCGATGAAAGGAGTCCTTCGGCTTTATTTTTTAAAGGGGCAACCTGTGCATTCACTTCTTCCATAAGGCTGGCTTCAATAGAACTCATAAGGGTGTCGCCGCTTTCCAGCTTTTCGAATGCATTACCCAGCTGAAGGTCAACAGCTTTCGACCCCATTAGGTCGGAGCTAAAGATACGCGCAACAGAGTTGACCGGAATCGGAAAATCAGTGTTGATTGCTAATTCCACAATGATATTGCCGTTGAGGGCAGGGTCGAAGTATAAGTTGCTTACCTGCCCAACCCGTAAACCGTTAATAACAACAGGATTAGCCTTTACAAGGCCGTTTACCTGAGCATAGCGGGCATAAAAAATCCGTTCTTTATTGAATACATCTTTTCCTTTGAGGAAATTAAAGCCCCACACAAACAGCAAGAGGGCTGCGATAAACGATAAGGCAACTAAGTATGGTCGTTTTGCTTTCACTTTAAGCTGAGTTTTAGGGATTAATTCTTTGGCTAACGTTTAACAAAGATACAATCTTTTAAAGTAATCGTCGAAAAGGGCTAATTATGGATTCGTTAATTTCCGGGCTTCTTCGTTGCTGATGCGCTTCGACTGATAAAAAGCAACAACAAAAGCATCTTTAAACCCCTGTTGCTTCAAGGCAGCCTGATGTCTTTGAGCGGCTTGCTGAGTTTCAAAAGCACCACTGGTATATTTGTGCAGGCCATTGTGTTCGTACGAAAACAGCTCCGAAATGCCTTTTAGTCGTTGGTCTGTTGAAGCAAGTTCCCGTGGACTGGTTAAAAACTGAACCCTGTATATAACCTTATCCTTTGCGGGTTTTGGATCTGGAGTTTTAGTAGTCGAAGTTTTTTCTGCCGGAATATCGGGAGCAAGTATGGCACGTTGCTCGTCTGTGAGTTGCGGAGGCAAGGAATTTTCGCGTTCATACGCCAGCTTAAACTCTTTGAAAGCCCTGTAGATAGCCGAAGCCATATACACCTGGCCTTCTTCTGACAACAAAAAGGCTTTTTCGGACGGATTGGAGATAAATCCAAGCTCAACCAGCACACTGGGCATGGTGGTGCGATAAAGTACCAGAAAGCCCGCCTGCTGCACACTCCTGTCTTTGCGGCCAACACGTGTTGTAAACTGTTCCTGAATTTTCTGTGCCAACTGAATACTTTGGCTTTTATATTCACTCTGATACAGCGAAAGGGCGATATAAGCTGCGGTGCTGTTGGGATCAAATCCGCCATATTCATCATCGGCATTTTCTTCGTAAAGGATGGCCGCATTCTCGAGTTTTGCTACTTCCAGATTGGCCTGACTGCGATGATCGCCCATCACAAATGTCTCGGCACCGTAAACAGAAGAAGCCCTTACTGAATTGCAGTGAATAGAAATAAACACATCGGCATTATTCTGATTGGCGATGGCTGCCCGACGATGCAATTCAACAAACTCATCTTTAGTACGCGTGTAAATTACCTTTACATCAGGCAGGTATTGTTTGATATAATTACCGGTGCGCAAAGCTACATCCAGTACGATGTCCTTTTCTTTGGAGCGCTTGTCAACAGCTCCGGGATCTTTTCCTCCATGCCCGGGATCAATTACAACCGTCCGGATTTTGCTGCCTCGCTGCGCAAAGCTGTCAACAGGATAAGATATTAGCAACAATGCAACAACAAAAAGCATCGACCATCGTTGGATCAGGGAACGTTGGGTATTCGCTTTTTGAAAGTATATTTGCACACTGTAATTCATAAGGCAAAATTAACCAGATTCATAACATTGTCGGCATCAAAATCACATCCTTTTGTCACTACTGTCTTTAGCTTATTGCTTGCTGCATTGGTTTTGATGTTGAACAATCAGGTCTCATTGGCAAAAATAATGCCATCAAATAACGATTTTAAATCGTTTTTGGTATGTCCCGACACCTTAAAGCAAGCCGACAGTCTTAAGCTCAGACTTGTGCGGGATACTTTAAATTTTCCTGACAGTGTTGTTTATAAAACTGATAGTGTACATCAAGAACGAGAACTACCGGTGATGACACTGAAAGACAGCCTTGCCAAAGGCGATACCATAGCAAAAACAAACAAACCAAAAACAGCCATTGATTATAAGGTAGAGCGCTCGGCACGTGATTCTATCATACAGGATTTGCGCAATCAAAAAGTTTACCTTTATGGAGATGCGGTTATAATTTATGGCGACATCAAATTGGAAGCCGCCTACATTGAGGTAAATTTTGAGCGCAACGAGGTTTATGCCCGTGGTGTTCCCGATTCAACTGGTAAACTTATTGGAACACCTGTTTTTACTGAGTCGGGGCAAACGTTTGAAGCTAAAGAGATGACCTACAACTTCACCACCAAAAAGGGTTTGATCAAAACGGTAGTTACGGAAGATGGACAGGGGTTTTTACATGGAAATGTGGTAAAAAAAATGGATAACGACAATATTAATATCCATACAGGATCATACACTACCTGCAATAATAAAGAACATCCGCATTTTGCTTTTAAATTCCGAAAATCAAAAGTGATACCGGATAATAAGATCGTTACCGGGCCGGCTTATCTGGCCATCGAAGGTGTGCCTACGCCGATAGCAGTGCCTTTTGGCCTTTTCCCAAATAATTCGGGGCAGCGTTCAGGGATTGTGATTCCTACCTATGGCGAATCAACTAACAGAGGTTTCTATTTCGAAAATGGCGGCTTTTATTGGGCAATAAGTGATTATGTTGATTTGAATATACTTGGTGATATTTATACGCGTGGCAGCTGGGCCATTAAGCCAACTATGCGTTATACCAAACGTTATAAGTATAATGGAAGTTTCAATACCAGCTATGCCATCAATATAACAGGCACCGAGGGAACTAATGATTATCGAAAAAGTAGAGATTTCAGGGTAAGGTGGACGCATCGACAGGATGCTAAGGCACGTCCGGCAGGTCGTTTTAGTGCGGATGTTTTTATTGTGAGTTCCAACTTTAATACATTTAATCCGGTGACCACCGAAAATTATCTCAGCAACGAGTTTAAATCCAGCATTGCCTACCAAACCAACTGGAATAATAAATATTTCCTCACCCTCAATGCCAGCCACCGCCAAAATACTAAAACCAAAATGGTTGATGTAACGCTTCCGGAAATGACTTTTTCGGTAAACCGACTTTATCCTTTAAAACGAAAAGATCCTGTTGGCCGCCCAAAATGGTATGAAGAACTAAACATCAATTATAATATGAATGCCCGAAACAGCCTCAGCATGCCCGACAGTATGTTGTTTAAGCCTGATGCTTTTTCAAAGATGCAGAATGGTATTCAGCATAATTTACCCGTTAACCTTCCACTCAAAGTATTCAAGTATTTTACTTTGACCAATTCGGTGAGAATTACTGACAGGATGTATTTCAATTATAAAAAAAGAAGCTGGAGTAATGATACTTTATTTAACGGCAACGACACGATTGTTGGGTATGTAAAAACTGATACCATTCAGGGTTTTAATAATGTGGTGGATTTCAATCTTTCTACTAACCTCACCACCAAGCTTTATGGAATGGTTAACTTCAAAAAAGGACCTATAAGGGCTATCAGGCACGTATTTACGCCACGGTTGGGGTTCACTTACACGCCTGCTTTCGGCGATCCATACTGGGGTTATTATGATTCCTATATTGACGGAGATGGAGAGGAACAGCTCTATTCCAGGTTTGAAGGAGCCATTTATGGCTCACCACCAAAGGAAAAGTCGGGACAAATAAGTTTTGGTTTTAGCAATAACCTCGAAATCAAAGTGCCCTCGCGCAAGGATACGATTTCGGGTTTGAAGAAAGTGGTGCTGATCGAAGACCTTTCTATCTCCGGAAGTTATGATCTGGCCAGGGATTCCCTGAATTTTTCCTATATCACCCTGAGCGGACGAACCAGGTTGTTCAAAAATTTAAATATCCAGTACAGCAGCAGCTGGGATCCGTATGCGCTCGATTCAGCAGGCAGGCGGATTAATCAGTTTGAATGGGATGTGAACAAAAGGCTTTTGCGCAAAAGTCAATCTAGCTGGAATTTTAGCCTTAACTGGAATTTACGACAGCAGGATTTTGCCAAAGATAAAAACAAAAAGACAGAAACCGGCGTTGAGCTGCAGAATCAAATGAAGGAGTCATCATTTGGTAGCGAAGACGAACTGGCCGAAATCAACCAAAATCCTGACGATTATATCGACTGGACGGTTCCTTGGTCTTTGACACTTAACTATTCCATGCGCTACAGCAATCGTATAAGCTACCTTGATTTTGTGAGAGCAGATGAAAAGGAAATCGTGCAAACGCTTGGTGTTTCGGGAGAAGTAAACATCACGCCCAAATGGAAGTTTACCTTTAGAACAGGATGGGATTTTAATAATAACGATCTTACCTACACCTCTATAAATATCTATCGCGATCTGCATTGCTGGGAGATGCGGTTCAGCTGGATCCCGCTGGGTGCACGCAAAAGCTGGAACTTTTCGATCAACGTAAAAGCTTCGGTGCTACAAGATCTGAAACTAAACAAGAAGAAGGATTTCCGGGATATTTAACTTTATTTCAGTTTGCTGAAATATTCATCGAGTAATTGCTGGGCTGCCACATAAGCCGTTAGCTTGTGCTGTTTTACAGCCATTTCCATTGCCGGAAGCTGATCAGCCATTTCCGGGTTTTCATAAAAACGTCTTTTCAGGGCTTCGTCGATGGTTTCATACATCACCCGAACGGATTGCTGTGTGCGTTTGTGCGTGAGAAAGCCGTTGGTTTTGATTGTTTTAAGATGATCAGTAACCATTTGCCAAACGGTATCAATCCCTTTGTTTTGCAAGGATGAACAGGTGAGCACTTTGGGCTCTACTCCTGATTCGGCTGGTGGAAACAGGTGCAATGCACTTTCGCATTCGGCTTTGGCCCGATTGGCGCGTGCAATATTATCTCCATCCGCTTTATTTACCACAATGCCATCCGCCATTTCCATGATGCCCTTTTTGATGCCTTGCAATTCGTCGCCGGCTCCACTGATCAGGATCAGCAGGAAAAAATCTACCATGCTGTGGACGGCCGTTTCCGATTGTCCCACACCCACGGTTTCAACAAAAATATTATCAAACCCGGCGGCTTCACACAGTATGATACTTTCGCGGGTTTTTCGGGCAACGCCACCCAAAGTTCCGGCAGCAGCCGAAGGCCGGATGTAAGCATTGGGATGCGATGAAAGCTGCTCCATACGGGTTTTATCGCCCATAATACTGCCTTTTGATTTCTGGCTGCTCGGGTCGATGGCCAGCACTGCAACTTTTTGATTTTGTTCGCAAAGGAACATACCCAAAGCTTCTATAAAAGTGCTTTTCCCTGCACCCGGAACGCCGGTTATGCCCAGCCGAAGTGCCTCTCCGGAGTGAGGCAGACAAGCAGCAATAATTTCCTGAGCCACCTGCTGATGAGCCGGCAGATTACTTTCGACCAGTGTTATAGCTTTGCTTAGCAGTACCCTATCGCCGCACAAAATCCCATCTATATATTCCTGTGCAGGAAGCAATTGCTGCTTGCGATTTTTCAGCCGTTCAATGGCCGCAGTATTAAGCGAATCGGGTTGCTCAATACCGGCATTCACTTTCAGGGTGCTGTCTTTTATGGGTTTTTGATCTTCCATACTATCACTTGATTCAGCTGACAAAGTTAGTTTTTTAGGTTGGGATTTGCTTACTATTGAGCGATCACTTTACCGCTTAACATCTCTCCATCAGCTTGGAGGGAGTAAAAATACATTCCCTTTTCAGAAAATTTTTTGTTCCACAAAAGTTGATGTTTTCCGGCAGGTAAACTTCCGGAATAGATTTCATCGACGAGCTGGCCCAATGGATTCCAAATTTTGATGGTTACACTTTCAGGCCGGTTGAGGGTGAATGAAAAGCTGATTTTTTCATTAAACGGATTGGGGTGAACACGTAAATCATCAACAGGATTTTTTGCTGTTGTTTCCTGGATAAAGTCGGGCAAGCCATCCATTTTATAGGCAACTTCAAATACACCTCCGGCTCCGGCAGGCAAGGAAAGTATGCGCGTGTGCGGATCAAAGTGTGACCAGCTTTCGCCATTGTTTTGCACATCGGCCAGCCTAAATTTTTCAAAATCGACTGCTAAAGGATTCATCCTTATTTGGTGCTCAAAATTGACCGGTTTAAAGTGATAGTAGAGCCTTGCAGTATCCCTTTGTAAAACCAGTTTGGCATAGAGATAGGAATAGTAAGCTGTTTCGATGGAATGGTAAGCCGCTTTGCCCATGCTGCCTTTGTTTTCGTCCCAAAAACCGCCGGAATAAGACACACGGCCGCCTTCGCGCGAGCGATCGGCATACACTTCTCCATAAACCGGATCAACAAAATATTCCATAAAGAATTTCAGGCTTTCATCGGCCATTTTAAAGGTATTTAACTTCACGCGTAATTTCCCACAACAATAAGCCGGATGTGATGGCCTGCTCTATCTGCCACCAGGCTTTGGCAGTATCAGAGGCTCCGTACAAATACATTTCCCCTGATATTCTGTCGTAATCTTTATAAGGGCCGCCAAATTTATGGTCGTAGCCTTTTTGCAGCACATGATCAACAAGCAATCTGGCAGAAGCCAAAGCAGATTCATCCCCCGTCATCCGGTAAATTCGTGCTAAACTCCAGCCTGTTTTAAGCACATGACCCATAATCGTCTGGCGCTCAGAGGATTTTTCGGACCAGTTGTAGTGATAGATTTCCGCAAATCCGATTCCGTTATCGCGCATGGAAGCAATCAAATGCATCTGAATATTTTGCTGCAGCTGAACCAAACGATCATGATAACGTGTTTCACCGGTAAGCAGCCACAAATTCCACAAATGAGTCGTAATGGCATCAACAGTGGCATTAAAGCTTTTATCGTTTCCCTGAACACCACTGCGCGAAACCTTGTCGAAATAGCCAAAATTGACAGGATCATCATCCCATAAAGCATCTTCAATAAATGTGTAGCTTTGGTCCATGGTCGCAGCAACCAAAGTGTCATTGATAGCTTCCCAAAAAGCCATCAACCCCAGCATGGCATAATGCTGATCAAAAGCTTTTTTAACACCGGTATCGGGATTGCTTCCCGAACGTGAGCTATTTGCAAACCACCCGCCGTAAGTGGTGTCCCATAGGTGTACTTTCATAAAATTTAAGGCCGATGCTGCCTTTAACCTTTAAAAGGCAGGAAGTATCACCTGTCATCATAAAAGCGCGACTGAAACCATAGGCATTTCGTGAGAGCGAAACAAGACCTTTAGTGCTGGAATTCAATATATTGCCTGACCGGCCAATATCCGTAAAGAAGCCACCATAGCTGGTGTCTTCAACGCCGCTCCAGAAATTGGCGCAGTCTTGCACATAATCCAGCAATAATTCAGGATTATTAAAATGCTCGCTTTGCGTATTATATTGCGCATCAACCGCGGTATTCAGCGTAAAGAGTGTCAACAGGAGTATTATAATTCGTTTCATGGTTTTGAATCTTCAAGGCTCAAAGGAAAAGAAAAATAACTGATTTGGTAATTGTTTTTCAGTCAAAGGCTTCATCGGGAGGGCCGCAGGTTCGCGTGTCAAGATTCCCTTAGAGCGCATAAATTTTAAAAACAAGCGCATAAGACTGTATCAATATTCCCTCAATCCTAAAAAAACATTAATTTTGCACTCTCAATTTCTCTCCGTAGCTCAGTTGGCAGAGCATCCCGATTTTACATCGGGAGGGCC
>JACCQN010000041.1 GCA_015709215.1 Bacteroidales bacterium
GAAGCGTATGATTGAACAAAAAATGAAAGATGATTTTGAGGTTTTTAATCTGGGAACCGGAAATGGCTATTCTGTTTTAGAGGTTATTAAGTCGTTTGAAAAAGTGAGTGGTCTGAAATTAAACTATAAAATCGTTGATCGTCGCCCGGGCGATGTGGAACAGGTTTGGGCAAATCCGAACTGGTCAAATGAAGAATTAGGATGGAAAGCACAAAGAAGCCTCGACGAAATGACTGCTTCGGCTTGGAAATGGGAACAATATTATCGTAATATAAAGAAAACCAATTAAATATGAAAAAGATTTTAATAACCGGAGGTGCCGGTTTTATTGGCTCCCATGTGGTGAGGCTTTTTGTGAATAATTATCCGAGATATCAGATTTACAACCTCGATAAGTTGACCTATGCCGGAAATTTGGCTAACCTCAAAGATATAGAGAATGAACCTAACTATCATTTCATCAAGGCAGATATCGTTGATGGGGAGCTGATACAGGCTCTTTTTGAGGAATACCAATTTGATAGTGTGATCCATTTGGCTGCCGAATCGCATGTGGATCGCTCAATCGCTAATCCGATGGAGTTTATCATGACCAATATCGTGGGAACCGTTAATTTGCTTAATGCCGCACGTCATCAGTGGCAGGGCGATTTTGAAGGCAAACGCTTTTATCACATTTCTACTGACGAAGTTTATGGCTCGCTTGGGCATACAGGATTTTTCTACGAAAATACTCCTTACGACCCGCATAGCCCGTATTCTGCCTCAAAAGCTAGCAGCGATCACCTGGTAAGGGCTTATCATGATACGTATAACCTGCCAATTGTGATTTCTAATTGCTCCAATAATTATGGTCCAAATCAGTTTCCTGAAAAGCTTATACCACTGATAATTAATAATATAAGAAATGATAAACCATTGCCTGTATATGGCAAAGGCCTCAACGTTCGCGATTGGCTTTATGTGGTTGATCATGCCCGTGCTATTGATGTTATTTTTCATCAGGGAGGTGATGGCGAAACATACAATATTGGCGGACACAACGAATGGAAAAATATTGACATCGTAAAACTGGTTTGTGACATTATGGACGAAAAGCTTGGTAGAGCCGATGGAACTTCCGAAAAGCTGATCACCTTTGTGAAAGACCGTGCCGGCCACGACCTGCGCTATGCCATTGATGCTACAAAATTGCAGAAAGAACTGGGCTGGATGCCGTCACTTCAGTTTGAGGAAGGCATCCGAAAAACCATCGACTGGTACCTCGAAAATCAAAGCTGGCTCGATGAAGTAACATCGGGTAATTACCTGAAATATTACGAAGAACAGTATCAGAAACGTTAATCGAAAGAAACAAAACGGAAGCCTCTGATTTTTTTAGAGGCTCTTTTGGTGAGAAATTAAATTATTCGGGAGTGTAATCCCGAAAAACCATAGTAATTCGGGATTCTATTCCTGAAAAATTATGATAATTCGGGAATTGAGGTGTGATTAAAACAGTTTTCAAGTCAGAGCCATGTATTTACAAATGGTCGCATAAGTCTGTTTCCCTTCAAATATTTACCTTTGCCAATTAAAAATCAGAGCCATTTTGAAAACACCTACAATCAGTATTGTCATTCCGGCGTATAACGAAGAAGAAGGAATCCGGCACGGACTGGAAAGAATTACCGAAATGCAATACCACAATCGCTACGAAGTAATTTATGTTGATGATGGATCGTCTGATCACACCTATGATATCATTTCGGAATATCCTGTAAAATGCGTCCGGCACAAGGTCAACAAAGGTTATGGTGCCGCGCTGAAAACCGGAATCCGCAAGGCTATCGGAGACAAAATTGTAATTCTCGACAGCGACGGACAGCACGACCCAAAATATATCGATACACTCATCGGGATGCTCGACGAACATGACATGGTGATTGGCGAGCGCACCGATGATTCTTTTCAGGTGAAGCGCCGACAGAGCGGTAAAAGGTTTATTCGCATGATTGGCGAGTTTTTGGTTGAACAAAAATTACCGGATTATAACTCCGGTTTTCGGGGTTTCGATCGAAAGTTGATCACTGAAATGCTTCACATTATGCCCAATGGATTTTCTTTTTCCACAACCTCAACTCTTGCTTTTTTGAAGGAAGGATACACGATTGGAACTTTCCCCATTGTGGTCGAAGAAAGAATTGGCAGGCAAAGCAATGTGAAATTTATGAAAGATGGTTCTAAAACCATTTTGTTACTGCTTCGTATCATTATGTTGTTCAACCCGTTAAAGCTTTTTTTCCCGACAAGTATTTTTATTTTTGGTCTGGGAATTTTATGGGGAATAGCAGGATATTTTATTGCTGACAGATTTCCAAATAGTGCTACTTTGATTACGATGATGGGCGTTTTTATCTTCTTCTTTGGACTACTGGCCGATCAGGTTTCGATGCTTAACCGAACAAAAAGAAGCTGATGAGCCGATACGTGCAGTCTGACCATAAAAACTGGTGGTCCGATAAGGATGTCGAAGCGCATTGGGATCGGGTGGCGTCCATTTATGTTGCCGAGAATAACAAAGTAAAAAGTGCTCACGACCAGCGTTTTAACGAAAGTATGGAACATTTGCAACTCAAAAATGCAAAAAAATTACTGAATGTAACCAGTCGTGATGCCGAAGCAGATGATTTTATTCATCGAGAAAATTCTGACATAGAGGTGATTAATGCTGAAATCTCTTCCGGTTTGATGGCTGAAGCAGCCAAAATACGTCCTCATATTATTCAGCAAAAAATCGAAACCTACAGTCAATTGCCTTTCGAAACTAGTACTTTCGATCGGGTGTTGAGTCTCGAAACCCTTGAACATGCGGCTGATCCGCTGGCATTTTTAAAGGAGATGCATCGCGTAAGCACTATAGATGCCCGGCTTGTTTTGAGTTGTCCGCCGGCCACAAGCGAATTGCCTTACCAGATATTTACGAAACTTTTTGGCGGACATGGCGAGGGGCCTCATCGCTTTTTGCCTTCCAGAGAAGTAAAAGTAATGATGCAAAAAGCAGGTTGGAAATTGCTATTGCATAAAGGCACGGTTTTGATGCCCGTTGGGCCACAGCCTTTGCAGCAGTTTGGCGAACGTATTATCAATGCTTTTCAGGGCAGTTTATTAGCAGAATTAGGAATCCGTCAATTTTTTGTTTGTGAAAAGTATTGAGCAACTCCAATCGGTGATGCGTTCGCATTTGTGTACCCGCTGTGGGAGTTGTGTTGGCCTATCCGGAGGTAAAATCGTCTTTGAAGACAAAACCGGCAAATACCTGCCAAAAATCATTTCGCCTGTCGATGACACCTTAGCCGATACGCTTTGGGAAGCCTGTCCGGGAAAGCATTTCAGTTTTCCTGATTTTCGAAAGGAAATTTATCCGGATGCTGCTCATTTTCATACCTTTATTGGACCTTACGAACGCATTGGAATTGGCTATGCCGCCGATCCTTTAGTACGAAGTGAGGGCGCATCAGGGGGAATCATATCGGCAATCTTAATTTGGCTTCTGAAGCAGCAAAAAATTGATGGTGCTGTGGTTTTGGGGATGTCCGAAACAGAACCCTGGTTAACTCAGGCTTTTATTGCTACCACTCCTGAAGAAGTTTTGCAGGGGGCTCAAAGCAAGTACATCATTAGCTCAACCAATGATATTTTGCCTGAAATTGAGGCATTCAATGGAAAACTGGCCTATGTAGGGCTTCCAGCGCAGATTCAATCTATCCGGAAATTGCAGCGGATGAAGCATCCTTCGGTGAGGAATATTTGCTATTTATTTGGGCCATTTTATGGGAATACCTTGCATTTTTCTTCGGTGAGCAGCTTCTTAAAAACGCATGGCGAAAAGGATTACCATAATATTACCAAACTTTATTTTCGCTATGGCGAATGGCCTGGGAATATGCGCGTTGAATTGAAATCGGGAAGGGTGATCGAACTAAAGAAATTTCATGCCAACTATCTGATTCCTTTCCATATTTTGCGTAATAGCCTATACTGTACTGATTTAACGAATGAATTTACGGATATTTCGGGTGGTGATGCCTGGGCGCCTGTTTATGAGGAGCGCGGCAAAGGTTTTTCAATGGTGATCAGCCGGAGCAAAAAAGGTGATGCATTGCTTCGGGAAATGATTGATGCCGGCTGGCTCAGTTTTGATGGAATTTCGGAGCAGGAAGCCGTGAGCATGCATTCGCATGGATATGATTTTAAAAAACGAGGCGGGTTTATTCGTATCAAATTCAGGAAATGGTTGGGCAAAAGTGTTCCGGATTTTGGTTACGAAATCAAAGACTTTCCGGTATCACGTTATTTAATGGAAATGGTAATCAGCAGTTTGTTTATACTGATGAGCACCTCTTTGGCAAGGTGGGCGGTAGAGCAGTTTTCACCGAAATTTATAGGTGGCATTTTTGAGAAAACCCGCACCTTCTGGAAGAAATCCACACACAAAATCAAACGAAAAGACTTGTAGATGAGTAAACAAACAAGAAGTTTATTGATTAAGCTTGCCGGCTCTGCACTTATCCTTTTTGTGCTTTTTCGTTTGATTGATATCGATCCGAAGGAATTCAAGACAATTTTACAGGACTTAAATATTTCTTATTACCTCATTTCGTTGTTTGGCGTGATTATAGTACTTGCTATTAAGAGTTTACGATGGCAGCAGATCATTAAAAATGAAGGTTTTTACTACGCACCTCAAAAGGCTTTTGGAGCTTATATGGCATCTTTTACGATTGGTGTAATCACTCCCGGAAGAATTGGTGAGATAGCTCGTTTGTATTACCTTCGGCAAGATTGTGAAATTGATTTCCTCACTTCTTTCAGGACGATCGTTACGGATCGCATTTTTGATTTGGGCGTTTTGGTTATGCTGGCAATAGCAGGATTATTTTACTACACCGGCTTGCTTGATAATAATATTTATCTTGCTGTTTTTGTTGGGGTTGTGATTTTTTTTATCGGTTTATTTCTCTCTACATTGCTGATTCAATTCTTAAAGAAGAGCACCAAACTGAGCAATAATCAAATTCTAAGCTTTATTGATCTTAGCCTGAAGCAAGCAATTGATCTAAAATCTATTAAGCTCTGGGGTATTACGCTATTTGCTTATCTGGCTTTTTATGGCGCTTTGGCTTTGATTTTTCTTGCCGTGGACATCCAGCTCAAGATGGTGGATATAGCACTCATTTTTAGTGTTGTAAGTTTGGCAACACTTCTCCCAATTTCGTGGGCTGGATTTGGTACACGAGAAGTAAGCCTTGTTTACCTGCTTTCTTTTTATCAAGTGCCTGCCGAAACCGCTATAACTTTTTCTTTATTGCAATTTGGTGCCTTTTTCCTTTTTGGAGGTATTATTGGATTGATATTCTGGTTATTGATGCCGATTTCTATGGAGCAGATAAAATCAGACAGTAGATCGCTTAAGCAAATAATCAGCAGGAAGAAAAAGGCTGACTTACCCATTGAAAAAACTTAATTTAAGTTTTTTACCAGTTTAATTTAGCTACTGCTTGCTCTATTTCAGTGATGCTGGCTTCAGTTGGTAAAATGGCTTCAGGTTTCAGATAATGCAATTGATGGGAGGCCTTGAAAAGTGCTTCTCCGCCTCCGGTGATATTGAGCATAATCACAGCATCTTTTTCCACCAGGCCTTGCTCAACAGCTTTAATCAAAGAGGCTGTGGCAATGGCAGCTGCCGGATGAAGATCAACGCCTTCGATTTCCTGAAACAGAAGATTAGCGTCCCTGGCTTCATGATTGGTAGCAGAAAACACCATACCGCCGGTATCTGACAGGGCATCGAAAAGCCCTCCTTTGATGGGATAGGGCGGCTTGCGGTTTGAAAGTACTTTGGCATCAATTTCATCAAAATGACAGCGCGCTTCCTGATGGTCATAGTGAAGCATCTCGCGCGAGTGCGCTTCCCATGCTTTTTTTATTGGTATGAAGGGATGATTTTGAGAAACCATCAGTTTCATTTTATGCGAACCAAAGCGACCATCCTCAATAAAACGCAGGTTGGCTTCCCATGCAGCAATTGCGCCTGTTCCGCTTCCGATGGCCTGAAAATAATAATCCGGGATACGTCCGATAAAAGTGGTGGCCGAAAGCACTGTGGTGCCCATGCCATCTCTTCGGGCAACGTTTTTGGCTCCGCCTTCAGCATAAAAACCTTCTAAACCAATGATTTGATTGGAAAGGTGGATGGCATCAAAATAATCGCTTCCCTTTTCGGTGGCCAGCAATTTTACGCAGGAGTGAAGTGGTTTTTCGAACCAAAGTACATCAAGATTTGCTTCCGGAACGCAAAGTAGTAGCGGTATTTCGTTGTCGGAACAAACTTGTGCAAATGCTCTGGCTGTATTTCCCGCCGAGGCTACAACCAAAACCTTCGACTTTTGTGCATCTGTCATTCTTCCACCTACGGAATAAGCTTCAGTTTCCTTGAAGGAACAAGTAGGCATTGTAGCACCTTTTTCGGGCCAGTAGCCGCTGAATGTGATGTAAAGGTTTTCGAGGGATAATGCTTTGGCAAGTCCGATACTCTTGTAGGTGACCGGGGCAGAAGAACCTTTTAGCATGCGACCAACAGGCATCCAGTCGGCAAAAGTGTACAACCCAAATTCTTGTCCTTTTAATTGAAGCTGTTTGTTTTTGTATAGCGCTCTGATCAGGCTTGGTTTAGACTCTCCCGGAGGATCAAGCAACCAACCGCGGTCGTTAAAAATATTTCCGGATGCCACTGATTGCAGCTTATAATCGGTAGGTGTAAAATTAATTTTCATTGAAAACTTTTGTCAAAATGAGTTGAAGAAGCAAAAGTACAAAATACGCACGATCTCAAGGCAGGATCAATGCTGATTTAAATAATCTTTGGGTAGCTTTTTGAGGTCTTTCAAGAGGAAAACGAAATATCTTTTGGCAGGTATGCCGTTGCGCATAACAGTGAGTGTATCGCTTGGGATAATCTGTCTAAAATATTCATCATAAAGATCCTGAGGTGCTGTATAATCGCGGCTATTGGTAATGTACCAATAATCTTTCCCAATTTGAAATCCGCCACGTTTCTGATTGATCCACATGTATTTATGAAGGTTTTCCGGCTTGCCTAATCCAAGTACAGTCATCTGCAAAGGCCGTGCAATGTAATAATCAATATGTGACATTGGAAACCAGTTGTTACTAATTATAGCATCATTTGAAGACATTTCACCTGATTTTATGTGCTTATTAACTACCGATTTAAATTGTTTGTCCATTCCTCGCCACCCAAACATATCAAGCGTTACATCATTTTTGCCCAATTGGTGATAAGCTTGTTTGTCAGCAATTGGAATGAGGGCAAATTTAATTTGCAGGCTGCCCAATAGGAGTACAACGATCAATAATACTAAAGCTGTTTGAATACTTTTAGGAATTTTATAGCCGGGATACTGCTGTTTTTCGGCTAGCCGGGCAGCTGCAAAAAAGATAAGTGTATTGTAAGCAGGGCTTGTCCAGTGGGGGAGTGTGGCTCTGAATAGCGCAAAAAACAAAAATATTCCAATTAATGGGAATGCAATGCATATTAGAAGTTTAGATTCACCAAAGTGAAAAGTTTTTTTTGCCTTGTACATAGCAACAAGACTCAAAATAATCAGGACAACATTCACCGGATTGTTGTAAATAAACTGCCCGGCAAGTTCGGTAAAAAAGAGATCTGGGCGTAAACTGCTGTCTAAAAAACCAACGCGCTCACTTTGAAAACTGAAGCTTACAAAATCGTTTTGTAAATTCCAGAAAAGAACAGGAGCCAAAAGCAGAATGGAAAATAAAATTGCTACATATAAACTCCACTTTTTGAGCCATTTCTGTTTATCAATTAAAATGTAAAGCACAACGCCAAACCACAAAAATACAGAGGTATATTTCGAAAGCATAGCCAATCCGGTGAAAATTCCGGCAAGGAGCATAAATTGATGTTGTTTGCACTCATGATCTGATGTAAAAGCTTGTATAAAAGACCATAAACTTAGCAGCCAGAAAAAATTCTGTGGTGTATCCGGAAGTATAAAGATTCCGGTGATTACATAAGCATAGATTGAAGCCGTATAGAGCAAGGAGGCGTAAAATCCTGTGCGGGAGTCTCTTAGCTTGGTTCCAATAAGGTAAATCAAAAAAGTGTTTATTGTCATCAAAACTACTGAGCTCAGGCGTAAAAACAACTCGCTGTCGAACAAAAGGTTAAGACTAAATAGTTGTATCATCCAGCCTACCATTGGCGGATGATCAAAATGGCTCCAATCAGGATAAAGGGCATAAGTCCAGTAATATACTTCATCATTTCCAAGTTCAATCCAGGCTGCCAAAAAAGCTCTTATCACAAAGCTAATGATCAACAACCACCAAAGCTGTTTTGGAAATGTTTTTTTCGGGGCCATTATTCTGTTGTCTTTTTTGATCTTGACTGACGTCTGATTGTAAAGAAAATCAAAATAGCCAGTAGTAGGATATTTCCGGATCTAAATAGCCACGTTTGTGCAACATTAATACTGGCAAGGCTTTGGCGCTCCAAATTATCTAAGTCCTTGTGTCGCGTCACTGGATTGAGATATATAACAGACCCATCTTTAAAATAAATCTCAGTTCTTACATAAGTATCAGTAATATCAATAAAATAGCAGGCCGAACTGGTATTAGCCTCAACATGAAGTCGTTTTCCGTTTTGGCCAATAAACCGCAAGCTATCAGCTATTTCGCTCACTTTAATGTTAAAAGTGTCTGCATCTAATTTAGCTGATAATAAATACGGTATGCTCTTCGACCTTTCATATTTATCCAACATGGGTTCGTCGTTTATCCGGATAAAATCCATCCCGTAAGCCACTCCACGATCAAGTGCGCTAATAATATTTTGGCGATCTTGATTGTCAGCATGAATCATTGTAAAACGACGACCGACTTCGTTAGTGTTCGAAACATCATGTGCATCGTCATTAGACAGAATATAAATACGATGACCATTTGAAAGTGCTGTATCCCAGTGGTCTAAAGATACACGTAAATTATTCAAAACTTCCATTAACTGATAACCGCTAAGGTATTTCAGGTCTTCAAATGTATATCCATTTCTTAGCCGGGGATGAGCTATTGCTACCAGCTCGCAATTGTCATTTAACTTATTAATAATGTGTTGTTTATGATGAAGAGATTGATAAAATGGGTAATCCAGCCAAAGCACTTGCGAAGCTCCCAAACAAACCTGATGGGTTTTCCTTATGCCGTAGCCATGTTCGTAAGTTGGGATGAAGGCTCTTTCGTCTGATTTGTAGCGATTAATTTTCTGATAATCAGAGGTGGCAACATGATCATATCCCAAAGCCTCATAAATGCTGTCGATCAGTTCGTTCGAATTTAAACGACCATCTGTTATTCCTCCCCAGGCTTTCGATTGTACCTGAAAATTATATTTATACCAATTTGGAGTCTCAATTTGTTGATATGGATTGTAGAGTTCATGCCCGCTAAAAGGTTTTGGCTGATCGAAATGATAGGATGGAGCAATCAGGTAGAAAGATAAAATTAGAAGTAAAACTAATATTAATACAAGTAAAAGCAACCTTCCAGTTAGTGTAAGTATCTTAATCGCTGGCATTAATTTACCAATTTGCTGCAAAAATAGACAATCTAATTGCAATGATATGATTTTAAGTCCTTATTATATTTTGTATTTATTGTAATATATTTGCAATTGAAGTAATTAGTCTCTAATTTTGCTTTATTCCAAAAATTAGACCAGCCGGATTGATTCGTATTTTTGGGAAATATTAAGCGTGAATTACTTTTAGTAAAAAACAGCTCATATGGATGCTTTTAGGATTTTTATCGTTGAGGATGACGTTTTTTATGGTGAAATGTTACGTCACCATTTAACGCTAAATCCAGATAATGAAGTACATCTTTTTAAGACAGGAGAGGAATGTCTGAAAAACCTTTACCGTTCACCAGCAATGATATCACTCGATTATAGCCTGCCTGATATGTCGGGATTGGATGTGATGAGGCAGATTAAGAAAGAGCATCCAGAAATTCCTGTGATCATTGTGTCTGGACAGGAAGATATTTCTACTGCAGTTACGCTGCTTCGCGAAGGAGCTTACGATTACTTTGTTAAAGATGACGACGTAAAGGATCGTTTATGGAATGTGCTGAAAAAAATTCGAGAAAACATCCAGCTCAGAAGCGAGATAAGCTACTTGAAAGAGGAAATCGGGCGTAAATACGAATTCAGGAACGTTATAAAAGGAAACAGTCCTTCTATCAAGCAAATATTCGGGCTGATAGAAAAATCCATAAAAACCAATATTTCAGTTTCTATAACAGGCGAAACAGGAACAGGTAAAGAGTTGGTTGCTAAAGCAATACATTATAATTCGAAGAGAGCTAAAAAGCCTTTTGTGGCGATCAACGTGTCTGCCATTCCTCGGGATCTGATCGAAAGTGAAATGTTTGGACACGAAAAAGGAGCTTTTACAGGAGCGATAACTCGAAAAATTGGCAAGTTTGAGCAAGCCAGTGGAGGCACTATTTTTTTGGACGAGATTGCAGAGATGGATCTTAATATGCAGGCAAAGCTTTTGCGTGTGATTCAGGAAAGGGAATTGACCCGTGTTGGGGGTAATGAATTGATTAAAATTGATGTAAGACTCATCGTAGCTACAAATCGTAACCTTGCTGATGAGGTGCAAAAGGGAAATTTTAGAGAAGACCTGTATTACCGTTTGCTGGGATTGCCCATCGAATTGCCGCCTCTGCGATATCGGGGTAATGATATTATTTTATTGGCAAAATATTTTGTGGATGAGTTTTGCAAAGAAAATAAAATGAAAAAGCTCAGTATCACCGAATCGGCTCAACAAAAACTTATGGGTTATCATTTCCCGGGCAATGTCAGAGAATTAAGGGCAATTATTGAGCTTGCAGCTGTGCTAACCGACCATGACCAAATCGATGAAAGCCATATTAGCTTCAACTCAGCAGATGCTGCTGGTAACTTGCTCATGGAAGAAAGCTCGCTGGCAGAATATACCCGGAAAATTATCCGCTATTATTTGCAGAAATATAATAATAATGTGCTCTTGGTGGCCAAAAAACTGGAAATTGGTAAATCTACAATTTATCGTATGATCAAAGAAAAGCAGATTTAGAATTATGCCTGAATCAAATAAAAATCATTATTGCCTGGATAAACTGATCGAATTCGTAGGCAACGACCCCGAAGCAATCAAAAGCATGGTGAATTTGTTTTTGAACACAACACCTGATTTACTGCAAACCATCAACACCAGTTTTCATGATGGTATAGCCGAAAATCTCGCAAAAGCTGCCCACACTTTAAAGCCAACCTTAGATGTTTTTGGAGTGGAAAATACATATGATCTCATTCGCATCATCGAACAAAAAGCCAAACGATCAGAACTTGATTTGGCACTGGGCAAACATATAAATCAACTTAATACAACTATGGAGCTTGTATTTAAGGAGTTGAAACTTGCCTATCCGATAGTTTGATCTGCTCTTTTTTCCAGCTTTAGTTTTATTGTTATTCACTGTTGTCCGGTAAAATTATATTGCCGTCCCTATCTTTGTGCCATATGGCTTAAGGATAGGGACGGCATTATTATAGCGATTGAACGTTTTTATTTAAATTATACCGGACAACAATGATTGTTGGTTTAGTTTATTCTCCCTAAAATTTATAAGTTTTCTCAGGAGAACAAAAACAGTTTTATAGGGTTTTAGAAGTGGGGTCAAAATTTAATGCTATTCCCTTTAGAATGCTTAACTTTGCAGTCTTATTTATAAATGATCTAAATAAGCAAATATGAATGATCAAACTAACAATAACATCATCGACGAAGTAACCAAAGGAGAATACAAGTTTGGTTTTTATTCTGATATTGAAAATGATTTGGCTCCCAGGGGTTTAACAGAAGACACAATCCGTTTTATCTCTGCCAAAAAGGAGGAGCCGGATTGGATGCTTGAATTCAGATTGAAAGCCTTTCGTCATTGGAAAACACTGGAAGAACCTAAATGGGCTCATTTGCATCATCCTCCAATCGATTTTCAGGATATCATCTATTTTGCTGCCCCTAAAAAAAAGCCGCAGTTGAATAATCTTGATGAGGTGGATCCTGAATTATTGAAAACTTTTGATAAGCTGGGCATTTCGCTCGACGAACAAAAGCGATTGGCCGGTGTGGCTGTTGATGCTGTGATTGATAGTGTTTCCGTGAAAACTACTTTTCAGGATACGCTGGCAAAACACGGAATCATTTTTTGCTCTTTCAGCGAAGCAGTGAAAAATCATCCCGAGCTCGTTAAAAAGTATATCGGAACAGTTGTTCCATATACCGATAACTATTATGCTGCGCTTAACTCGGCAGTTTTTAGTGATGGTTCATTTTGTTATATCCCCAAAGGAGTCAGATCTCCACTCGAACTTTCTACATATTTTCGTATCAATGCAGCTAATACCGGCCAGTTTGAACGTACATTGATCGTTGCCGAAGATGGTGGTTATGTGAGCTATATGGAGGGTTGCACAGCACCAATGCGCGATGAAAATCAATTGCATGCTGCTATTGTCGAGATTATTGCGATGGACGATGCCGAGGTGAAATATTCAACTGTACAAAACTGGTATCCTGGTGATAAACAGGGCAAAGGTGGCGTGTATAATTTTGTTACCAAGCGCGGATTGTGCAAAGGAAACCGCTCCAAAATTTCTTGGACGCAGGTAGAAACCGGCTCATCCATCACCTGGAAATACCCGAGCTGCGTGCTTATGGGCGACAACTCAATCGGAGAGTTTTATTCGGTCGCGGTCACTAATAACTTTCAGCAGGCCGATACCGGTACAAAAATGATTCATCTGGGTAAAAACACCAGAAGCACTATCATTTCGAAAGGAATATCAGCCGGAAAAAGTAATAACAGCTACCGTGGATTGGTAAAAATTATGCCGGGCGCAATTAATTCCCGAAATTTCTCTCAATGTGATTCTTTGCTTCTGGGCGATCAATGTGGTGCCCACACCTTTCCCTATATCGACACACGAAATCAGTCCAGCATTGTTGAGCATGAGGCTACTACTTCTAAAATCTCTGAAGATCAGTTGTTTTATTGTAATCAGCGTGGAATTGATACAGAAAAAGCCATCGGGTTAATTGTAAACGGGTATGCCAAAGAGGTGTTGAACAAACTTCCGATGGAGTTTGCCGTTGAGGCTCAAAAACTGCTGTCTATCACCCTTGAGGGTAGCGTGGGATAGTCAAAATTGTACGATTGAATTAAATACTTTAAAAATGTTACTCAATATAAAGAATCTGACAGTTGCCATCGAAGGCAAGGAAATAATTAAAGGCCTTAACCTGCAAGTCAATAAAGGCGAGGTGCATGCCATTATGGGGCCAAACGGAACCGGAAAAAGTACCCTGGCAGCTGCTATCACCGGACGCGAAGGCTATGAAGTTACCGAAGGTGAGATTTGGTATAAAGATCAGAATATTATAGACATGGATGCTGATGAACGAGCCAATCTGGGCATCTTTCTGAGTTTTCAATATCCGGTTGAAATTCCTGGCGTGAGTATGACTAATTTTATGCGTACTGCCATCAATGCCCAGCGCGAATACAGAGGTTTGCCAGCGTTGCCGGCCGGAGAGTTTTTAAAGCTAATGGAAGAAAAGAAAAAACTGGTTGATATCCATTCCAAACTGACAAACCGTTCTGTAAATGAAGGTTTTTCGGGTGGCGAAAAGAAAAAGAATGAGATTTTTCAGATGGCTTTGCTCCAACCTACGCTTGCAATTCTTGACGAAACAGATTCAGGGCTGGATATTGATGCGCTCCGCACTGTAGCCAAAGGAGTGAACCAACTGCGCTCAGAGGAAAATGCTTTTGTTGTGATTACACATTATCAGCGATTGCTCGAATATATCATTCCGGATTTTGTGCATGTGATGTACGATGGAAAAATTGTGAAATCAGGAAGCAAAAACCTTGCATTGGAATTGGAAGACAAAGGCTACGAATGGCTTAAAGAGCAAAACCAGGCCTAATATTTAACAAGAAGAATGATGATGGAAAAAGATACAATTCAGCAAGCTTTACCTCTGGATCAGATGCTGATTGAGCAATACCGGAAAAACAAGGAGCTGATCACAGCCAATGACATTCAATACGTGAGTAAGCTGCGCGAAAAAGCGTTTCAGTCTTTCATGGAATCAGGTTTTCCGCATAGCGGCATGGAGCAATGGCGTCATACTGATGTGGATATGCTTACAGAAGATTCTTACCGCATCGAAATGGAGCTGCCCGATACCAAAAAAGATATAGAGGAATTGTTTCGCTGCGATATTCATAATTTTGATACCGAAACGGTTTCGATGTTGAACGGATGGTATATTGATAAAGAAAGCCCTTTGAAAACACTGCCCGAAGGAATTGTTATAGGAAGCATAAGGGAAGCAATGAAAGCCTATCCACAGATTTTCGAGAAGTTTTATGGTAAGATAGCCCCTCAAAATGCCAATGGTTTTGTTCAGATCAATACGGCCATGATGCAGGATGGAGTTTTTATCTGGATTCCGGATGGCGTGAAATCAGCTAAGACTTTACAAATCATCAAGATCATCAATAAAGAGGAACAGCTCTTTGTGCAAAGTCGAAACCTTATCGTTCTTGGTAAAAACAGCGAGCTTAGTCTGATGCATTGTGATGATAGCGTGAATCAGCAATCGAGTCTTGTAAATACGGTTACTGAAATTTTTGTTGATGAAAATGCGCATCTCGAATTATACAAATTGCAAAATCTGAACGACCAATCAGGCCTGATCAACAGCACTTTTGTGCAGCAAATGGCTAATAGTAACATAAAAACCAATACGCTCACATTCAATTGCGGCCTGATTCGTAATAATATTCACGTAAAACTTGATGGACAGGGTTCTCATGCTGATGTGCTCGGCTTATATCTGATGGACAAACAGCAGCATATCGACAACCAGATCCGTATTGATCACAATGTGGCGAATTGTACCAGTAATGAACTGTTTAAAGGTATTCTGGATGACGAAGCTTCTGCAGTTTTCAACGGCTATATTCACGTGGCCCGTGATGCACAAAAAACCAATGCTTACCAGAATAACAACAATATTTTGTTGACGCCAACAGCAACAATCAACACCATGCCTTTTCTGGAGATTTATGCCGATGACGTAAAGTGCAGCCATGGTGCTACAGTAGGACAGCTGGATCAGGAGGCCATGTTTTATATCCGCTCGCGCGGTATCAGCGCTGATAATGCACGGCTTTTGCTAATGTATGCCTTTGCTGTTGACATTATCAACGAAATTTCCATCGAAGCTTTGCGCCAGCGTATTGATGATATGGTAAAAAAACGCCTGCGCGGAGAACTGTCCGTTTGTGATAAATGTGTATTGCATTGTGGTGCTCCCGAAAAGGATTATCACTTTGATATTGATTTAAGTAAAATCTGATGAATGGACTCAATATTAGTGAGTTAAATGAATTGCGACAACAATTTCCTGCTTTGCATCAAAGCGTGTATGGCAAACCATTGGTGTATCTCGACAATGCAGCTACAACTCAAAAACCTCAGCTTGTAATTGATAGAATTACAAAATATTACAGCAGTGAGAATTGTAATATTCACCGCGGGGTACACTACCTGAGTCAAGTGGCCACTGCAGCATTTGAAGCCGTAAGGGCAAATGTTGCAGGTTTTATTCATGCCGCCAAATCAGAAGAGATTATTTTTACGAAAGGCACTACTGAAGCTATTAACTTATTGGCCGGAAGCCTTGCTGGCTTTCTGATTGGCATGGGTGACAGCGTTTTGGTTACTGGAATGGAACATCACTCCAATCTGGTTCCCTGGCAGCAGCTTTGTAAACGAAATCATGCTAAACTTCTAGTGGCCCAGCTGGATGATAAGGGTGAGGTGTCTTTGGAGCAGTTTGGGAAATTGCTGGAGCAAAAACCTAAGCTCGTTGCCATAACACATATTTCGAACGCACTCGGAACTATTAATCCGGTAAAGGAAATGATTACGATGGCTCATGCCAATGATATCCCTGTGCTGATCGACGGTGCACAATCGGTTGCTCATATGCGTGTTGATGTACAGGATTTGGATTGTGATTTCTTTGCCTTTTCAGGGCATAAAATGTATGGACCAATGGGAGTTGGTGTGCTGTATGGCAAAGAAAAATGGCTCGAACAGATGCCTCCCTGGCAATTTGGCGGCGAAATGGTTGATCAGGTAAGTTTACAGGAAACTACTTTTAATCAGCTTCCTTTTAAGTTTGAAGCCGGCACTCCCAATGTGGCTGGCGTTTTAGGTTTGGGTGCGGCTATTGATTTCCTCAACCAGACTGGCCTCGAAAAAATTGGAAAACACGAGCAACAGCTGCTTGATTTGGCCATCAAAAAACTACAGTCCGTTCAGGGAATTCGGTTTATTGGTAATGCCAACAATCGGGCTGGCGTGATTTCTTTTATTGTGGATGGCACACATCCAACGGATATTGGCATACTTGTCGATAAAATGGGTGTGGCAGTGAGAACAGGTCATCATTGTGCTCAACCCGTTATGACGCGTTTTGACGTTCCGGGAACTGTTCGGGCATCGTTCGCACTCTATAACACAGCAGAGGAGGTGGAAGTATTTGTTTCAGCCGTTCAGAAGGCAGTAAGGATGTTACTTTAATTTTGGGGTGCGAACGGTTTCAGTTTTAGCTGTAATTTCGCACCTTTGCAAAAAAAGACAGCTTAAAATGACTATTCAGGAAATTCAGGAACAGATTGTAAACGAATTCTCATTGTTTGAGGATTGGATGGATAAATACAATTACCTTATCGAGATGGGCAAGGAAGTTCCACGTATTGATGAGCGCTATAAAACAAATAATCACTTAATCAGCGGTTGTCAGTCGCGTGTTTGGCTACATGCCGAAAACAGGGATGGTAAGATTTATTTCACTGCCGATTCGGATGCAGTGATTACAAAAGGCCTTGTTAACCTGCTGATAAGAGTTTTTTCAGGGCATAGTCCGGAAGCAATTTTGGAAGCTGACACTGATTTTATTGAACGGATTGGCCTAAAGGAACATCTTTCTCCAACAAGATCCAATGGCTTGGTTTCGATGGTGAAACAGATGAAACTATATGCACAGGTTTACAAACTGAAACAAGACAACTAAAATTTTGGTTTATGACTAATGAAGAAAAAACGCGCATCGAAAAAGATATTATAACTGTTTTACGAACTGTTTACGACCCTGAGATTCCGGTAAATATTTATGAACTTGGGCTGATTTACGAGATAAGTATCAGCGGGCAGGCTGAAGTAAAAGTACTAATGACACTTACCACACCCAATTGCCCTGTTGCTGAAAGCCTGCCGCTCGAAGTAGAGCAAAAAGTGGCTGCCATAAAAGGCGTTAAAAGCTGTCAGGTTGAACTTACTTTTGAGCCGCCCTGGGATCAGGAAATGCTTTCGGATGAGGCCAAGCTTGAGTTGGGTTTTCTGTAAGTCTTTTGAAGTTAAACAGCTGGAGAAGTCCAAATAAAAGCTTCTTTTCTTACCTTCGCCATTCAAATGATACGCATGTATGGCTTTGCAGTTGCTTTCAAAAATAAATGTTCCCGCTGAGCTCCGAAAACTTCAACCGGATTTATTTCCTGATCTGGCAGAAGAGCTCAGGTCTTTTATTCTTGATGTTACTGCTGTAAATCCCGGACATTTAGGTGCTTCGCTGGGCGTTGTTGAACTTACTATTGCATTACACTATTTGTTTGATACGCCAAATGACCGATTGATCTGGGATGTTGGTCATCAGGCTTATGCACATAAAATACTAACCGGTCGTAAACATTTGTTTCAAAGCTTGCGAAAACTGGACGGCATCAGTGGTTTTCCTTCAAGAGCTGAAAGTGAATATGACGCCTTTGGGACAGGACATGCTTCAACGGCTTTGTCGGCAGCTGTTGGTATGGCGGTAGCGGCTGATTTGCATGGAAATCACTCCCGACAACATATCGCTGTTATTGGCGACGGCGCCATTACCGGCGGCATGTTTTTTGAAGCTTTAAATCAGGCCGGAGCTGCTGATCTCAACTTGATCATCATCCTGAATGACAATGGAATAGCCATCGATAAAAGCGCCGGGGCACTCAAAGACTATTTAATACGACAGGCTGAAAAACAAAATAGTCAGGCATTCTCTAATCCTTTGTTCGAAGCTTTTGGGATTGCTTGCAATGGTCCTGTTGACGGACATAATTTTGCGGAATTACTTCCTGCACTGGAAGCCGTAAAGGCCATGAAAGGTGTACGTTTGCTGCATGTGATTACGACCAAGGGCAAAGGTTTTGAGCGTGCCGAAAAAGATCAGGTACGCTATCATGCGCCCGGCACTTTCGACAGGCTGACCGGTGAATTGCCCAAGGCAAAACCAGTCGAAAACCGTATTCCGCTTTATCAGGAAGTTTTTGGTGAAACCCTGCTGGAGCTTGCAAAAAAATATCCTGATTTGGTGGGTGTTACGCCTGCTATGCCAACAGGTAGCCATTTATTGCCCCTGCTTGAAACTTACCCTGAGCGTTGTTTTGATGTGGGAATCGCTGAGCAGCATGCGCTTACTTTTTCAGCAGGCCTTGCAGCCGAAGGAATGCTTCCTTTTTGCGTGGTTTATTCTACCTTTTTGCAAAGGGCTTATGACCAGTTGATTCACGATGTTGCCCTGCAAAATTTGCCTGTGGTGATTTGTGTTGATCGCGCCGGTCTGGTAGGGGAGGATGGCGCAACACATCATGGCGTTTTTGATTTGGCTTATTTACGCTGCATTCCCAATCTAGTGATCGCTGCGCCCATGGATGAAAAGGAATTGCGTCACCTGATGTTTACAGCAGCCAATTATCGTAAAAGCCCCTTTGTGATCCGCTATCCGCGCGGCAAAGCCACGGCTTTGGATTGGAAAGTGGAACCGGAAGCTCTGCCAATTGGTAAAGGCAGGAAACTATCCTCCGGAAGTAGCATTGCTGTTTTGAGTATTGGCCATCCCGGGAATTTCGTAAAAGATGCCCTGGAAAAATTAGCAGCGGAAAATATTGTTGTCAGTCATTATGATTTACGTTTTCTCAAACCTTTGGACGAAATCCTGCTGAAGGACGCATTTGAACATCACAATCAGATCATCACAGTTGAAGATGGCGTAAAAAATGGCGGAATGGGCAGTGCCGTAATGGAATGGGCACATGAAAACGGCTTTAGTACTCCCATCGTTCGGCTTGGCGTGCCCGATGATTTTGTTGCGCACGGAAAGCCGGAAGAATTGCAGCAACTTTGTGGGTTTGATCCAATTAGCATCATTCGAACTGTTAAAGATTATTTCTTGAATTTATAGTTTAATTCAAAGATTTCCATGAAGATTACCATCAAGTTTTTTTATGTAATTGTCATTAGTTTACTATCAGTCTTTCAATTAATTTATGTCTATGATTGTTTTGGACAAAAGTCACAGACAAGAGAGGAATTAGATGTCGGTCCTATCGACAATGAAATTCTATTTGATCTAATAAATAAAAGTAATAAAGATTTTCACCTGATTCTTATTTACACTGATTGGTGTGAACCATGCACTCCCGAGCTTCATAGGATTGATTCTGCATTTTCATCTATTTCCAATATGGAAATTTATTATATATATCCAGACAAAATTAGTTATAAAGAACTTGTAGTTAAATATTTACGAAAGAATGAAATTGATTCGCGCACTTTTATCCTGAGTGATAAATACAAGGGGAATGTAAAAAAGCGGTTTGTCAGATTTCGGGATGAAATATGCGAGAACTGCGATGAAATTCTTGGTTTTCCTTCCGTTGTACTTTTAAACAAAGAATATGAAGTCGTTTATAAGCATACAGGAAAAAATGATTTATCCGAAATTATAGAGATTATTAGGTAGCTTCTAATGTTGCTTGAGTATCCAGTTGTTTTGTCTGTTTTATAAGCAATTTTTTTATTGCCAATCTTTTGTGTTTTCTATTTGTATTGCAGAGCAGTAAAAAGAAGGTAAAACTGCCGCAGAATATTCAAATCTGCTATCTTTACTGCCTAAAAACTTATCCTGTTGAAGAATAGATTGGTGATATTTTTGATTTTCATTTTCACAGCTTCAGGTTTAGAAGCTGATGATCTGAATCATTCTTATAATTTGAATAATTTTCAAGTTACTCTCCCAAATGTTTTAGTTTCTGACGTCAACCAACAGATTGAAATCAGGGCGGTTGGGGAGCTTTTCGGAAAACTGGAAGGTCAGGAAATAATTGCTGTTTTCAATGGTGAAATGCAGAAACTGAGCTTTGAGAAAAACCTGGCCGTAATCAAACACGACTTTCCGGATGAGGAGTTGCTAACACTAACAATCGATGGGTTTCACTGGCAACAAGAGGTTACGCCTATTCCGCTTTGGATGTCGGTTTTGCCTCCTTTAATTGCCATCTTGATGGCGCTTTTGCTCAAAGAAGTTTTTGTAGCCTTATTTCTGGGGATATTGAGCGGCACCACGATTATGTTTTATTACCAGGGCTCGGGCATTTTTGTGGCTGTTTTCAAAGGCTTATTGGCCATTATTGATACCTACGTCATGCAGTCATTGCTCGATCCGGGCCATATGGCGATCATTATCTTCTCGATGGTGATAGGTGGCATGGTGCATTTGATCACCCGAAACGGTGGAATGCTTGGAGTAGTAAACCGACTTTCGCGGCTTGCAAAAGATGCGCGCTCCGGCCAGTTTGTGACATGGCTTTTGGGTATCGCTATATTTTTTGATGATTATGCCAATACATTGGTTGTTGGCAATACCATGCGGCCTGTGACGGATCGCCTGCGCATTTCCAGAGAGAAACTGGCCTATATTGTTGATTCTACGGCAGCTCCCGTGGCGGCAACAGCTTTTGTAACCACCTGGATTGGCGCCGAGCTGAGCTATATCCAGGATGGACTCAATACCATTGGCCTACAGGAATCGGCTTATAATGTTTTCTTTAACTCGCTGGCATATAGTTACTATCCGATTTTAGCACTGTTATTTATTGTAATGCTGGTATGGCAAAAGCGTGATTTTGGCCCTATGTTTAAGGCCGAAAAAAATGCACGTCTTGATCCTGATTTTCACCAGAAACTTGCCGAAACAGAAAATGCAGCTAATACTTTAACCGCTGAAACACCTCAAAAACCAAGAGCTTTTAATGCTGTAATTCCGGTGTTGATTATTGTTTTGGGAACAATAACAGGATTATTATACACAGGCTGGGATCAGGCAGTTTGGGCTGATGAGGCCATCAGTTTTACCCGAAAAATTTCTGCCATTATCGGTGGCGCAGATTCTTATGCTGCGCTCTTGTGGTCTTCGCTTTTGGCAATGCTGGTTGCGATTGCGCTTACACTTACTCAAAAATTGCTGAGCCTCAAAGACACCATCGAGAGCCTGGTGGATGGTTTTAAAATGATGCTTACAGCTATTTTGATTTTAACATTGGCATGGTCGGTTGCATTGGTCACAGATCATATGCACACAGCCGATTTTATCTCGAAAGGATTGCTCGAACTGTCTTTTTCGCCTTTTTTGGTGCCGGCTTTCACTTTTATTCTGGCGGCATTGGTGGCTTTTTCAACTGGCTCTTCCTGGGGAACAATGGCCATCTTGTACCCGTTGATTTTGCCTACTTCCTGGCTGCTAACCCACGAAACCGGTATGACCGAAGCCAATAGTTTGCTGATTTTTTACAATGTTGTTTCTGCTGTTCTGGCAGGCTCTGTAATGGGTGATCACTGTTCGCCAATCTCTGATACAACGATCTTAAGCTCGCTGGCTAGTTCGTGTAATCATATTGATCATGTGCGTACACAACTGCCTTATGCCCTTACTGTTGGCTTTGTTTCAATAATTATTGGTACGATTCCGGCTGCTTTTGGAGTTCCGTCTTATTTGTTATTTCCTGCCGGAATAATCCTGCTTTATCTGATTATCAGATTCTTTGGCAGAAAGCTTCCGGAAGCCATTGCCGATTAAGATTACCAGGCTTGCAGCAATTGACTGAGCAAGGTGATGGTAAAAATAGTTAGCATCAGCCAGCCGATAAGTCCTTCAATAACTGTTAAATACATGGGTGCCCGATTTTCAGGCGTTTTGCCAAATCCCATCGCCAAGAACATATTGAGGCTGAGCATAAAGCTGTTGATGAATTTAATGAGGAGCACAAAAGCAAAATAGATTAACAAACTTAAGGCTGTAAGTGTTCCTACCAATGTTTTACGAGAACTGCTTAGCTGATTCCATTGTCCATGCATCAGTTCAATTTTGGAATAAACAAGCCAAATCAGCTGTTGGCGGGCATTCCAGAAAAAATATAACGGAAAACCAAGTCCGCGCACCAAAAGTGGAATTTCAGAATGATTTTTGAGATAATGGGTTTTAATGGCTTCAAATTTCTCTCTTTCTTCCTCTATATCATTGCTATACAAATCTTTCAGGCTTTTTTCGGTCATAAAATACTCCGAAAGCAACATGTATTGCCTTACGAAATAATTGAAATTGATACCATCCCATTCCGAATAGCTGATCATATAGAAAAAAGCAAAGATCAAAATAGTATAAAGCGATATTTGAAGTGATTTGGCAGGGTTGGTGGCATAATCAGAAAAGAAGCTGAGAAAGCGATTCAGATTATACCCAATAAACAGGTTTAAGGAAGGCTCAAGCTCGTATTTGAATTTTTGATAGCGTGTTTCAATATCTTTGATTTCGATGTATGATTCATTGATTGATTGCCGGTCTGCCCGGGCCTGATACATCCCGTTTATTTTGTTGTAGCAGCTCATCAATTCATTGTAATGCAGTGTGCTGCCAAATTGTTGTGTAGTTTTTGCCTGATAAATTTCTGGCTTGCCGCTGCCTTTTTCAAGCAACAGACTTAGCTTTTCACCTCCTATATTATACCAGGGCAGATTGGTATTTTCGGCCGGGAAGTCGAAATTTTGTACAGCAATAAATTCGCTGATAAGGAGTGAGTCGCCTAATAATGACTTGTCGATATTAAGATCAGTGAAATTTAAACCTTTCCCGTTGATATTGAATAAACTGAGCTTACCGATCTCTGAAGCAGATAGGTCAATACTATATACAAAATCGAATGAATCATGCGTAAATGTTAGTTCACGCAAGTCAATTTCACCAATACTTTGTGCAGAAAAATCAAGTTGTGGATGAAATTGTTCTTCATCGAGGCTTGCTGATGTTATACGATCAACTTCGAAATAGCAGTTTACTAATTTCACAAATTCGGCATCCTGCTTGAAATCCAGCTTATTGCTAAAATGCGAACCACTAAATTGTAAGCTTCCAAGTGCTTCTTCCCCAGCTAATTCCACAATTCCGCCAAAGCTGCAATTTTCAAAGCGTACCGGATAACTGCCCTCAGTTGTACAATTTTCGAACACAAGATCATTGTTGCTGCTTAAATTAATGCCATTGAGCCGCAGGAAATTCCAGTCTTTGAAAACTAGTTTCTGGTTCTTTCCCAGCTTGAATTGTACATTATACAAATACAGCGAAACTGCCTGATCATAAGGTGCTTCAATTACATATTCCTTATAGAATAATTTGTCAACAAGAAATCTTTCATCGCCCGGCTGGCTGGTTATTATCACGTCCTGCACAAAAATATCGCTGTCCATCTGGTTGATGAGCGTCACTAAGTTATGTACGGAGATTTCAGTTGCTGCAGCTTCAACTACCTCTTCCTCTTCTTCTTCAAATTCCTGCGCTTTTATGGCTGCTGTTTGCAGACTAATAAGCAATAGCAATAGCAATACTTTGAGCAGCACTTTTGTCATGTTCTGCTTTATTTTTTGAGTAAATCTGCTTTCAGGTTGATTTTAATCTGGCTGTGATCAGTATCAAAATCAAGCAGTAAATCGCCAGTATCTTTGTAGAGTTTTACCTGGTTTAGCGGATAGCTGAGTTGTCCGTTAGATAATTCAATACCGCTAAAGATTTCCACGCTGGCATTTCCGCTTTTGTAAGCAACCACTTTTATACGGGCGTTGTCGCTGATTTTGATCTTGTCAAAAGTGATGTCATTGCCATCTGCGGTGCGAATACTGATGATTCCACCTGCATTTTTCATAAAACTCATGCTGCCAAAACTCTTATAAAAGCCAGGAGCAAATTGGGCAAAAGCCGGATTATAACGGTCAAATACTTCTTTAACTTTTTGGCCTTTTAATTCTATAGTGTTTATTTGTAGTAATTTAGTGGCAGCAAAAAGACCAGCTATGGTTTTTTCATAGGCATCCTCGATCAGCTCATCATTTTCCGACTTTAAACTTTCGGCCGGATCAAAGCCACTTCCTGAGTTAAATCGGGTTTCTGATTTCATATTCATGCCAGAGCTGGCAAAAAAGGAGCCCGTGAGATAGAGGTTTCCTTCCGGGCCTGATTGTAATCCGTAATGATCAAAATTCTCAGATTCGCTGTATAATCTTGCTGAAATTTTACTTCCCTTCGCATCGAAAGCGGAAGCAAACATAAAATTGGAGTTTTGATTCAGCTTGTCGAGTCCGGCTTGTGTGGCCCATTTCATTGTGCCATCAGTACTCATCCTCAGGATGAAAATATCAGCTCCGGGTGAGGCAGTAAGACTCCCTTTTCCAAGCTTCATCTCATCTCTGAATGTTCCTGCTACACTTAATAAATCACCATTTTCCAGCTGTAAATCGTAGGCCATATTGTCGTTGGTTCCCTCAAAATGCTTGATCCAGCGTAAGTTAAAATCTTTATCAAGTGAAATCAGCACAGTATTTTTATTTTCTGAATTCGATGTTATCTTTTCGCTCCCAAAATTAAATTCAGAAACAAAATAGCCGCAGGCATAAGCATTTCCGGCTTCATCAAATATTAAATCATTTAGCCTGTCGGCCCTATACAAACCGGCTTTGAGCAGGAGTTTGCGGATTTGCATTTCCTGTTCCGAAATTGCATCAACCAGCACTAAATCAGGCGTTTGATTTTTTACCATGGGCATCACCAAACCTATAGGTGCGCCGATAAAAGTGGGATCTGCAACAACATAACGACAGCCATTGTGTTCAAAGCCTGCACCTTCGATGCCTTCTAAACAGACAGCAGTGGCCATATGTCCTTCAAAAGCCAATCCCACAACTTTGATATCAAGCAGGTTTCTGGTTAGCCAGGCGAACAATACTGATCGGTCTTCACAATCTGAGGCAGCATAATGAAAAAGCTCATCCGGAAACAAAAACTTTTCTTTGCCAAACTGTTCCTGATCGGTTTGGTATTCAAAGGCATTTTGAACAAAACTCAACAGCAATCCGGTTGCCTCGGCTTTGGATAGCTTATCCAGATGGGGTTTTAACGCCAGCGTGAGCGATTCTTTGGTCTGCAAATCTATGGCGGAATTGAAATACACTGTTGCATCCGTGAGCGGAAGGCTGTTGTAGAACTTTAGTAGATTCTTATTATAAACCACATCAAATTTGTAGTTTTTATTTGCATATACAAATGAAACATTTTTGATACCTTTTTCGAATGGAAGGTTCAGAGGCTTGCGAATGGTGAGGTCGGGAATGATATCCGCTTCCGGAAACTGGCCTGCATAAGTGATGATATTGTCAGGAGTGCCCGGTGGGAGGTAATAAGGACGATTGTCTATAAGCACAAAATTTTCGCCATATCTGGTCTGCAAAGTGGGCTGCAAAACAAAAAGCTGTTCGTTGTTAAAGGCAATTTTGGCCAGAAAACGAGAACGCGTTAAAAGAAACCATTCCAGTATTGCCTGCTGATTGGTATTGTCGGCTTGAATGGCTTGTGCAGTAGCTTTAACGAGTTGGGCATAAGCAAAATCGTTCAGATTGAGATCGTTTTTGACCTCTTGTAACTGCCTGATCAGGTGATTGTAATAACTTTCGCTTATCGTCGTCCACCATTCGCTGATGCCGTCAGCTGAAATCTTTTTAAGCTTAGTGTTTTGCAAGCGGGGATCGAAGGTCAGTTGTATGGGAGCACCGTAAAAATCGAAAGCTAAAGCTGTTCCTTTAAAATCTTCAGGCTCAGATTTTTGAATGTTGGGAAGTCTGGTTGCTGATGTTTTTTGTTGTGGCTTTTGGGGTTGAAAAGTAGTTTCTTCCGGGTCTTTGTCTGTAAACTTTGGCGGTTTTTCGGGTTTGGGCCCCGGCTTTTTGGGTTTCCCGGCTGTGGCTTCAAATGATTGAAATGATTTGATCAGAAAATCAGCGAATTCTGCATCTATCTTGGCTACAAACTGATCGAATTGTTGTTGTGTTTCTTGCTCAAAATCAGCGTATTCTTTTTCAATTTGTTTTTGAAACTCTTCAAAAGACTGTGCCTGTACATGTCCAATGCTAAACAGCCCAATTAGCAACACAAAAAAAAGCGTTTTGAAGCCTTGTTTTTTCATGAACGATCGTTTTTTGGTGGATTATGAATAAAAACAGCCAACTAAATCCGCGGTACATAGATGCGGATTTAGTTGGTAAAAGCCTATTGAAAATATATCAGAATTCCAATACTTTGGAGATTTTCTGGTCGTCCATGCCGGAAGTTTTCTTCAAATCTTCACGGATGATGTTCTTGGCAATTTTCATAGCTTCTTCGGTTGAATAAGCAATGGTAACGCGAACTTCCGTGTTTTTGCCGACGGGCTTGTAAGCTTCAAAAGCTGTTAAAGTGCGACCCATTTGTTGGTTAAGTTTCGACTTGAACTGACCCATGGTTTGCGTAACAGAGGCTGCTTCATCAGCCGAAAGTTGCTGATTGCCAAGGTTTGTTGTGACTAATCCGGCAATTTCAGTTTCAATTTGACCGGCCAGATTGATCTTTGCTACCTCATAAGCCTGAAGTTTCGCAGCACTTTGTGTTTCACCAACTGAAGTCCCATCTGCCAAGAAATACTTTTTTTGGCCTTTGTCGTCAAATTCGTATGCCATCATCCAAGATTTTTCTAATTGCTTGTCCATGGGCAGCTGGCCGGGATTAACTTTGTAGCCTTCTTTGTCCAGGCGTTTGGCTTCTTTTCGGGCATCTTTTAGTGCCTTGGACTTTACTTCTTTTTTCAGCTCTTTCGAACTTTGGGCTATCAAAGCCGAGCCGGACATTAAAATTGCTAATGTCAGAAATACCGACATTATCAGGTTGATTTTTTTCATTTTTTTTGATTTTTAGGTTATAACTAAGCCACTGATGGCTTTAAATTTTCGACTTTCAAAAGTAAAACAAATGTAAAGAGAATCAAAGTCAGGAGATCACTTTGAATTATCTGCATTTTATTTTTTGCTTTTGTTAGAGAAGCACTTACTTTTACGCTCTTATTCTACATCATGACCTCATTTGAAGACTTTTATGTTCAATGCACTTGTTGTGAGGCTTGGTTAATTGGTAAAACTCCTAAGGCTGAAACTGTTAGCCAGTCAGTTTTATATTCAGACGGGATGATTATCAATGATTTGATTCCGGCCAACCCTCAAAAACTGGTGCTCTGTCCGGCATGTGGTAAGTTTTTTTGGATCTTAAAAGAAAACTGCCTGAAAGCCAATCCCGAATTGGATCATGAAACTGCTTATCCCTGGACAAGCTGGCGTTTTTTTGGATGTAACTTATTGGACAACAGGGGTAGAAAGGCTTTGATAAATCACTATTGGCGGTCGTTGGAAATACTGACTCCGTTAAGCCAGCAGCAGGAAATTTGGATCCGACAATCATTGCTATGGGCTTATAATGATTTGTACAGGGATGCCGAAAAATGGCAATTCAGTGATTTTATTAAAGGGAAGGTGAGTTTGCGCTATCTGCTGAATTCCAGATCATTCAATAAAGATGGAGTCGCTTTTTTTGTAGCAGAAAAGCAATCTATTGAAGCAAATGTTTTAGCTCTAATCCATTTATACGAGCAGGATGATACTACTGAGCCTGCGTTGATAGCTGAATTATATCGCGAGATTGGTAATTTTGTAAAAGCAGCCGAAATACTTAAAAATATTGTGCGAAAAACGCATTATATCAATATGTTGAATGAATACGTTAAGAGAGGAAATAAAGCTGTTTTTAAAATTGCTGGTTAATTATGGACAAAAAAGTGAAATCCTAATTTAGAATCTATATAAATTAGGCTTTTTGGGTTTATAAAATGGGTTTTTTTAATAAAAGTGCCTTTCATATTTTGAGTTGGTATTGTTATGATTTAATTTTGAGGTATGCTTTTAGTGTAAACCAACTAACAAAAAACGAATTAACCAAAACCAAAACATTATGAATCAGTTGTTTATAGGCTCTTCGGATACTAATCCTATTCATCTCAATTTAGCTGTCATACAGCGGCATATTGCCTGTTTTGGCGCTTCCGGAAGCGGAAAAACAGTCGCTTGTAAAGTTTTATCGGAAGAGTTAGCTTTACAGGGCATCCCGATGATAATTTTTGACCCGCAAGGAGATATTGCCTCCCTGATAAATCCTGAAACTGATGATGAATTATTGGCCTCCAAAGGATTAAATCCTGATGTACGGCATCGGTTTACCGAACAAACGGAAGTACTTATTTGGACTCCGGGCAGCTCTAAAGGTCTTCCTTTGTCGATTAATCCATTACAATTTGAGCAGGTTGCTGGCATGGATGCAGAAGATCGACTCAGGTTTTTTTCTGCTACCGCAAAAAATGTTATCGAACTAATAGGATATGATGCTGACAGCGATGATGGAAAGTCGGCTGAATCAGTCTTGAGTACAGTATTCGATTATTGTTTTCAAAAAAAGATTCATCTGGATAGTTTTGCCGGATTGATAGATTTATTGACGGATTTACCTGAATCTGTCAACGATATAGTGACAAAGATTAGCAATCAAAAGGATATGCAGGAGCTGATCAAAAAGTTGCGGTTTTTAACGATTGGTTCTCGTAAACTTATTTTTGAAACAGGCTATCCGGCAACAATTGAAGCCTTATTAGGCCTGGGAGATCACGATACCGGAAAAACACGGCTTTCGGTGATTTATCTCAATACGCTTTCAACACAAGAGGAAAAAGAGTTTTTTATGGCTTATATTGCCCAATTGCTTTATAATTGGATGCTTCAACATCCGCTTCAGAATGGGCAGGACGGATTGCAGGCCGCGCTCTATATCGATGAAATTGCCCCATACCTGCCTCCGGTCAAAATGCCGTCTTGCAAGGAAAGCCTGATGTTGCTTTTTAAACAAGCCCGTAAATATGGTGTTGGTTGTTTGATTGCTACCCAAAACCCCGGAGATATTGATTATAAGTCAATTGCGCAGATTTCAACCTATTTAATCGGCAGCCTGAAAACCAAACAGGATCTTTCGAAAATTGAAACCCGCATCGAGTCGATGGCACCAGCTACCGCCAGCGAAATCATGCAAAAAATTCCAGCACTCAAAAAGGGTTCTTTTTTGTTGCTCTCGCCGGATGAAGCAAAAAAAATTCAGCAGTTTCAGGTTCGGTGGCTGCTTACCAAGCATGATGTCATCAGCGAGGATCAGCTCAATAGCCTGATTGATGGTGCATGGCGCGAAAAATATCAGAAAACTCCTGATAAAGTAAGCGTTACAAAACCTGAGATTCCTAAAGAAGCTGCCCCTCCAGACGAGGTAACTCCTGAATCCGAAATGGATTCGTCTGATCAACTTGATGATCGGGTATATGTGGTAGATTTCACTTTGCATGAGCGAAACCTCAATAAAGCATTAAAACCGCATCTGGAACACAAAACGCTAAATTTAATTGCACTGGAAAAATTAAACTCAGCAAAATTTGACTATTACCCCTTGTTGAAAGTTAAGATGCTGTTTAATAACAAGAAAGGAATATTCAAGAAAAAGATTGAACAAGTTCCTGTAAATCTCTATCTGGATTATAAACAGCTGAACATATTGATGATCGATGACAAAGCCATGCGTTTTGAAGCATTAATTGACATGGATCCACACAAAATTGATGATTTAGACGGGTTGATTTTTCCTCAGACAAAAAAGCGCGATGAGGTGGAGTATGATTTTCGAAAGCTGGGAAAAAGAATTGATATTACTGAAGTTAAAACCTTGCTTGAACGAAAATATGATGTTGAGGTTCAGGAAGTTGATCTATTGTTATATCCGGTTTGGCATTGTATCGTACAACATAAACAAAGCGGAACTATGCGAGAATTAACTGTAGATGCCGTCATGGGTTATCCAATGATAAACCTGAAAAATTGAATGAATACCGAAATAAGAATAAAATGAAGCAAATCATTTTTTTAAGTGGTTTTTTCTTGTTTGGAATGTTTGCATTTTCGCAGGATACAGAAGATGCCTTTGAGCAGTTCAGGCAGCAATCTCAGGCCGGATTTGATCAATTCAGGGAAGAAACCAACAAGCAATGGGAAGCATACGAACAAGCTAATAAGGAAGCGTTTGAACAGTTTAAAAAAGGAATTGAGCAGAAATGGGGAGCAGGAAATTTTGTTGAGTCAACTCGAACCAGCTGGGTCGAATACGGTGAAGATGGCGAAAGCCGCACTTCTGTCGATTTTGATCAGGAAGAAGCCCGCGTCGAAATCCTGATGTCTCCTGAAGAAGCAGAAAATGCCGGCCTGGTCAAACAAAAGATAGCTCAAGCAGTGAAAGAACTTGCACTTAACAAAGGCAAAACCAAAGATTACGAAACGGAATACGAAAAGCCTGAGCCTTTATTGGATGAACCTGTGCTGAAAGATCAGCTTCAAAATGCTGCCGGCGAAATAGTTACAGAAGAAAATTTGGACGAGTATGCTGAACAGGTTGTGGAACAACAACCTATTGAAAAGGAAATTGTAAAACCTAAACCACCAAAGCCTCAACCTGAACCAGAACCCCAGGAGGAAAAAGTGATTGTTAGTGTTAAAATCCCGCTTGCAACCAATAACATACAAACCAGGGCTTTACGGTTTTACGATCAAGTCATTTCCTATTCCTCACGTTTTATGATTGACCCAGCTTTAATTTTTGCTGTAATTCATACGGAATCCAGTTACAACCCCAAAGCTAAAAGTTATGTTCCCGCATTTGGACTCATGCAGATTGTACCAAAATATGCAGGTAGAGATGCCTATAACTTTATTTACAAAGAAGATAAATTGTTGAATGATAATTATTTGTACGAAGCTAAAAACAATATTGAACTGGGTTCGGCTTATTTGCATATGCTGATTACACGTAGTTTTCGCAAAGTGGAAGATCCTCTGAGCCGTATTTACTGTGCAATTGCTGCTTACAATACAGGTGCCGGTAATGTGAGCCGTGCCTTTATCGGAACAACAAAATTGTATCAGGCTATACCCGAAATTAATAAAATGAGTGCAGAACAGGTGTACGATCATTTGAAAAAGAACCTTCCATACGAGGAAACCCAGCATTATATAGAACGTGTTTCTTCCAGGATGAAAGTTTACTCCAACTGGCTTGCTAATTGAAAACGAATCTTAAAAACAAAATTAAA
>JACCQN010000042.1 GCA_015709215.1 Bacteroidales bacterium
GAAAAACACTTCATACTTTAGCACCTTTCTACATCCGAAATTAGCCAAACTCAAGGTTTATGCTACCGCATAAATCAAAAGACAACACCGCTAAAGCAAAACTTTGGTTTGTTTTGCAGTCGGTCCTGCTCGTCCTGGCTGCTTTTATCGTTTGGCTTCGCACTTTTCAATTGCTTGATGGGTACAGGGATAATGTGATTGAGCAATCGATTTGGGCTGTGTCGGGGATGTTATTCTTGCGGGCATTGGGCGAATTTAAGGTGATGGGGCTGTTCCGTACGGAAGACTGCGGAGATTTTACCCGTCTCGACCGTCGCTTACTCACGCCACTGGCACTGTTGTTTTTTATTATTTCATGGCCTTTATTGTAATTCGTTATGAACTTTTTTAAAATTATTTTTCTGCTTTTTCTTTTCTTTTCGACTGGTTTGATTGCTCAAAATGCCGACTGGCAAACCCATTACGAACAATCAGGTAAACTGGCCACGCCGCGATATGCCGAAACGGTGAGTTTTCTGGAGCGACTGGACGCAAAGTCTGACAAGCTTTTTATGGACAATTTTGGGTTTAGCCCGCAGCAAAGACCAATCAAATATATAATTTATGATCGTGACGGATTAACTGATCCCACTGAGATAAAAGCCTCCGGAAGGGTGTTGCTGATGGTGCAGGCTGGCATTCATCCCGGAGAGTCGGAAGGCAAAGATGCTATGTTGCTTTTGCTTAGGGATCAGGTGATTGAAAATAAATATGAAGCACTTTTTGAACAGGTGAGTCTGTTGTTTATCCCTATATTTAATGTTGACGGGCACGAGCGATTTAGCCAATATGGCCGCATCAATCAAAACGGACCTGCTGAGATGGGTTGGCGCGTTACAGCTCAAAACTATAACCTGAACCGTGATTACCTTAAAGCTGATGCTCCTGAAATGCAAGCCTGGCTGAAACTCTTTCACCGTTTTGATCCGGATTTTTTTATTGATACACACACAACAGACGGAGCCGATTATCAGTATGTAATGACTTACGGGCTTGAGCTGGGAGACAATATGGATGCAGGACTCACGGCCTGGCAAAAGGATGTTTTTCTTCCTTATTGGGAAAAAGCTATGCATGCTGATGGGTTTCCTGTTTTTCCGTATGTGAGTTTTCGTAAATGGCATGATCCGCGAAGTGGGCTGGTAAGCTGGATGTCGGGGCCAATGCTGTCGCAGGCTTATACTGCGCATCGTAACCGCACAGGCTTGTTGTTGGAAACTCATATGTTGAAACCTTACAATCAACGTGTGGATGCTACGCTTGCTGCAGTCCTGCATTGTATGGAAATGCTTGCTCTTCAGGGAAAACAATTGCTGCAACTGAACCAAAAAGCTGATGAATATTCCGCCTCTTCTGATTTTAGAGCAAAGGAGTTTGTTCTGCAATACAAACTAGATCAAAACGATAGCATCATGGTGCCTTTTGCAGGGGTGCATTACCAAAAGCTAACAAGCGAACTTACAGGTGGTGATTTGTTTGTTTATGACGCCAGTAAACCGGATACTTTTCTTTTGCCACTTTTTCAGACTTTTGTGCCGCATAAGTTCATCAAACTTCCTGAGGCTTATCTTGTTCCGGTAGAATGGACAGCCATAATTGACCGGCTGAAATGGCACGGCATTCAGTTCGAAGTACTGAAACAAAGCGCTGAATTTGAGGTAGAACAATATGTATTTACTGATATTAGCTGGCATCAACGGCCTTATGAAGGCAGGCACCAGGTGAGTGATTTCAGCATAACGAAACGAATTCAAAAAGTAACTTATCCGGCAGGAAGTTTGAAAGTGCCTACAGATCAGCCGCTTATTCGTTTGATTGCACATATGCTCGAACCCGAAGGGGACGGATCGCTGTTGAAATGGGGTTTTTTCGATGGGATTTTTGAGCAGAAAGAATATGCCGAAACCTATGTGATGGAGCCACTGGCGCGGCGCATGCTCGATAGCATTCCGGGTTTGCGCAAAACCTACGAAACCAAAAAGCTGGCCGAACCAGATTTTGCCCAAAACTCGTGGGCACAACTCAACTGGTTTTACAGGCAAACACCCTGGTGGGATGAAAAATATATGGTTTATCCGGTGGGAAGAGTTTTACACTAATGCTTTCCTAAAAATATTTATTTTGTTTCATTACACATTGTCAGCTGGTTAAGCAATGATAAACAATTTGTTGTTGATAAGTATGCCGCCTTATGCATTGTAATGGATGCGGGATGAGCCTTAACTTCGTGAGCCCTAAAAGATATAACTGCATATGCCTGCCACTAAAACAAAAACTAAAAAGATTTTCGTACTCGACACCTCTGTTATCATATACAACCACAATGCTATCAATACTTTTGAAGAGCATGATGTAGCTATCCCGATCACAGTATTTGAAGAGTTAGACAATTTTAAAAAAGGTAACGATAACAAGAATTTTGAAGCCCGTGAGTTTATTCGTTTCATGGATCGTATCTCCGGTAAATACACCATGAAAAATTGGCGACGGCTCAACGGGCCCACCAAAGGACGGTTTAAGGTCTTAATGAATGAGAAAAGTAAGCTGGATGCTTGTGATGTTTTTGGAGCCGACAAACCCGATCATCGCATCTTGAATGCTGCCCTTAAGCTTTCGGAAGATAATCCCGGTACAAAAGTGATTTTGGTTTCCAAAGATGTGAACCTCAGGCTCAAAGCGAAATCACTTAATCTGCAGGCCGAAGATTATGAAACCGGAAAAGTGAAGGATGTTAATTTGCTTTATACAGGTAAAACTACGCTTGATAATATTCCGGTCGAAGTGATTGATAAGCTGTATTCAGAGGGTTTTTGCAGCTTGGAAGAAATCGGACACAAGCCAGCTGTTGCCAATCATTATTTCATTTTAAAGAGTGAAAAAAATTCTGCGCTGGGTTTCTATAATCCTATCACAGCAAGGATTGAAAGGATCGAAAAACATGCCATTTCGCGTATTATGCCCCGAAATGCCGAACAGGTTTTTGCGTTTCATGCGCTGCTAAATCCTGAGATAAAACTCGTGACCATACAGGGCATAGCAGGCACCGGGAAAACTTTGCTTGCGCTGGCAGCAGCCTGGGAACAACGAAGAAGCTTTAAGCAGGTTTACCTGGCACGTCCGGTTGTACCGCTAAGTAATAAAGATATCGGCTTTTTGCCGGGGGATATCAAATCAAAATTGAATCCTTATATGGAGCCACTTTGGGACAATCTGAAGTTTATTCAAAATCAGTACGGCGAAGAGGATAAGGAATATAAGCTTATTACCGAGGCGGTGGAGAAAGAAAAGCTGGTGATCACACCCCTGGCTTATATTCGCGGGCGCAGCATCTCTAATGTGATATTTATTGTGGATGAAGCCCAAAACCTCACACCGCACGAAGTGAAAACCATCATCACACGTGCCGGCGAAAACACCAAGATCATTTTTACTGGCGATATTTTTCAAATCGACACACCTTATTTGGATGCACAGTCGAATGGGCTTTCATATCTGATCCATAATATCAAACATCATGATTTGTATGCCCATATTCGTCTGGAAAAAGGTGAACGCTCGGAGTTGGCAAATCTGGCAAATGAATTGTTATAGGATTTTGAATGTTAGGGTTTTGTGGGATTTATGGTTTCACTTGTTTAAACATTTCCTGGTACCTTCCAGTTGTTAAAATAATTGTTATTGTTTCGTTTCAGAAAATAGAACTAAAAGCTAAGTGGCTAAAAAACAATAACTAAAAACCTATCATGAGCAATAAAGCAATTGTTGAATATTTACCGATAATATGAGGCGCTATTATTTCTCTACCTTTGCAACTTTAATTTCAAAACCATGCAATGGGCTGATATTGTTGCGCTGATCGTTTCGGGAGTTTTTGTGGGGTTTATCAACACGCTTGCGGGTGGGGGTACTATTATTTCCCTTACTGTTTTTCTGCTGCTCGGGCTTCCGATTGATATTGCCAATGGCACAAATCGTATCGCAGTGATTTTGCAGAATATCACATCGGTGCAGGCGTTTCATCAAAAAAAGGTGATGAGCTGGCGTAAGGGGCTAATCCTTTCAATACCGGCAGTGCTGGGTTCGGTGATTGGAGCGCAGCTGGCAGTGGATATTAATCGCGAGACTTTCGAAAAGGCAATAGCCGTGGTGATGTTGCTGATGATTTTCTTCATGTTTTTTAAACCTTCCCAGTTTCTTGCCGGGCGTGCCGACCTTTTAAACCGTAAGCTTGATTGGAAACAAATGCTGATTTTTTTTGGTATCGGTATTTATGGTGGGATGTTTCAGGTGGGCGTGGGTTATTTTTTATTGGCAGCGCTGGTGCTGGGAGTTGGGTTTGATCTCGTGCGTGCCAATGCTGTAAAAGTGCTTATCGTTTTGATTTACACCTTTTTTGCCTTGGGCGTATTTGTTTTTAATGATGCAGTAAATTGGAAATTTGGGCTTATTCATGCCATCGGAAATATTGTGGGAGCTTATGTGGCTTCGCATATGGCTGTGACCAAAGGTGTGGTATTTGTGAAATGGGTTATTATTATCGTGATCCTCCTCACCTCAGCGCAGCTGCTTGATTTGTATGATCTTAACGATTTGCTGAAACTGATTATGAATCGTCCCTGATTAATAAAATGCGTTTTGCCACAATGTTTTATCTTTGAAGGCAAATCACCCTAAAAGCCCAGCTCATGAAAATGTTTCGTATTCTTATTGCAATTACGTTTATATGGAGTTTAAATGCCTGTGAGAGACCTGCCGAACAGGTGAAGCGTCCTGAATATGCCCTGGCCATTCACGGAGGTGCCGGCTTGATCAAGGTAGAGTTGATGAGTCCGGAGCACGATAGTCTTTACAGGACTTCTCTACTCGAGGCTTTAAGTGCGGGAGAAGAAATTTTGAAAGCAGGCGGCTCCAGTCTGGATGCGGTAACCGCAGCCATTACGAGGCTGGAGGATAATCCGCTTTTCAATGCTGGCCGTGGCGCAGTTTTCAATGCCAATGGCTTTATTGAGCATGATGCTTCTATCATGCAGGGTTTTGATAAAAATGCAGGTGCTGTTGGAGCGGTTAGAAACATCAAAAATCCCATTTTGGCAGCACGCCAAGTGATGGAAGCCAGTCCACATGTATTTTTGGTACGTGAGGGAGCAGAGCAGTTCGCTGCTTTACATGGTTTGCAAATTGTAGATCCTTCGTGGTTTATGGTGTCAAAACAGCGTAAGAGGTATGAAAAGACAAATGCAACAATGCTTGAACGGGAATTTCCACTTGGCGAAAAACATGGTACTGTGGGAGCTGTTGCTTTGGATAAAAATGGAAACCTGGCCGCAGGAACTTCTACTGGTGGGATGCATTTCAAACATCAGGGCAGGTTGGGCGATTCGCCTGTTATAGGTGCCGGCACCTGGGCTGATAACGCCAGCTGTGCTGTTTCGGCCACGGGGCATGGGGAATTTTTTATCCGCTATGGAGTGGCACAGGATATTGCTTCCCGAATGGTTTATGGCGGACAAAGCCTGAAAGAAGCCGCTGATCAGGTGGTGATGCAGGAGCTGATGAAGCTGGATGCCGGTGGTGGTATTATTGCTTTGGATAAGGATGGAAATATTTGCATGCCTTTCAACACTGCCGGGATGTTCAGGGCAAGCGTAAAGGCTGGCGAACAGCCATTTGTAGGGTTATATGCTTCGGATAGTCTGCAGATAAAATAAGCTTTATTGCTGCTCGTATTGCTGAATTTCGTTGTGAACAAACTCCAGTTTCACTCCGGCTTCTTTAAACATAGCTTCTGATTCAGCGCCGGCATGGTACATTCTTTCGCATACAACTCTTTCAATACCGCAGTTGATGATCAGCATGGCACAGGTGCGGCAGGGCGTCATCCTGCAATAGAGCGTGCTCCCTTCGAGTGCAATACCGCGGCGGGCAGCTTGTGTGATGGCGTTTTGCTCGGCATGAACGGTACGTACACAATGTTGGGTAACGCTTCCATCTTCATGAATCATTTTTTTCATCAGGTGACCAACGTCATCGCAGTGGGGCAATCCGCGAGGCGAGCCCACATAACCGGTAACAAGTATTTGCCGGTCTTTCACAATCACACAGCCACTGCGGCCTCGATCGCAGGTGGCTCTGCTGGCAACGGTATCGGCCAGCTTCAGGAAATATTCGTCCCAGCTGGGCCGAACATGTAAAGGTTGTTTGGGAAGTTGATTGTCGCTCATAAATTGATTTTTTGGAGGGCTTTTTCTATCTGTTCGTATAGCGCAGTCAGATCACCATTATTGTTAAACACCTCATCAGCCTGTTCGATGCAGGCTTTCAGGTTTTGCTTGTTCGGGTCGGTAGAATTCATTTCGCGGCTTTCATTACTTAAAAAAGTTTCAAAACTCACGGCATCGGTCTCCGATTTTCGGCTTTGAATCCGCTCGTATCGTAACTCGGGTGCTGCATCCACAGCCCAAAGGGAAAATGGGCCTTTAGCCCGCAGCGATTGAATCTCACCGGCTGTGCGGATGCTTTCTATTACGCAGGGCGCACCTTGCTCAAGGGCTTTTAGATAGAGCTGATCTGTGACATAGCTCGGACTGTTTGCTGCACGAAGGGCATTGGCCGTTTGCGTCATCGTATCACGATTTACTTTTTTGCCGGCTGCTTCGATCTGTTCTGTTAAAAAAGCTCTTACAGAATAGTGTGCAAAACCTTTTTCTCTGACCAGATAATCCACAATCGTTCCTTTGCCTGCTCCCAGCGTGCCCGTGATACCAATGACGATCATTTTTCTATTCGGCATGGCTTTCTGTTTTGAGGTCGTTGATCCATTTGTCCATCTCCACCGGTGTGAAACTGTTGAGCTTTTGCAATAGTGCTTTTGGCTCGAGCGAAACGATGAGTGAGGAGCGATGTTCTTCGCGGATAAATCCTTCGGAAACACCATGATCCAGAAAACGTAGCAGGTAATCGAAATAGCCTTTTGTATTTAACAACGCAAGAGGCTTGTTGCTCAGACGTAACTGCATCAAGGTCAGCACTTCGCTAATCTCATCCAGTGTGCCAAAACCGCCCGGAAGTGCTACAAAAGCATCGGCCATTTCGAGCATTCGGGTTTTGCGCTCGGCCATGCTGTTAACGGTAATCATCTGATGAATGCCGTTGTGCGCAACCTCTTTGTCGATCAGGTGCTGGGGCATGATGCCGGTAACATGCCCGCCATGTGTCATCAGCGTATCGGCAATCACTTTCATCAAACCAACGGAAGCGCCGCCATAAATAAGGTCTATCTTTCTGCTTGCCATTAGCTTGGCAAATTCCTCAGCCACTTCGCGGTAAATCCGCTTATATCCCATGCTGCTTCCGCAAAAAACACAAATTCGCTTCATAATTTCTTCCTTAAAATGATTGGCAAAGTTATACTTTTCGACTGTGTAATCTTGTCTTTAGCTGTTGGTAATTTGCCGGCAGATAGCATCAAACATGGCAATGCCTGTTGGGATGAGTTCATCGGGAAAATCATAATCGGGATTGTGAAGTGCAGGATGGTTTTTGCCCGAGCCTATTCCGAACAAAGTAATTGGTCCATAATTTCCAAACTGCCCGAAATCTTCCGACCATCTGAATGGATTTTCGAGTTTAATTATTTTCAGCTGATGATGTGCTGCGGCATTTTCAGCTATTGTTGTTAGCAAAGGATCATTTACAGTAGCAGCAAAAGGCTCATGGCTGCTACTTTGCATCTCCAGTTGATTATCGCGGGCGATTTTTGTTGCCAAATCAAGGCATTGTTGCTGCATGGCTTCCAGGGTTTCATCTTCAAAACTGCGTATGGTCACCCAGCAAAAGGCTTCGCCGGGAGCTGTTCCAAAAGCTTCTTCACCAAGCCTGGCGTGGGTGATCGTAAGTAGTTTGAAAGCTTTTTCGGCTTGCCATTGTTTTTTGAGCTGTTCCAGTTCCAGCATCAGCTTTGCCAGGGCGGTTGCAGGATTGAGGCCTGTTTCGGGCTGCGAAGCATGTGCCGTTCGGCCGATAAAATGGATTTTTATTCCAACGGAAGCAGCTGCAAAAGTTTGTTCCCGCAAAACAACGGTATGTCGCTCAAAGCCGGGTAAATTATGCAGTGCAAAAGCCAAATCGGGTTTTATGCGTTCAAATTTCGGATCGTTGATTACCTGCAGGGCTCCTTGTCCGGTTTCTTCGGCAGGTTGAAAAAGGAGTATAACTTCGCCTTTTTCAGGGCGTTTTTCATTCAGCAATAGTGCAAAACCTGCCAACATACTGCTGTGTCCATCATGTCCGCAAAGGTGTGCCACGCCTGTATTTTTGGAAGCATAGCTCAGCTCATTTTTTTCCTCAATGGGTAAGGCGTCCATATCGGCACGGAAGAGAATCCTTTTGCCAGGGACATTTCCTTTGAAAACTAAAGCCAGTCCGTTGCCTCCCAAATTTTGAAGAACTTGGTCAGGATTTAAGGTTTTCAAAAAGTTAAGCAGCCGTTTTGCTGTTTTATTTTCATGGCCCGAAAGTTCAGGATTGGCATGTAGCTCACGTCGCAGCCGGATAAGTTTTTCAGTTTCTCGTGTTCCAATCATCTTACAAAAGTAGTGGAAATTGTGGAAAAGCCTTGATGAAGCATCTTTCGGGATTTGCGTACTTTTGTGCCAAAATGAATGACATGCAAAGTATCTATCCGATCAAATTCAAACCGATATTTAAAGATAAGATTTGGGGTGGGCAAAAGATCAAAAGCGTATTAAAAATGGATTTTGGTGAGCTGCCCAATTGTGGTGAAGTGTGGCTGCTTTCGGGTGTTGAAGGGAATCCTTCGGTGGCCTTAAACGGTTATCTGGCAGGCAATGAACTCAACGAACTGGTGGAAGTCTTTATGGGAGATTTAGTTGGCGATCAAGTGTATGATCGTTTTGGGGATCAGTTTCCGATCCTTGTCAAGGTGATCGACTCCAACGACTGGCTTTCCATTCAGGTTCATCCGGATGATGCCCTGGCCAGTAAGCGTGGGATTGGTTATGGCAAAACAGAGATGTGGTATGTGATGCAGGCCGACAAAGACGCACAGCTTATCAGCGGTTTCAATAAGGAGATGAATAAGGAGGAATACCTTAAAGTGCTGGAGGCCGGCGAATTGAAATCGGTGATGAATTATGAAGCAGTGCAGGCTGGTGATGTGTTTTTTATGCCCGCAGGTCGTGTGCATGCTCTGGGACCAGGCACACTGATTGCCGAAATTCAGCAAACCAGCGACACCACTTATCGCATTTACGACTGGGAAAGGATAGATCATACGGGTCAAATGCGTGAGCTGCATACCGACGAAGCCCTGGATGCCATTGATTTTAAGCTTCCCGATGAGGTTAAAACCACCTACAAATCACTGATGAATCAAACATCCAAAGTGATAGATTCACCCTTTTTCACAACCAATATATTGCATTTTAATCAGGGCATTAAAAAGGATTATTCGCAATTGGATTCTTTTGTGATGTTGTTTAATGTGGAAGGTAGTTGCGTGCTCGACTGGGGAGCTGAGGAAAAAATGACCCTCAAAGCCGGTGAAGTAGTGCTGATTCCAAACCTCATTCATGCGGTGGCACTGTATCCGGATACCTCTTGCAAAATCCTGGAAGTTTATATTCAGTAGTGCAACCAAACCTAATACAGGGTTGTCTTTTGAGTGAAATTTCAACTGAAATCAAATCATTTTAACTTAATATTCATAGTATTTATGAGAACCTCAATTTTTGCTCTTTTTGCGCTTTTGCTTTTTTATAGTGTTGGTTCGCTGGCGCAATCTGATATTCCTCAGGTTACGATCAAAACCCTTGATGGTAAACCCTTTAGTACTTCTGAGATAACGAATGACGGCAAACCGGTAATTTTGAGTTTCTGGGCTTTGTGGTGCAAGCCCTGCCAAAAAGAGCTGGACGCTTTTAACGAAAACTATGCCGACTGGCAGGAAGAAACCGGGGTAAAAATCTATGCCATATCTATCGACGACAGCCGTTCCACAGCCCGTGTGATGCCTATGGTGAACGGAAAAGCCTGGGAGTTTGAGGTGCTGCTCGATCCAAACAGTGATTTTAAACGCGCAATGAACGTGAATATGATTCCACATACTTTCCTGCTCGACGGTGATGGAAAAATTGTGTCGCAGCATACCGCTTATTTCGAAGGTGCTGAATTTGAACTCTATGAAAAGGTAAAGAAAATTGCCGGAATTGAATAAATCAGAATCCTGAAGCTAAATATCATGCGTAAACTTTGGATTGTTTTATTCCTGCTGGCCTTTACTACAGTGGAAGCTCAGGATTTTATCGACAAGGCTCAGATCAATGGGAGCTTTCAGGTTGACGGGCAGTTTTATCAGCCTGATGATGCCCTCGGCATTACCGATTCGATTATAGGAGGGCGAAAATTGGGTCTGAATGGTTTTGGAAATATCACCTATACCCTCGGAAAATTTTCGGCCGGGATACGTTATGAGGCTTTCCTCACGCCGCTTGCAGGATTTGATCCTTTGCAGGAAGGCAATGGATTTCCCTATCTGTGGGCCAGCTATCAAACTGATTTTGTCGGCGTGACGGTTGGTAATTTTTATGAACAGTTTGGCAATGGCCTCATTTTACGCTCTTACGAAGAATGGACTTTGGGATACGACAACTCCATCAACGGGATGCGCGTGATCCTTCGCCCTTCTGCGGGTATCACGATTAAGGGTGTTTATGGCACGCAACGCTATTTTTGGCAGAAATACGAAAACGGTAACCGTGGCATTGTGCGTGGCCTGGATGCAGAGGTAGATCTGAATCAAACCATCAAAGGATGGGAATCAGCGGCAGTGCGTGTACTCGTTGGCGCCAGCGGTGTGAGCAAATATCAGAAAGATAATGATCCTTTGTATAATCTGCCCGAGAACGTGGGAGCCTGGGCTGGACGGGTCAACCTGAGTGCCGGAAAGTTTAATTTTGCTACGGAATATGCTTATAAAATCAATGATCCCTCAGCCGTGAATAACTTTATCTATCGTGAAGGACAAGCGGTTTTGTCGTCGCTTTCCTATTCACAACCCGGCCTTGGAGTGGTGCTCCAACTGAAAAGGGTGGATAATTTCAGTTATAAATCCGATCGTCGGGTTAATGGTAATGCTGTGGATATTAATTTCATTCCGCCTATCAACCGCACGCATTCTTACAGCCTGGCAGCGCGCTATCCTTATGCTACTCAGCCTAATGGCGAAATGGGTTTGCAGTTTCAGCTGAACTATAAAATTCCCAAAGGAAGTGCCCTGGGAGGCAAATACGGAACCGGAATAGCTATAAATTTCAGTCAGGTGAATGATATCGTTCGTAATCCGGTGAATGATACAACTTTGGTAAATACTTCAGGCACATTAGGTTATACTTCAGATTTCTTTAAAGTGTCGGACAGTGTTTTCTTCCGCGATTTCAATATCGAAATCGAGAAGAAAATCAACAACAAATGGAAAGCAGTGTTTCAATACATGAATTTGCATTATGACATTGCCACGATCGAAGGTCATGCCGGAGAGCCAGCCGTGAAAGCGCATATCGGAGTGCTTGATCTAACGTATAAATTCACTTCGCGCAAAAGTCTAAGGATGGAGCTTCAGGGACTTTTTACGGAGCAGGACGAAGGCGACTGGGCTGCAGCAATGCTGGAATATGCCATTGCACCCCGCTGGTTTTTTAATGTTGCTGATCAATACAATTACGGTCATCCGGATGCTGACAAAAGAAATCATTACTATACGGTTTCAATGGGCTATCTCAAGGAATCCACACGCGTGGCACTTACTTACGGGCGCCAAAGCGAAGGTGTAGTGTGTGTTGGTGGCGTTTGCAGGCAGGTGCCGGCTTCCAGCGGACTTACTATTACTGTTTCAACGAATTTTTAAGCCATGATATTTAAATCAATGAAAATAAAGCACTTTAGCCTGATATTGTTTGTTTTGATTGCAGGAATTTTTGCTTCCTGCGACAAAATAGATCCACCTTATACCACTCAAGGTGGCGGAGGTGGAGGAGAACCCGAAGAAGTGATTCAGAAAGTGCTTTTGGAGGATTATACCGGTCATAAATGTGTGAACTGCCCTGCCGCTGCAAAACTCGCTGGTGATTTGAAGGAAGTTTATGGTGATCAGCTGATCATTATGGCAGTGCATGCAGGTTATTTTGCCGAACCCGAAAATCCGCCTTTTGATCTTGACCTGCGAACAGCTATTGGAGATCAGTGGGATACCTATTATAATGTAATTGGTAATCCACAGGGTTTGGTAAACAGGAAACTGTACAATGGTGCTGCACTTGTTCTGCCAGCAGGATGGGGAGAGAAAGTGCAGGAAATTGTTACAAATGTTACACCTCAGGCTTCTATTTCGCTCGAAACCAGTTTCGATGCTGAAACGAGGAAACTGGATGTTGCAGTGAATTCAAAATTTCTGAGTGGCTTCAGCGAGCCATATTACCTGCAAGTTGTTTTGGTTGAAGATAGCATTCAGGGAGCGCAAAGCAATAATAATCCAGCTGTGGGTGACACACCTATTATCGAAGATTATTATCACCGCCATGTGTTGCGGCAAGATATCAACGGCATTTATGGCGATGCGGTCAATGGTACTGAAGCCATTGTAGCCAATGAAGTTTATAACCACAATTACAGCCTTACACTGAATGCAGCTTACAAAGCACAACATTGCTCCGTGATTGCCTTTTTGTATCGTATCTCTGATAATGAAATTTTGCAGGTTGAGGAGAAACATATTGTGGATTGATTCAGAAAGTTTGGCCGACGTAGTCACAGACTACGCCGATCTTCGTAAATTTCTGCAATATGTGGTGACTAATCGCAACAACAACAATCCTGACAACCGTAACAACAACAACGGTTTCCGGTTGGTTGTTTCTCAGTTCAGATCGGGGCTCGAAGAAAGGAAACTATCAAATCTGGAGATTCAAAATTAAAGAGTGAGACTGAAAGAGGCTACAATCCGAATGTGACTTTTTTTAGGAAACAGATTGTTTCAAAAAGTAAAGCCGACGTAGTCACAGACTACGCCGAGCTTCAGGGGAGAAACATATTGTGGATTGATTCAGAAAGTTTGGCCGACGTAGTCACAGACTACGCCGAGCCGCGGAGTATAGCCGACTTAGTCACAGACTACGCCGAGCCACACATGCGGCTCAAGAAAGAACATTGAAAATCCGAGAGTGTAGTAAAAATGCTTTCGGGTTTTTCATTCATTAATGCTGTAAAAGAAGTGATTCAAAAATTGAAATTTATAGAAACTTTTAATGTGGATTTTGTAATTTTACCAGGCTAAAACTAATCTTGAAGAATTGATGTCTGGTAAATTTTTCTTTTTTCTTTCGTTTTTGATTGCAGTTTTACTGTTCAATTTTGGAAGCGTTTTTGCTCAAAAAGAATTCACTTCAACAGGCACTTATGATTTAATGGTGCCTCCAAATATGAATATGGCCGAAGCTGAAAAGTACGTTTGCGACAGAGCGCGCGACAGTGCCGTGATGCGTGTGTTTCCGCAACGCCTTAGCACCGAGATTCAAACTTGGATAAGCCAGGGGAAGGTGGCTACTAATGCTTTTAGCACCACTGAATTGATTGGCGAATGGCTTGGCGATCTGAAAGAACCTCAGCTTACGGTGCTTTCCAATAAACCTTACACACTTAGATGTAAAGTGAAAGGCAAGGTGAGAGAGAAAATAAAAGATGGCGCTCAGCTTGAAGTTAAAACATTGTATTGTCCTGCGCTGGCTTGTGAAATGGAGCAATTTAACGACGGACAATCACTCTATTTAAGCATTGCCAGTTCTAAGGCAGGTTATGTCAGTGTTTTTATGGATGATATGACAAATGTATTTCAGCTATTGCCTTATGTTGAAGATCGTAAACAGGGAATTGAGCAAGTTTATCTTGAACGGAATAAGGCCTACTTATTTTTCTCGAAGGAAGATGCGCCGGAAAATAAAAGACATCTGGTGAATGAGCTTCAATTATTTGCCGAAAAGCCGGGTGTAGAGCTGGCAAGTCTGGTGGTTTTATTTTCTGAATTGCCTTTCAACAGTCCTTTGGTGCAGGAAACCAAAGCCGGCCATTATTACAATGAAGAAGAATACATTGGTTATACCATGCCCGATTCAGCACCTTCCGAATCGTTTAACAACTGGCTGCTCCGCTTGCGGCAATCCAATCCTAAACTTCAGGCGGTTAGAAAAATGATTACCATTAAACGGTAAAGCTGGAATCGGCTGAAGAAATCTATTTCTAAATAAAGAGCTGGAAATTTAAACCAGCTAAATTCTAATGATGCGTGATGAATATTTATTATTCATTTAATCCTGCTTCGGTATCCATTCGTTGGTGTAAAATTCTTATCACTTGAATTTCCTGTTTTTTCTGATTGATTTTCATTGTTGTCCGGTATAATTCAAATAAAAATGCTCAATCGCTGTAATAATGCCGTCCCTACGGGACTTGAAATGATTAGGGGTAACTTTTTATTCTACCCATATTTTGTCCCTAACGGGACAGTCCCGTTAGGGACAAAATATGGGTAGACAGTGTTTTACAAATTAAGAAAAAGTCCCGTAGGGACGCCATTATCATTTTACCGGACAACAGTGATTGATTTTATAGAAAACAAGATGAGATTTTATACTGGAACAATAATATTCCTTTCTTACTTTGGAATAATCTTTTCCGGATCTTGGATTTTCAGCAATGAAATCTATTTCGTTCAAAATCAAATTGATATACCTGTCTGCTTGTGCTAAAATCCAGTCTTCAAAAGTGTAAAGCCATATTTCTTCCAGAATGTTATTGGCCTGTTGGCTAATTTTGAAGTTCATTATTTAGCCAGGTGTTTCTGGTGAAGTTTATTTAAAAAGGTATTGCTGTCAAAATGTTTAACAAAACCTGATTTTTCACCTTCTTTTAATGCTTCAATGAGCGCTGATTTTATGGATTCTTCGTGTTCAAACATTTGTAGAGCCGCTCTCACCACTTCACTTGCTGATGCATGTTTTCCGGATTTTATTTGTTGGCTGATAAAATCATTAAAATAGTCTCCCAATAAAATAGTGGTGTTTTTTGCCATGAATAGAAGTTTTTTTAAAAAAACCATAACTTGGCATATATTCAAAGTTTTACTTTGAAATAAATCTACATTGACATGCCAGAATAATGATTTGTTGCTGATTAATAAACCGCTGTCTTCCAGTGATTTTTAATCAATAAAACGCCATTGCGGCCAGCTGCGTTCTACCTGTGGGCTGGTTAAAAGCTGTGGATTTTGAACTTCTTTTCTTTTTTCGAGAAGGAAAAGGGGAACTTCACGACTCAGATAATCTGCCAGTTCATCATACGAAACATTTCCCTTGGTTTCTTTTAGTTTTTTTAGCAAATAGTAAGTAAACACGCCATGTTTTTTATCGGCATCAAACTGCGATTTTTGTTCGTCTTTGCTTGAAGTGAATACAACCAGATTGCCTTTTAATTGGTCTTTATCAGCGGGTTTGATGCGCACGGCAGCTTTGGCAGCGAGCAAGCCCTGATTTCTTCCTGCTCCACTGAAGCAAGCATCCATAAATACGGTAACGCGTTGTGGGTTGTTGGCAGTGAGTGTCTGATAAAGTTTGTCAACCCTGAAACCTGCCTGTTCCACCTCCGTAGCACTAATGTTTACGGGAAGAATGTAAGCGTTTCCGGCATTATCAGGCACCCCATGTCCGGAATAATAAAAGAAAATTTCTGCCTGTCCTTCACGATGTTGAATGATTTGTTGCAGCCTGTTCAATTCCTGTTCGATCTGATAATTTTGAGCATTAATTAAAGTTGTGATCTGATTGGATTTGATACCCAGTACTTTTTTGGCATACTCTTCAAATGAACGAGCATCGCTGGCTGCAAAATCAACATTGCTTTCTTTTTTCAGACCTCGCTGATAAGTAGCATAATCTTCATTGCCAATGATTAGGGCATAGCGATTTGGGTATTGTTTAGTATTGTTTGGTATGTCTCTGTCAACATCCGAAGTGAGTGTAGCGATGGCAATTGTACCTGTTGCAGCTTTTTGTTTGCCTTCGACGATCAGTTTATTGCCGGCTGTGTTTTGATTGATGGAAGCAGTAATGATTCTGTTTTCGGAGAAACGGCCATAGCGCTCACTGATTTTTATTTCAAAAGGAATAGTTTCACTTTGGTATCGGTCGCTCACAATAAGGTTGTAGGTGATGTTTTCAGTTTGGCCGCCCTCCATATCGCCAATAAAAAGTTGTTTGTTGTCCGACATAAGAATGACACCATCCGGTATTTGAATGTTAACCTGCACGTTTTCAGCTTTACCTGCCTGTATATTTTGAACAAGCACCTGCAAATCGAACGGACGTTTGCGTAACAAGGTGTTGCTTTCGCTGGTAATGGTATAGTCCGTTGCTTTTACCAGTGGGCTTACAAATGCTCGTGTGCTGATTTGAATTTCAATCGGATCCATATTAAAACCATTTGGCTCTTCTACACCTAAAACAAAACTTGCCAGGCCATCGGCTAAGTCCATGCCGGATGATACAGGAATTGTAACTTTTGTTTTGGCATTAATAGGTAGCGTTGCAAGATTGGTTCTTTTATCAAAGCTTAGTCCGGGGATATTATTTTTTGTTTTTGCTGTGGCTACCAACCCAATACCTGCTCCGTAGCCTTTATTCTGAACTTCAAATGAAATGCTGGCACTTTCGTTGGCATTGATCGCCCTGTTGCCATCGGCATCTGAAAATTCCAGTGAACCCGGAACGAGCACCAGGATGGGCGGCTTTGGCGGGTCTTTGGTGATGTTGAAATATTGCGGCTGGCTGCGGCCTTTGATTTCGGTTTGGGCTGTTGCCTGAAGTGTAAGCAAGGTAACTAAAAGGATGAAATAGCGCTTCATGATTGGGAGGTTTATACTTTTCCGTGCTAAATTAGTAAAAATGAATTTATTGCTGCGTTTCCCTGAATGCTTTTTACGAATAAAAACCAAAAGACCTTCGCTAAATAACTACCAGCCTTTTGGTTTCGAGAAATTTTTGAACTAAAAAAGTTCTGGAAACCGGCCGTTTCAGTGGTAGCTATCCGGCCATACCTTTTGAGCTAGGGGAAACAGCCAACCGGAAACCGTTGTTGTTGTTACGGTTGTCAGGATTGTTGTTGTTGCGATTAGACACGCGACAGTTCCTGGCGTTGTTGTTCCAGCTGCCACCACGCAATACGCGGTTAGTGCCCTTTAGCCAGTTTCCGGATACAAATTAAATACATTTCTGCGTAACTGCGCTGTTTGTGCATGACGGGTAAATGCAATTAATGGAAGGATGTGACGCGCATACTCGGTTTCTGTCCAGTATCCATTCTGCATATTTATTTCTGCGGCGTGATATTTGCTTATAAAACGCCGCTTACTGTGTTTATTCAGTCGAACATAGTTCGGAAAAACAACATACCCCAAAAAGGGCAAACCTTTGTCGTGGCTATTGATGCATGGCGCTTTGCATGCCAGCTTTAAATGATTTTTGATGAAAACAGTAAATTGTTTTTCAGCTGCCAACAGTGCTGTTTTATCATGATGCCATAACACCATGTCATCCATATACCTGACATAGGCAGGAATTTTCACTTCTTCAAGTAAATAATGATCAGCCTGCCCCAGATAAAAATTGGCAAAGTACTGACTGGTAAGGTTCCCAATAGGAAGCCCAAATCCTTCATTTGATTCATAGCTGCCTATTATTTTATCAAATAAATCCAGAATTTGTTGGTCTTTAAACCGCCTGGAAAGTTGTTTTAAAAGGAGCTCATGCGAAATGGAATCAAAATACTTACGGATGTCAAGTTTGCAAAACCAGCGATATTTTTTCTGATTCATTTTTGCGTATTCAAGCGCAGCATACTGTCCTTTTCCAATACGTGTTGCATAGCTGTGATAGATCTGATATTTTTCGAAAACAGGATGGCACACATTCATGATGGCATGATGCATCACCCTTTCGGGAAATGATGCGGCGCAAATCAAGCGTTCCTTAGGCTCGTAAATCGTAAAAAAATGGTAATTGCCAATTTCCGGTACGCCGCCCATTAATTGAAAGCGAAGTTCGTTTAGGTTTTGTTGCAGATGCTTACCATATAAATAGACATCCTGCTTATCCTCTTTTCCTTTCTTAGCTTTAACCCATGCCAGCCTTAGATTGTCTGGATCGCATATGGCATCAAACAGATTGCCTGCTCTTTTCATGCTTTTCGGTTTTGAAACCACGCAATGAATGCTGAACCATATTTTTCAACCTTTTTATCTCCAAAGCCTTTTACAGTCTTCAGAGTTTTTTCGTTAATATCGGGCAGTTTTACAATTTCAGCAAGCTCCTGATCGGTGCAAACGGCATAGGCAGGCACAGCATCTTTGACAGCTATTTGTTTGCGAACTTCTCTTAACTCAGAAAACACTTTAAAATTCTCTTCACTTAATATATTTTTATAGTCAACCTTAACGTTTTCATCTTTTTTAAAAGTTGATGCCGATGGCAGGTATTTTACGCAAAAACACCACGAAGCACCCCGCTCATTACTCACAAGCTGGTTCTCTACTTCCAGTATTTTGTTGGAACGCAGGAAGCGATTCATTTCTTCTAATGAAGCACCACTATCAGTAATGGGAATCGTAAATAGTTTGATCTGCATTTTTCAAAAAAAAATTCGACCGCCAAAGGCGGTTTTTGTTTATTTATTCGTTTTGCCCTTTGGTCGTTCGTCCCTCACTCCCTTTTGGCAAAACTCATTATTTTTGCTCAAAAGGTATGGCCAATAGCTACCTACAAACTAGGGGAAACAGCCAACCGGAAACCGCTGAAGTCGCTACGGTGGCCGGGAAAGCTGTAGCGGCGATAAGACACGCGACAGATCCCGGCGCTGAGGTTCCAGCTGCCACCACGCAATACGCGGCTAGCGCCCGATGAAGACCCCTGCGGGTTGCGCTGGCTGCCAGCACTATAATTGCCATACCAATCGTTGCACCATTCCCATACATTGCCGCTCATATCATAAATCCCAAGTTCGTTTGGTTTTTTACCGCCAACACTATGCGTTTTGCCGCTTCTGTTATCACCATACCAGGCTACTTCTCCAATATTGTTACTACCGGCATATTTGTATCCTCTGCTTTGTGCCCCGCCACGCGCTGCATATTCCCATTCGGCTTCGGTGGGCAACCGGTAGTTTTCCCCTGTTTTTTGGTTGAGTTTTTTAATGAATTCCTGCACATCGTTCCAGCTTACATTTTCAACCGGGCAATTGTCACAGTTTTTGAAATTACTCGGATTATTGCCCATAATCTCTCTCCATTGCTTTTGAGTAACTTCGTATTTTCCTATGTAAAAATCGCTCAGCGTGACTGAATGTTTCGGTTTTTCGTCACTTTCGCCATCGTTGCTGCCCATTTGGAAGGTGCCGCCTTTGACGTAAACCATTTCAATGCCAAAATCATTTAGGCTGCTCAGCATCGCCCGCACTTCAAAACTAATGTTGCTGCCAGTGAGCCGCTCGCGTTCGTCGAGCACTTGCCAAACGATTTGCTTTCCGTATCCGGCACTGATGCTTTGTCCAACATCACCTGTTACGTAATGCAGTTTTGTGCCCCAATTGTTGCCGCCGTCCTCACTACAAAATAATGATATGGTGGCAGTTTGGCCACTTTTGAGGCCTGTCAGATCGTAGGTTACAACAATGGTTTTATCGTGTTGGGTTGCTTCTACGTTTTGGATGCTTTGTCCTTGTAAATCAATACAATAAAACAATAATAGGATATACAATAAAAAGTTGGTTTTCATAGCCGGTTTTTGGTGAGGCTAAGTTACAAAAGAATGGGGGAAATAAAGGAGTAAAAGTTGTATTTTGTTTAAAATCATGATTTTTTGATTTTAATGGAGTTTTCCATAGTCACAACACATACCGAAATTGACAAACATAAAAAAGCCGAAAGATTCAAAATTAAAGAGTGAGACTGAAAGAGGCTACAATCCGAATGTGACTTTTTTTAGGAAACAGATTGTTTCAAAAAGTAAAGCCGACGTAGTCACAGACTACGCCGAGCTTCAGGGGGTCGAACGATTAACGTAATTAAGCAACAAACTTGTTGTTGAATTACTTGACAGTAAAAGACAAATCTCAGATAGATTATTTCAATTAGTTGTTTTTGAAGTATTTTTGATGCGTTTAGTATTCATTCAAAAACAAATGACAACAGGATATCGTATCGAAGATCAATCTGCGCTTTACTTCTTAACGCTTAGTGTTGTAGGATGGGTTGATGTATTCAGCAGACAACGCTATCGCGACATTGTAATCGAAAGTTTGAAATATTGTCAGCAAAAGTTGGGATTACAAGTATTTGCCTATGTTATCATGACAAATCACATCCACCTAATCGTAAATAGCCCGATGGGAAACCTCAGTGCTACTATCAGAGAATTCAAAAAGTTTACTTCAAAGGAAATTATTAAGTCAATTAAATCAGATGTTGAAAGCCGGCGTGATTGGATGCTTGAACTATTTCAAAGATATGCCTTACAACATAAAAGAAATAAGACTTATCAGTTTTGGACACATGATAACCATGCAGTTTTGTTATATAGCAACAGTTTTATTGAAAGTAAGTTAACTTATCTGCACGAAAATCCGGTTCGTGCTGGCTGGGTAGAGCATCCAGAATCTTATCTTTATTCCAGCGCAACAAATTATGCCGGAAAAGCAAGTTTGCTGGACGTTATTTTATTGGATATTCCCTGGAAGTCATATGATTGAGATTTGATGGTTTTTTCAAAAAATAATGATGAAATCAAAAAGTTTGGCCGACGTAGTCACTGACTACGCCGAACCATTGGGTGTTGAAACCGAAGTAGCCGCAGACTACGCCGAGCTATTCGGTTTAGAGATCCAGTTATTTACCATTCTTTACTTGTTTGCTTTGGGCGTCGAGCACGGCAATGGTGATCATATTCACTATTTCCGAAACAGAGCTGCCCATTTGCAGGATATGTACCGGTTCTTTCAGTCCGTTGAGGATGGGGCCGATCACTTCAAATTTGCCCATTTCCTGCATCAGCTTGTAGGCAATATTGGCTGATTCCAGGTTGGGGAAGATGAGGGTGTTGGCAGGGCCATCGATCAGTTTTGAGAAAGAGAACGACTCTTTCAACAGCTCCGGGTTGAGTGCGGCATTTACCTGTATTTCGCCATCAACAATCATATCGGGATAATGCTCATGCAGGTATTCAACGGCCTTACGTTGTTTTTCGGGACCTTCGCCATCAGCAGAGCCAAAATTGGAATAAGAAAGCAGAGCCACACGAGGTGTAAACTTAAACTCTTTAACAGTTTCGCATGCCTGAAGGGTGATGTCAACCAATTCCTGCACATTAGGGTTTTTGTTTACGGTGCAATCGGCAAAGAAAACAGGGCCTTTTTTGGTATTCACGATATACATTCCGGAAACAATTTTTGCGCCTTCCTGTTTGCCAATCACCTGAAGAGCAGGCCTGATGGTATCGGGATAATTGCGGGTAAGGCCCGAAACCATGGCGTCGGCCAGTCCGGCTTCCAGCATCATGGGAGCAAAATAATTGCGGTGATGCATCAGACTTCTTGCAGCAGCAAAGGTCATTCCTTTGCGTTGGCGTTTTAGGAAGAGTGCTTCGGCAAACTGCTTGCGGCGACCAGACTGATCGTTAGCACCCGGATCGATGATTTCCACATTATGAAGCTCCAGATCGTTTTCTTTTATCAGCGCTTTGATGCGGGTTGCATTACCCATCAATATTGGTTCTGCCAGACCTTCGTTAAGCACAATTTCGGCGGCCTTAAGCGTTTTGTAATTTTCGGCATCGGCCAGCACAACACGCTTGGGATTATGTTTTGCTCTGGTTTTAATCTGCCGGATCAGCGGATTGGAAATATTTAAACGTTTGCGTAATTCATCGATATAGTTTTCCCAGTTTTCGATAGGCTTTTTGGCTACACCGGTTTCCATGGCTGCCATGGCTACGGCCGGTGCAACGCGTGTGATCAGGCGAGGATCGGTAGGTTTTGGGATGATATATTCTCTTCCAAATTTTAGGTTGTTAACATTAAAAGCAATATTAACTTCTTCGGGAACAGGTTCTTTGGCCAGTTGAGCCAGTGCTTTGGATGCTGCCAGCTTCATCTCATCGTTGATTTCGGAAGCCCTCACATCCAAGGCTCCGCGGAAGATATAGGGGAATCCAAGCACATTATTGATCTGATTTGGAAAATCGCTGCGCCCGGTGGCCATGATGATGTCGTCGCGTGTTGACATGGCTTCGTTATAAGCAATTTCCGGAGTAGGATTGGCCAGCGCAAAAACTATCGGGTTTTCGGCCATTGCCATTAACATATCACGTTTCAGAACGCCGCCAACAGATAATCCCAGAAACATATCGGCACCAATAAGTGCGTCGTGAAGATTCAGCGGATCGCGGTCGGCAGCAAATTTTTTCTTGGTTTCATTCAGGTCGGTGCGACCTTTATGCAGTAAACCTTTGCTGTCGAACATCAGAATGTTTTCGGCTTTGGCGCCAAGCTTGATGTATAGCCGTGTGCAGGAAACCGCTGCAGCGCCTGCACCATTAACAACGATTTTGAGGTCTTCAATCTTTTTCCCATTAATTTCCAGGGCGTTAAGTAATCCGGCCGAGGTGATAATAGCAGTGCCATGCTGGTCGTCGTGCATCACCGGAATGGGAAGGAGTTCCTTTAATTTGTCTTCGATTTTAAAGCATTCCGGAGCTTTGATGTCTTCGAGGTTGATGCCGCCAAAAGTAGGTGCAATGGCTTTGATGATCTCTATTAATTTGTCGGGGTCTTTCTCATTTACCTCAATATCGAAAACGTCGATATCAGCAAACACCTTAAATAGCAGTCCTTTACCTTCCATTACGGGTTTCCCGGCTTCAGGGCCGATATCGCCGAGACCTAAAACTGCCGTTCCGTTTGAAATCACAGCGACTAAATTTCCTTTCCCGGTATAGGTGTAAACATCTTCGGGATTTTTGTTAATCTCCAGGCAGGGATCGGCAACTCCCGGCGTGTAGGCAAGGGATAAATCGCGTTGTGTGCTGTAAGGTTTTGTAGGGATAACCTCCAGTTTGCCAGGTCGTCCGGAGGAATGATAATGCAATGCATCTTTGTTGAAAAGCTTGTCCATGATGTGTTTTTTTGAATTATTCAAATTTACGGATTTATTGCGCCCAAAAACAAACTTATTCAAATGAACCCTTAATTTTTAAAGCATTCTAAATGAAATGACCTTATTCGGCAGTGAAGAATTTCACATATGAGCTCACTCCGAAAAGTCAAAAAACTGCTGATTTTTAGCTTTTTGACCGCCACCCTTAAAGGGGGAAAGCTAAAATTCAGCAGTTTTAGAAAGTCCCCCTTGGGGGATTTAGGGGCAAATTGACTTTTCGGAGTGGACTCACTTATTGAGATGTTAAATCAGCAACTTAGGACAATAATGGATGAGTAGCGACACCGAATATTTGTATTTTTGCCACCCAAGACTGCAAAAAAAGAAACACTAAAAAATACCTGATGTACGATTATATTTCCGGAAAAGTTGCAGAGCGAAACCCAACCTATGTGGTGATTGAAAATGAAGGCATTGGTTATCTTATTCAAATTTCTTTAAACACTTTTTCTGCCCTGGGCGAAAGCAGTAACGCCAAATTATACATCCATATGGCGATCCGCGAGGATGCTCATGTGTTGTATGGTTTTTTTGATCAGGCTGAGCGGAGCCTTTTTCAGTTGCTGATTACTGTTTCGGGCGTAGGCGCTAATACCGCCCGTTTAATTCTTTCGGCCTTATCTTCTTCAGAAACGATTGATGCTATCGCAACCGGAAATGTGCATGTGCTTCAAAGTGTTAAGGGAATCGGTGGAAAAACAGCCCAGCGCATAGTGGTAGATTTGAAAGATAAAGTTGGTAAAGCCGGATTAAGTTCCGAAAAAATAGAACCAAGATACAATACCATCAAAGCAGAAGCGTTATCAGGTCTGTTGATCTTGGGTTTCAATAAAAATGCAGCAGATAATGTGTTGGATAAACTGTTGCAACAAGACATGGAACTTACTGTAGAAAAGCTCATTAAAGAAGCCTTAAAGTTGTTGTGAGAATTTGGGATTGTTACTGAATCAAAGAGATAAGACGCATTGAAGCAAACGTATAGAAAGATACTTACTGGTTTTATTCTGATTTTATTTGCCTTTTCCTGGGCTGAAGCTTATCCGGTTTTGTCAGCAACTGAAAAAGCAGAGGTATTAACTTATTTTCCGCAAACGCCTGATACCACGCGTGCTATGCCTTATCCTATTCCGGTTGATGACGGAAATCCTATGAATCAAATCAACAACAGCTCTCCCCTTTACCTGAAAGACCCACCAAATATTAAACGGGAAATTGTTTATGATCCGCTTACCGGACAGTACATTTTTTTAAGTAAGGTGGGAGATTTTACTTATCGTACACCTACACCTATGTCGCAGGAAGATTACCTGGATTTTCAAGGCAGGCAAAGCAACAGAGCATATTTTAATGACAGGGCTAAGAGTACAACAACAGAAACTTCCAACTCCATCATCCCATCCATTTATGTGGGAGGAGAAGCCTTCGACAGGATTTTTGGCGGTAACACCATTGACATACGACCTCAGGGAACAGCAGAAGTTTCTTTCGGTATAAAAAGCAACAAAAGAGACGACCCACAACTCAATGTACGACAACGCCGTACTACCAATTTCGATTTTGATCAGAAGATACAGATGAATGTGATTGCCAAAATTGGCGATAAAATAGAGTTCAAAACGAATTATAATACCGAAGCAACCTTTCAGTTCGAAAACCGGCTTCAGCTTAAATACGAAGGTAAAGAGGATGAAGTGATCAAGCTGATTGAAGCCGGAAACGTAAGCCTGCCACTTAATACAACCCTCATCAACGGTAGTCAGGCGCTTTTTGGGATTAAAACAAAGCTGCAGTTTGGACGAACCACGGTTACTGCCGTTTTTTCGCAGCAGGAAAGTGAGTCAAAAAATATTACTGTTCAGGGAGGCGCGCAAACCAGCGAGTTCAAGATGAGTAGTCTGGATTATGAGGAAAACCGGCACTTTTTTATCAGTCAATACTTCAGAGAAAATTACGAAAAAGCGCTCGAAACTTTACCAGTTGTTACATCCGATATCAATATTACGAAGGTAGAAGTTTGGGTCACTAATATTGGTCCGGCACTGGAAGACAACCGTAATATTTTGGCTTTTACTGATTTGGGTGAAGGACGCGAAGAGTGGATTTATAATGATCAGGTGCGGGCATCATTTGGGCCTGCACTCCCGACAAATGTTTCCAATAACCTGATGACTCGACTGGATACCAATGCGATAAGGAATATCAATACCGTTACGTCTTATCTGTCCGGCGACCCATTGCGCATCGGCCGAACGGGTTATTTTGTTGCCGGCCAGGACTTCGAGAAAGTTGAAAATGCCCGCAAACTCAATCCATCGGAATATACCTTTAATGGCAAACTGGGCTTTATCTCTTTAAATACAACGCTCAATTCTGATCAAACCCTTGCTGTTGCCTATCAGTACACTGTAATTGGTTACGACAGCACTTTTCAGGTGGGTGAATTTTCTGATCAGGGAATTAATGCCCCAAAAGTGCTTTCGGCTAAGTTGCTCAAGAGTACTACACTCAACACCAATATGCCCATGTGGGATCTGATGATGAAGAACGTTTATTCGATGCGGGCTTTTCAGGTGAACAGAGAGGATTTCACCTTTAATATTCTTTACACAGGTAATCAAAATGGGGTTCCAACGGGCTATTTCACAGAGGGAAAGGATGACGTAAAAGGTATTCCACTCATCCACCTGATGAACCTGGATAACCTCAATCAACAGGATAATCCTGTAAAAGGTGGCGACGGCGTTTTCGATTTTCTGGATAATGCTGCTACACAGGGCGGTACTATCAATGCAGCTAATGGACGCATTTTCTTTACGGTTTTGGAACCTTTTGGCAGTTATATCCGCAACAAGATTTTTCCCGACGATCCCGATCTGGCCGATCGTTATGCTTATGATTCACTTTATGCGGTTACTAAGGCTGCGGCTGAGCAATATCCTGAGAAAAATAAATTTATCCTCGAAGGATTTTATAAATCACAATCCGGCTCCGAAATCAACCTGAATGCACTTAATGTGCCGCAGGGTTCTGTGAAAGTTACTGCCGGAGGTGTACCACTTACCGAAAATGTAGATTACACCGTTGATTACACCCTGGGACGCGTTCGGATTATCAATGAAGGGATTTTAAGTTCAGGAACGCCAATCAACATCAACCTGGAAAGTAATTCGCTTTTCAGTCTGCAGCAAAAACGCATGATGGGATTAAGGGTAGATCATGAGATCAATCGCGATTTCAGGATAGGTGGTACTTTGCTTAATTTGCATGAAAGACCGCTTACACAAAAAGTAAATTATGGTGACGATCCCATTTCCAATACTATTTACGGTATTGATTTAAGTTATCGAACCGAATCGCGCTGGTTGACGCGCATGATTGATAAACTGCCCGGCATCAGCACCAAGCAGGTTTCAAAAATTAATGTCGATGCTGAGTTTGCACATTTTTTGCCCGGGCATGCACGTGCGGTCGGGAAGACAGGAACTTCCTATATCGACGATTTTGAAGGCGCCAAATCAACGATAGATCTACGGCAGGTCAATACATGGTTTTTGGCCAGTACACCACAAGGTCAGTTTGATCTTTTTCCGGAAGCGGCGCCCAATACAGGCTTGAATTATGGAAAAAACAGAGCCAAACTAGCCTGGTACATCATTGATCAATTATTTTACGATCGTTACGGTACCCTCAGGCCTTCCAATGTGGATCGCAACGAACTTTCGAAGAATAGCGTACGTCAGGTGCTTGAAACGGAGGTTTTCCCCAACAAGGATATCCCTTCCGGAACGCCTACAAATATTCCGATACTCAATCTGGCTTATTATCCCCAGGAGCGCGGACCCTATAACTACGATGTGATGCCCGGAACATTTACGGACGGCATCAATGAAGACGGAACGCTAAAAAGTCCCGAATCCCGCTGGGGGGGTATCATGCGTCGGATAGAATCAACGGATTTTGAACAGACCAATATCGAATACCTCGAATTCTGGATGATGGATCCCTTCTCGGAAGAAGGTGAAAATTCGGGAGAACTGTATATAAACCTGGGCGACATATCAGAAGATATTTTGAGGGATGGGCGGAAATCGTATGAGAACGGACTTCCGGTATCAGAGGTAATCGAAAACGTGGATACTACTATCTGGGGGCGTGTGCCCTCGCTTCAGGCTTTGGTTGAGGCTTTTAACAATGATCCCAACTCACGTCAGTATCAGGATATTGGTTATGATGGGTTGAATGATGCTGATGAGGCTGATTTTCATGCTCCAACATTTTTGGATATAATACGCGAACAGTATGGTACACAATCACTGGCATACCAGCAGGCAGCATCAGATCCCTCAGCAGATAACTATCAGTATTTCAGAGGTGCAGCATTGGATGCCGATTCGCGTTATAGCAGTATTTTAGAGCGCTACAAAAGTTTTAACGGACCCGAAGGAAACTCACCTTCTGACGAGCAAAACCCCGAAGCTTACCCTACCAGTGCAACCTCCTTGCCAAACGTAGAAGACATCAATCGCGACAATACCTTAAGCGAGGCCGAACGTTATTTTCAATACCGAATCAAGCTCGATCCGAACAATATGAAAGTAGGCGAAAATTTTATCGCCGACATACATGATGCAAAAGGAATCCCGTTGGCTAATGGAGAAGTGGGCGAGGTGAAATGGTATCAGTTCCGCATTCCTATCAGTCAGCCCGAAAAAGTAGTCGGTAATATCGAAGACTTTCGCTCTATCCGTTTCATGCGACTGTTTATGCGCGGCTTTGAAAAGCCCGTCGTGTTGCGTTTTGCTACCCTCGAGCTGGTGCGGGGCGAATGGCGCAAATACCGTCAGAACCTGCAAGCACCCGGCGAATATGTGGTAGGCGACAACGGTAATGAAACAAAATTCGATATTTCTGCTGTGAATCTCGAGGAGAATGGCCGGCGCGAACCCATTCCTTATGTGATTCCACCTGGGATTGACCAGGAAATCAACTTTGGAACTACAAGTCTGGTTCGCCTTAACGAGCAATCGATGCAGATGACGCTCGATAAGCTGCTCGACGGCGATGCACGTGCAGCTTTCAAAACGACGGATTTTGATTTTAGGCAGTACAAAAAACTCAAGATGTATGTCCATGCCGAGAAACTCTATGAAAATGAAGAACTTAACTATGGTGATCTCACCGTTTTTGTTCGTTTGGGATCTGATTTTACAGAAAATTATTATGAATACGAAGTTCCGTTAACTTTTACGCCCTGGGGCACGCCTTTTACTGATAAGGAAGGTATCTGGCCGGCAGCCAATGATTTTGATATTGATTTGGATCAACTGGTTAAGGTGAAGCAAAACCGTAATATGGCCATGCGCAATCCAAACAGCGATATTAGCCTCATCTATCCTTATATGGAGCAATTAGGCGATCATATTGTTAAGGTGATCGGAAATCCAAGTATCAGCGATGTGATGGGGATCATGATTGGAGTACGCAATCCCAAACAGCTGAGCCTGAGTTCGAATGATGATGGAAATCCAAAAAGTGCCATCATCTGGGTGAATGAGTTGCGTGTAACAGATTTCAACAACAAAGGCGGATGGGCGGCTACAGCGCGCATCGAAACCCTGCTTGCTGATGTGGGTCGTGTGGTCGTTTCAGGTTCGCACAGCACCCCCGGTTTTGGAAGTCTGGATATGAAAGTGAATGAAACAGCACGTGAGGCTGTTACCAATTTTGATGTTGCTACCGACATCGATTTGGGTAAGTTTTTGCCTGAAGAAAGTGGTGTGCGTGTTCCGATGCACTTCGATTATGGTGAGTCGCATATTAAACCTGAATATAATCCCTTGAATCCTGACATCAAGATGAAGGATGAGCTGGATGTTTTGGGCAACAAAGCTGATCAGGATTCACTTAAAACACTGGTGAATGATTACACGCAACGCAAGAACATCAACTTTGTAAATGTGCGAAAGGATCGCACCAGCGGCACCAGACAACCAAGAATTTACGACATTGAAAACTGGAATGTATCTTATTCCTACAGCGAAATCTATCACCGAAATATTGATATTGAATATGATATCCGTCAGACTTACCGTGGTGGATTAGGCTATAACTTCACCGGAAATCCGAAAAATGTTCAGCCATTCAAATCTTCTAAATGGGCATCCAAACCTTTTATGCAGCTGATCAAGGATTTTAATTTCTATTATCTTCCCAAGAATTTTGCTTTCCGCACGGATATGAACCGACAGTACAATGAGAAGAAATTCAGAAACAAAAGTGAAGGTGAGATTATTACGTATCCAATTTTTGCCAAACAATGGGACTGGAATCGCTATTACGACTTTAAATTTGACTTGACCCGTTCGCTCACCTTTGATTTTTCGGCAGGTGCAAATGCCTTTATCTATGAACCGGCAGGGAATCCTGAGAGAGGAACAACCGAATGGAAAATGAACCGTGATACGATTTGGGACGAAGTGTTAAGTTTTGGAACCAAAACACGCTATAATCAAAGCGTCAGGGTAAATTACACCGTTCCGATTAATAAAATTCCATTGCTCAACTGGGTCACTGTTTCGGCTGGTTATCAGGGAGGATACACCTGGCTGGCATCTCCGCTTTCGGTTCAGGAGCGTATTGGGAACAGCATTGAGAATCAAAACACAAAACAGCTTAATGGGAATATGGATTTTGTAAAGCTGTACAATAAAATTGGATACTTAAAAACATTAAATACGCCACAGCGTTCGGTTGGCAGGGGAGGGCCGGCACCAAGGCCAGGTGCTGTGAGGCCGGGCGCCAAACCTCAGGAAGAAGAGGGAAATGCTGATTCTACCAATACAAAACCAGCTGTTAATTATTTTAAGATTGTGGCTGATCAGGTGCTAAAACTGGTTATGAGTGTTAAAAAGGCCAATCTGAATTACACCCAAAACAATGGCATGTTCCTGCCCGGTTTCCTTCCTGAGCCGGATATATTTGGCTTAAATCTTGCTGCCTCGGCTCCCGGAGTTGGCTTTGTGCTGGGCGACGAAGCTGATATTCGTAGTTTGGCAGTGGATAATGACTGGCTTACACGCGATTCCCTTTTAAATAGGGCCTTTGCAAAGAAGTTTACGGAAACCTTCAGTTATAAAATTAATTTGGAACCTTTACCCGGATTGCGTATCGACATCAATGCCGATCGGACTTATGCACGTAATTTCCAGGAATATTTCAGAGCGGATTCAATGGGAGTTTTCCAATCGTTCTCACCCACCGAAACCGGTAATTTTAGTATGTCGTATGGCATGTGGGCTACTTCGTTCGTTAAAGCACGAAGCGACGAAAGCTCTGAATTGTTTGACAAACTGTTATCAAACCGTATTGAAATTGCAAACAGACTTGCTTATGGCAATGCTAAATGGGTTGAGGAGGGAGAAAGTTATGTTTACGATTCGGTTGGTCAGGCCTATTATCCAAGAGGTTACGGCGCAATTTCACCTCAGGTGGTTTTGTATTCTTTTCTGGCTGCTTATGGCGGGAAAAATCCTAAGTCAATAAGTTTGAATCCATTCCCAAAAACACCAATCCCCAACTGGACGATTAATTATAACGGGCTCACCAAAATTCCTTTTATTCAGCGCTTGTTCAAAACCGTGAATATAACACATGCCTATCGTTCGGCTTATTCAATCAATACCTGGCGTACCAATGTGGATTATGATCCGGAAAATACAACCAAAACCTATCGTAACAGCAATATGTTCATCCCACAATATGATATTGGACAGGTAACTATTTCGGAGCAGTTTGCCCCATTGATTGGTGTTGATTTAGGCCTGCACAACAGCCTCACTGCAAGAATTGAATACAAAAAACAACGCAACCTTACGCTTAGCTTTATAAACAATCAATTGACGGAAGTTGTAGGTGATGAAATAATTATTGGAGCGGGCTATCGCTTACGAAATCTTTCTTTTATCGTTTCATCACTCACAGGTGGTAATGCTACGAGAGCTTCTAATGATTTGATATTAAAACTTGATCT
>JACCQN010000043.1 GCA_015709215.1 Bacteroidales bacterium
TTTATCACGATCAAACAAAGTAACTAAATGATTAAGGCTTAGCCATACCGTATCTTTATCCAGATGCACAGTAATTTCCGTTTTCCCATCCTCGAGCTCGTATATCCTAACATCAGAATTGTTCATAATTCAAAGCTTGCATGATACTACAAATCTAAAAAACATTTAGTTAGCGACTGCTAAAAAACACCTAACATATTAATGCGATCTAAAATGCCAGGAATTGTATAGCTCCTTCGGTAAGGTTTTCAAATGAAATCATCACAAATCCATTCAGTGCATTGAAATATTTGAATCCAGCTTTACCGACAAAGCCTATTCTAAAGTAAAAAATATTGGCAACTTTGAGTTGGTTAGCAGACTAAATATTTACTACGTCATTAAACCACCACATCATACTCGCGCAAGGCATCATTGAGCGAGGTTTTCAGATCGGTGGAGGCTTTGCGCTTTCCGATAATCAGGGCACAGGGAACCTGATACTCTCCTGCTGGGAATTTTTTAGTGTAACTGCCCGGAATCACAACTGAGCGAGCCGGAATAACACCTTTCATTTCAACTGGATTTGCACCGCTTACATCAATAATTTTAGTGGATTTGGTAAGCACAACATTAGCTCCCAAAACAGCTTCTTTCTCCACTCTTACACCTTCGACCACAATAGCCCTGGAGCCTATAAAACAATTGTCCTCGATAATCACCGGAGCAGCCTGAACTGGTTCGAGCACACCCCCGATGCCCACACCTCCGCTGAGGTGAACGTTTTGTCCGATTTGTGCACACGAACCAACCGTTGCCCAGGTATCTACCATGGTGCCGGCTCCCACATAAGCGCCAATATTCACATAAGATGGCATCATAATTACGCCTCTTTCCAAAAATGCCCCGTGCCTGGCAATAGCATGTGGAACCACACGCACACCAAGCCGAGCATAATCCTTTTTGAGTGGAATTTTATCATGAAACTCCAGCATACCTACCTCCATCGTCTCCATCCTGCGAATAGGAAAATAAAGTATTACAGCCTTTTTAACCCAATCATTCACAACCCAAAGCCCGTCTTTTTGCTCTGCAACCCTAAGTTTCCCCTGATCCAATAAATTGATTACATCTTCTATTGTCTGTTGAATTTCCTTCTGCTGAAGCATTTCTCGGTTTTTCCAGGCTTCCTCGATGATAATTTTTATGTTTTGCATACCTATATTTTAAGTTCCGAAATTACAAAAAAGCCTGCTTACGGGATGAACTAATCCGATGCATCAGATTGTTTTCGTAATTTTGCAGCAACAAAAAAAGCATACTGATCAAATATGGGACGAATATTAGCGGTTGATTATGGCAGAAAACGTTGCGGAATAGCTGTTACTGACGAGTTGCAATTGATTGCCAATGGGTTAACAACTGTGCGCAGCCACGATATTTTCGACTTTTTAAAAAACTATCTGGCACAGGAAAACGTAAACACAGTTGTTGTTGGAGAACCCAAAGATATGCATAATAACCCCTCTGAAGCTGCCCGTTTCATCGAACCTTTTGTAAATCGCCTGAGAAATGCCTTTCCGGATTTGGACATTCAGCGCTTTGATGAACGTTTTACTTCAGTAATGGCCTTTCAAAGCATGATTGATGCCGGTTTGAGCAAAAAGAAACGACAGGACAAAAGTCTGGTCGACACCATCAGTGCCACCATTATCCTGCAATCATTTTTAGAATCACAAAAAAACAGGACTAAATGATATTACCAATTGTAGCTTACGGCCACCCTGTACTGAAAAAGCCCGCCAAAAATATAACATCTGATTACGAAGGACTTACCGAACTGATCGCCAATATGTGGGAAACCATGTACGAGGCTTCGGGAGTGGGTCTGGCTGCTCCTCAGATCAACAAATCTATCAGGCTTTTTATAATTGATGCCTCACCTTATGGTAAAGATCATCCTGAGACGAAAGACTTTAAAAAAGTTTTTATCAATGCGGAGATACTTAGCGAAAACGGTGAGCCCATCACGATAAGCGAAGGCTGTCTAAGCCTTCCCGGAATGAATGAAGATGTGAGCCGTCAACCGGAAATTACAATCCGCTATCAGGACGAAAACTTCGAAACACATCAGGAAACATATTCCGGAATTTTAGCCCGTATCATTCAACATGAATATGATCATATCGATGGTATTCTTTATGTTGACCGATTGCCGGCCTTAAAAAAAATGCTGTTAAAAGGCAAGCTTCGCGATATTTCCGAAGGAAAAGTTGATGTGGAGTATCGGATGATTTTTCCTAAAAAAAAGAAAAAAGTAAGATAATATGTTAAACTTCAGGCTACTTTCAGGATTTGTTATCGTTCTGCTTGCCTTATTTATGATCCAATGCAAAGGCCCATCACGTCAACAGCATTCATTGGATAAATTAAATTTTCAGCAACAGATTGCACAGAGCGAAAAAAATGTTTTACTGAGTAATGGTACAATTATCAAGGATTCTGCCGAAAAACTGATTGATCGCTATCAGGCCTATCAGCAAAACTGGCCAAACGATAGTATTTCGTCCGACTACCTTTTCAAGGCAATAGATCTTTCAATGAACCTGCCACGCACCAACGAAACTTTGAAACTGATTTCGGCCTACTTAAAAAGCTACCCCGAAAGCTATCAAGCCGGCGTGGCCATGTTTCTGGAAGGTTTTATTTATGACCAGGAAATTGGCGATACTGCAAGGGCAAGGCTTTCATATGAACAACTGATTAATACCTATCCTGAACACGATTTTGCTGATGATGCCAAAAATGCATTAAACTTTCTGGGGAAAAGCCCCGAAGAACTGATTCAAAGTTTTGAACGACAGAATAAGTAATTAAGGTTAAGTAAAAGGCTGAGGTTAAGATGATGATAAATTCCTCAATCTTAACCTTAGCCTTAATAATAGTTTCTACAATTTGTAACTCACCCCGATTCGGCCGCCCGAAGCTGCATTACCGCCGCCAAACTCCAGATTCACACCCCAGCGATTGTTCCAGTAGTAGCGTCCACCAATTTGGGCATCAATGCCAAAACCGGAAGAATTGCTTCCACCATAACCGCTTGCAGTACTCCAGATAACCCATCCGGCACTAAGCCCTGCATAAAAATCCCATTCGCGGGGGATGTTCAACAGGGTGTTAAAATGGTAATTTCCATTAGCAAACAGCCCGATAATAGTCTGGTTATAATCATTGTGAGACCAGTTTTCGTTATAGGTTCTGAAGGAAGCATTAAACCCAACCGTTATGTCGGGGTGCACGCCAAAATCCATACCTACATAAATAGGTATTCCCCAGTTTGAAAAACCGGTTCCAAAATTTATTTGTTTACCGCCATCTCCTATTGGGCTTTGAGCAAAGGTGAAACTTGCTGCAAAAACCAGCATCAACGATACAATTAATTTCTTCATAATGTTTGAGATTTTAAGATTTGTTTATTTAGCATAGCTAACCGCGCGTGTTTCGCGTATTACGGTTATTTTAATTTGTCCGGGATAGGTCATTTCTGTTTGTATCTTATGCGAGAGATCATAGGCAAGCCTGTCAGCATCTGCATCGGTCACCTTGTCGGCACCCACAATCACTCTCAACTCACGGCCTGCCTGAATGGCATAGGTTTTGACGACGCCGGGATAAGTCAAAGCCATTTCTTCCAGTTTTTTCAACCTTTGAATGTAAGCTTCAACCACTTCGCGACGAGCACCGGGGCGGGCACCCGAAATGGCATCACAAACCTGAACAATAGGTGCAATGAGCGTTTCCATCTCAATTTCATCGTGGTGAGCACCGATAGCGTTACAAACGTCAGGTTTTTCCTTATACTTTTCGGCTATTTTCATTCCCAAAATGGCATGAGGCAATTCCTCAACATTTTCGGCAATTTTACCAATGTCGTGCAACAGTCCGGCACGTTTGGCTATTTTAGTATTTAACCCAAGCTCAGACGCCATTGTAGCGCTTAATTTAGCTACTTCAACAGAGTGCTGCAAAAGATTCTGACCATAAGAAGAGCGATATTTCATTCTACCAATCATTTTTACCAATTCGGCATGCAGGTTATGAATACCCAAATCGATTACGGTTCTTTTCCCTGTTTCGATAATTTCCTGTTCGATCTGCTTTTCCGTTTTCTTCACAACCTCCTCAATACGTGCCGGGTGGATACGACCATCTGTTACGAGTTTTTGAAGTGAAATACGTGCAATTTCGCGTCTTACAGGGTCAAATCCGGAGAGCAAAATAGCTTCAGGGCTGTCATCAATGATGATTTCGACTCCGGTAAGGGCTTCCAGGGCTCTGATATTACGGCCTTCGCGACCAATAATACGGCCTTTGATTTCGTCGTTCTCGATATTAAAAACGGTAACAGTATTTTCGATAGCATGCTCTGCAGCAGTGCGTTGAATGGTTTCAACTATTATCTTTTTCGCAGCCATATTAGCTGTGAGTTTGGCTTCTTCAGTGATGTCTTTAACCAACACCATAGCTTCTGAAGTAGCTTCATCTTTCATCAGCTCGATCAACTGTTCTTTAGCCTCGTTTGCTGATAGTCCGGAGAGTTTCTCCAGCTGTTTAACCTGTTCATCCTGTGCTTTATCCAGTTCTTCCTGTCGTTTGTTCAGTATATCAAGTTGCGTATTCAGGTTTTGTCGCAGTGCGTTAAGCTCCTTTTGCTTGCGCTGATAATCTTCCATCTTTTGTGCAAACTGCTGCTCTTTATTTTGAAGCCTATTTTCAGCTTTTTGCATTTCGCGATTCTTTTCGGCAATCATTTTTTCGTGATCAGCTTTTAGCTGGATAAATTTTTCTTTTGCCTGTAGAATCTTCTCTTTCTTAATCACCTCGGCTTTTTCCTTTGCTTCTTCCAAAAGCAGCTCACTTTTTTTGGTGAGTGCCTTTCGAAGCAAAGTAGCCGCTAAAAGTGCTCCCAGACCAAGACCGGTCAATAGCACCAGGGCGTAAAACAACATTTCCATAGTTAGTTTCTTTCAAAAGCCCGAAAAAAAAAGGAATAAAAAAAGCCCGTCTTAATTCAAAGGAGTTGGTAAACCCCTCTCAGACACGTTTAGGGCAGCCTGACCACGCAAACTTCCACTGTTTTACCGTAGTAAAACTCCCTTAGGAGTGAGGCCTGTTTTTGTGCTCAATGAGCAAACCCTTATGATGGTAATGTTGAGTTTACAATCACGGTTTGAATTAAGCGGGCATATCTTTTCAAAGAACTAATGTTGCATTAATTTAAAGTCAAATGTTCTGTCAACAGCTCGTCGAGTTGATGTAGTTTCTCATCCAGACGGTTACTTTTAAAAGCTAGTTCATCTTTCAGATTAGCCTCAGATGTAGCCAGTTGTAAGGCTGTCATGGCCAATAAATCCTGATGATCTTTGTAGGCATAGGCATTCCCGTAAGCCTTTATTCGATCGTTTATCATTGCTGCAGCCTTTCGAACCCTTTCTTCGTCCGAACTTGGAATGCGCAGTTTGTAGGTTCGTTCTGCAATGATAATATTGATCGTGATTTCGTTCATAATATTTGCTGTTCGCTATCCTTTATTCAATAAAGCAACACAATGATCTATTTCCCGCATCAGCTCTTGAATGAGCTTTCGTCCTTCTTCTAATTCCTTCTCGCCTTCGAGCGCGTTTACAATAATTTTTTTATTTAAATGATCTGTTAATTGACTGTGCGATTGCTGAAGCTCCGCCAATTCCGACTTCAAGGCTTCGTTTTCGTCAGTCAGATCTTTAACCTTTTTGCTTAGCTGATTATTGCGTGCAATCAGTTGCAAAACCTTATGTTCAATACCGGAGATTAGCACACTGGTTTCAGCCATTGTTCAAATAAGGTTTTAGATCCTAAGCACAAAAGTACATATTTTAACAGTGTCTTTGCAAGTATTGGTTGGATAAAATTCGCTGCCTTTCGAGAAAAGCTAAATTCATTCTATTGTTTATCTGATTTTTATTGTCAATTTTTGCATCTGCCATGGTAAAAAAACGAAATAAATTTTTTGTTTTAAATTAGCCTCACAAAAATAATCACAGTAAAAGTGAAACAACCAATTTAATTTTGCTAAGATCATGAACGAATTCTTTATCCATTACCTTTGGGAGAATAAACTGCTAAAACCCGAGTTGCAAACAACAGGGCAAGAAGCCATCCAAGTTCTTCATCCTGGAAACCGAAATGCTAATGCCGGACCCGATTTTTTAAACGCAAGAGTTAAAATAGGTGATACGATTTGGGCAGGAAATGTTGAAATTCACACCATGGCATCAGATTGGTACAAACACCATCATGACAAGGATAAAGCCTATGAAAATGTGATCTTGCATGTGGTTTACGAGGCTGATAAAACCGTTTATGACAGCCAGCGTAAGCCTTTGCAAACACTTGAAATAAAAGATCAGTATCCGGCTGAAATCCTACTCAAATACCGGCAATTTATCGACAGTAAGCAATGGATTGCCTGCGAAAATCAAGTGGGTGATGTTCAGCAGTTCACCTGGCTTTCGTGGCTCGATCGCATGATTGCCGAACGTTTGGAACATAAAACCGCCATTGTGCTTGATTTATTAAATCAAAACAAAAACGACTGGGAACTTACTTTTTATCAGCTTTTGCTTAGCAATTTTGGTTTTAAGGTAAATCAGGCTCCTTTCGAACGTTTAAGTAAGCTGCTTCCCTTACAGATTTTGCTCAAACACCGCGATCAGCTATTTCAGCTCGAAGCACTGCTATTTGGAACATCAGGCCTTTTGGATCAGGAATTTAAGGATGATTACCCCTTGAGTTTGCAAAAGGAATATCTTTTCTTGTCGCACAAATACAAGCTCCCTAAAATGCGGGCTCAGGAATGGCGCTTTATGCGCATGCGTCCTGTCAATTTTCCAACGATTCGACTAAGCCAGGTGGCAGCTATGATTCACAAGCACGGTCAATTATTTTCATCCATACGCTATGCCAAAACAACGGAGGAAATCATTCAACTTTTCAAAGTGCAGGCTTCTGCTTATTGGAATGATCATTTTCAGTTTGACAAAAAATCGCCCGGCAAGCCAAAAAACACAGGCGACAACGCCATCAGCATACTCATAATCAATGCTGTGGCGCAAACCCTGTTTGCTTTTGGTAAGACCCATCAGGATCAGCAGTTGCAAGACAAAGCGCTTATGCTGCTCGAAGCATTTGAGGCAGAAAATAATATGGTAATCAGAAAATTCGCGCAGGCTGGAATCAAAATTAACAATGCGCTGCACTCACAAGCATTGATTTATTTGCATCAATCCTATTGCAAGCCGCGGCGCTGTTTGGAATGCCGGGTGGGACATGTGTTGCTTCGAAAGAATTGATTTGCCTGGTTTTTAAAGGCTCTTTCCGATCATTTTATTTGTAAAGCTATTGTATTCATAACTGGTAACTTTCTTACAAAATTACAGATACTTCTTGTTGTTTCTAATTTTCAATGATCCTTAAACTACTCAAAAAAAGATCGCTGTGTTTTATTCTTTCCTGTTAAAAAACCTGAAGAAATTTCGCATAGATAAACTTTGATCAGGTTTTTTCTATTTTTTATTTCGGATAAGCTAATCACAAGGCTTAAGGTCAACTTTATGATTATGAACAAATAACAAAATTATTCATTGCATTTCATCACTTTTATTTGTGATTGGTTAACAATTTTCTAAAATTTGTCCGGCTGCAAGAGTCTTATTTGCCGGCATGGCAAGCATAACTTGTGCAAAAAAAATACCAAAAACCTCATTTATGAACGACCTTCTCATCGCTATTGATTCTGCAATTCAGGCTTACAATAATTATGTTGGCGGTTATCTGATCCTGTTGATGCTCATCCCGACGGGCATTTATTTTGCTTTCAAACTCCGGTTTTTGAATGTTACTAAAATTGGACATGCCATTAATGTAATCCGCGGCAAATACGACAGCAAAGAAGCCGAAGGTGATGTGAATCATTTTAAAGCACTTACCACAGCATTATCCGCTACCGTAGGAACAGGTAATATTGTTGGTGTGGCATTGGCCATTTATCTTGGAGGCCCGGGAGCTGTATTTTGGATTTGGGTTACGGGCTTTTTAGGCATGATGCTCAAATACACTGAAGTAACGCTGGCGCAGAAATACCGTAAATTCAACAGCGATGGCACGGTATCAGGAGGTCCGATGTATTATATGGAGTTTGGTCTGAAAGACAAACTCGGGAAGTGGGCCAAAGTGCTGGCAGTGGTTTTTGCCACAGCCACAATTTTATGCTCTTTAGGAACCGGCAATATGGCACAGTCCAATTCGATGGCCGATGCCATGTTTACCAGCTATTCCATTCCCACCTGGATTTCAGGAATTGTGATAACCGCCCTGGTTTTGCTTGTGGTTATTGGAGGCATCAAAAGGATAGCTGATGTAACTTCCCGGCTCGTTCCTTTTATGGCTATTATTTATATTTTGGCTACACTGGCGGTTTTGATAGGGATGTATGATCACATTCCAGCAGCTTTTAGTTTGATCTTTCATGATGCTTTTACAGGTACAGCTGCTGCTGGTGGCTTTGTGGGAAGCACCTTTATTATAACTCTGATCTGGGGAGTGCGAAGAGGATTATTTTCAAACGAAGCCGGCCAAGGCTCTGCTCCTATTGCCCATGCTGCGGCACGCACCAAATACCCCGCTCGCGAAGGTATTGTCGCCCTGCTGGAACCCATGATCGACACCATACTAATCTGTACCATGACAGCGCTGATGATCATCGTAACGGATGCCTGGACGCTCGAAACCATGGGCGTAGGAATGACGGTCGAAGCCATGAATACCGGATTGCACCGCTTTGGAATTGAAGGACTTGGCGGACATATCATTGCCTTTGGCCTGTTGTTGTTTGCCTTTAGCACTATCATCAGCTGGTCGTATTATGGTTCGCGTGCTGCCATTTACCTTATCGGCGAAAAAGCCGTGAAACCCTATCTTTATCTTTATGGCCTGTTTGTATTTTTTGGTTCAGTTTGGGGCCTTGATATCGTCTGGCATTTTGTGGATATGGTGATTACCTTTATGACCATACCCAATCTGATTGCTCTACTGCTATTGGCTCCGGTAGTTGTTGAAGAAACAAAACGCTATTTCAAACATATGGAAAGCCTTAAAAACTAATCCAATACCTGATAAATGAAGAAGCTGATACTGCTGTTCTTTTTTACACTGATTGTTGTGCAAATGAATGCTTCTTCAGCACAAACTATTGCTAAAACAGATTCTACACATACCATTTCGACAAGAATTAATCAGCTTTTTACTCCCTTTGTCGATCAGCTTGCTGCTGTTTTATTCTGGGATCCTTTTGCCGCCATAGGCCTATACGATCCGCAGGTGTATGATGCAAACGGCAAAGCGGTAATTAATGAACAAGGTGAACCGGTTAAGGCTCCGCTTAAGCTGATTGTGATCTGGCTTATGGCCGGAGGCATTTTTTTTACATTTTACTTGCGGTTTATTAATGTACGAGCGTTCAGGCATGCCATTGGTTTGATTAGTGGAAAGCACGACAAAGCTTCTTCAAAAGGAGAAGTGTCGCATTTTCAGGCACTAACAACAGCGCTCTCCGCAACCGTAGGACTTGGGAATATTGCCGGAGTAGCAGTGGCAATCTCTATTGGAGGACCTGGAGCAACCATCTGGATGATTGTTGCAGGATTGCTTGGTATGTCGCTGAAATTTGCAGAATGCACTTTAGGTCTTAAATACCGGATTATCAATGATAAAGGAGAGGTTTCCGGAGGCGCCATGTATTACCTCAAATACGGGCTGGAGCGCAAAGGATTAAAAACACTGGGAATTGTTTTGGCTGCCACTTTTTCGATTATGGCTATAGGAGGTTCTGTGGGAGGCGGCAATATGCTTCAGGCCAATCAGGCTTTTGAGCAGCTTACAATTTTTTTTCCGGCTCTTTCGGGCTATGGTTTCTGGTATGGCCTGTTGATGGCCTTTCTGGTAGGGCTTGTCATCATTGGCGGGATAAAAAGCATCGCCAGGGTTACTTCCCGTATTGTACCTTTTATGGCGGTGCTTTATGTTACAGCATCGCTGATAATTATTTTCATGCATATTGATCAAACCGGGCATGCTTTAAGTTTGATATGGAATGGTGCTTTTAATGCCGAAGCCATGAAAGGTGGTGTGATTGGTGTATTGATTTTTGGTTTTCAGCGGGGAGCTTTTTCCAATGAAGCCGGCGTGGGATCGGCATCGATAGCACATGCTGCTGCCAAAACAGATCAGCCTGTGAGCGAAGGAATTGTGGCCTTGCTTGAGCCTTTTGTTGATACCGTGATCATCTGCACCATGACAGCTTTGGTTATTATTTTTTCGGGTGTTTATGAAGATACCAGCGGGATTCAGGGCGTTAGCCTCACCTCTTCGGCTTATGGCGCTGTTATTTCCTGGTTTCCTTTTGTGCTGCTAGGTGCTGTTACATTGTTTGCTTTCAGCACGATGATTTCGTGGTCGTATTATGGACTAAAAGGTTTTGATTTTCTTTTTGGAGGCATAAGCGAGCGCTATTTTGGTTCGCGCAAACCGGCAGGATTGATTTTCAACGGCTTCTTTTTGCTTTGCATTGTGATAGGAAGCGCGGCTAGTCTGGGGCCGGTGATGGACTTTTCGGATATGATGGTTTTGTGCATGGCTTTCCCAAATCTGCTGGGCTTGTTTATTTTAGCTCCTGAACTTAAAAAAGCGCTCAACATTTATTGGCGCAACTTCATCCAAAGCAAAGCATGAAAATAATTACCATACTCGTCTTTATTTTGCTTCCGCTAATTGAAACACAGGCTCAATTCAGGGATCAGTTGCTACACAAAATCGCTGGCATTGATAGTATTACAGACAATTTCAATAGCAGTTTTAAGGCAAACAAAGGTATAGGCTGTAGCATCGCAATCAATGGCGGCATCAGAGAATGGGACTCCACAGCTCATTATACGCTGAGCTATAGTTTTAACGAAATAGATTGGAAATCAAGCTTTATCAGTCAGGAATCAGATGATGTTACCTGCATCGAAATCAGCTGCAAGGCTCAGCAAGCCTGCATCAGCCTGTTGAATGAAAAACAAAAAAAGAAAACCTATCGTAATGCCCGTGTTTTTTGTTTGCCAGATGAGGAAAAACAAAAGCTGAACACAATTCACAAAAGCTTAATCAGGCTCATCCCCTATTTTGAGTGATTTAGTCTTTTGCGTCAGGCACAAAATCGATGGAAGCCGAATTCACACAATAACGCAACCCGGTTGGCGGAGGCCCGTCAGTAAAAACATGCCCAAGATGCCCATCGCAATTCGCACATTTAATTTCTGTACGGACCATCCCATAGCTTGTATCTAGCACTTCCTTGATCTTGTCCTTGCCAATTGCGGCAAAAAAACTTGGCCAACCCGAACCTGACTCATACTTAGTGTCTGAGCCAAACAACTCGGCTCCGCAGCCAGCACACACATAGGTTCCTTTGGCATTGTGCTTGTAATACTTACCCGTGAAAGGCGGTTCGGTACTGCACTGTCGTAAAATATTATATTTCTCAGAGCCAAGCTCTTCGAGCCATTCTGCCTCTGTTTTTTCAACTTTAACTTGTTTCATCAGATTATCTGGTATTTGATAAGCGGTATCTTGTTGCTGCCCAAATACTGAAAAATTATGAGCCAGCCACAACACTACAATTACTATAACCGCTTTCCTGAACATTTATGGATTCGTTTTTAAAGGATAACAATCAGAGCCAGGATATTGTTTACCGGATTGCTAGATTACTGTGCTTTTAAAATGCTAAAGTTTTTGGGCTCAACAGAAATACCCTTCCTCTGGCTGCATTGTGCGCTTTCAATCCCGGAATACCAGAAATAAGCTCATCAAAAACCAGTATGAGCAGGCTTAAAGCATAAAGGTTAACCAGCTATCAGTATAGCAGTATTTGTTCAGACAATAAAAGTAAAGCAATTAATTATTGCCCAGTATTTTATCGATCTTTCGGAGCAATTCCTTTTTCTGAACAGGTTTAGCAATATAATCATCGCATCCTGCCATCCTAAGTTTGAGTTCATCGCCATACAAAGCATAAGCCGTAATAGCAATTACAGGCATATCGGGATTAATTGCTTTGATTTTGTGTGTTGCCTCAATACCGTCCATTACAGGCATTTTAATATCCATTAGCACCAAAATGATTTCTGGATGTTGCTTAAACAGTTCAACAGCTTCAATTCCATTTTTTGCACGTATCGTAGCCATATTTAACGACTTACGAATAAAAAGATCAATCACAAAAAAGTTGGTATCCTCATCTTCCGCGATCAGAATCATTTTCTGTTTTCCTTCAGTTTGTTGCATCACAGGCGTCTCTTTTATGACGTTTTTTTGAACACCTTGTTTTTCGGAAGGTAAAATTACTTTAATTTTTGTTCCTTTTTGTTTCTCAGATTGAACTTCTACTTTACCGCCTAAAATTTCTGTCAAACCTTTTACGATAGCTAAACCCAGTCCGCTGCCTTCGTGGCCGCGCGTATTTTCATGGTTTTCCTGAACAAAGAAATCAAATACCTGCTGCTGCATCTTCCTATCAATACCAATCCCTGTATCTTCAACAAAACACGCTATTCCATTTTCAATGGATTTAAACCCAAACCTTACTTTTCCTCTGGGTGTAAACTTCAACGCATTATCGATCAAATGACTCATAACTTTTTCAAGGTGCTCGGCATCACTATACATTGTAACAACCTCGACAGGAATATCCATTTCGAGCCTTACAAAACTATTTATAAGACGCTCATTAAAATACTCAAAAAGTTTATTGAAAAGCTCATTAACACAAAATGTGTGATTATAAACCTTCATATTTCCACTCGAAATCAGTGAGATATCCATATAATCGGTTATGGTCTGCATCAATCGCTGGCTGCTTTGCTCTACCATCTTTAAATACAGATTACGCTCTTCGGGCTGAAAATTAGTTTCATTGATCAACAATTCGCCAAAACCCAAAATACTATTAAGCGGTGTTCTGATTTCGTGTGAGATATTATTCATAAATGCCGTTTTCAGTTTATCACCTGATTCGGCACTTTCCTTTGCCTCGGTGAGCGCTTTCATAAGCTTCTTTTGCTCACTTGTATCTTGTTGAACGACGATAAAATTAATCAGCTCTCCCTGAAAATCATGCACAGGTGAAATACTTGCACTGATCCAAAAGCTGGTTCCATCTGCTTTATAAGCCTGATATTCACCAGACCACACGCGTCCATCATACAATTGATTTAGTATCTCCTGCTTGTATGTTTCAAAAAAATGCATGTTGACAAACTCACCCAAAGTTTTATCAACAATTTCTTCCTCGCTGAATCCGGTGATTGAAAGGGTATAAGAGTTGCAATATTCAATCCTGAACTCTTTATCCGTTATCAGTACGGAAGCAGGCAATTGTTCGAGAATGGTGTTTGATTTATGAATCCCCAAACGTGCCATATGTAAATCTGTTATATCATTAACAATCAGAACAATATGCGATTTCCCATTAAATTCTGCAAAAGTAGCCGACATCAAGCCGTACAAATCAGCACCCGATTTGGTTATGAAAGTTGCTTCCATATTAGAAACAATGTTAGAACTTTTCAAAGCCTCCACAAATCTAGTTCGGTCGTTGGGATTAGCCCAAATATTGATTTCCAGACTGGTTTTACCGATAAGCTCTTCTTTTTTATATCCCGAAAGCCGTTCGAAGGCAGGATTTACATCGATATATTTCCCTGTTTCAACTTCGGTAATACTCACAGCTCCGGGCACTGTCTCAAAAAACTTTTTAAATCGCGCTTCACTTTCAGTAACCGCTTTAATCCGCTGATACTGTTCAGTTACGTCAGAAAACACGAGAATTACACCATGTATTTTTCCATTCTTATCCCGAATGGGGGCAGCCGAATCGCTGATCTGATACTCATTGCCATTTTTTGAAATAAGTACCGTATGGTTGGCTAAACCCACTATATTGCCGGTTTTAAATACTTTTTCGATCGGATTGATCACAGCTTCGCGTGTTTCAGCATTTACAATTCTGAAAACATCCTGAATATTTTTCCCTTTTGCTTCTTCCTGTTGATAACCGGTGAGCTTTCCGGCAATTGCATTCATCCGCGTGATTTTACCATTCAAATCTGTTGCTAATACCCCATCGCCAATGGATTGCAATGTCATCGCAAGATGCTCTTCGCTGAAGCGCAAATGCTCCTGAGCCTGTGTATGCTCAAACCACTGCGAAACCATTAAAGCAATATGATTCAAAAGCCGCTGTTCTTCGGGTAAAAAAAATGCTGATTTGCCGTTATAAGTCAAAACTATTTTCCCAATAGCTTCACTGTCAATGCCAACCTTAATATCAGCTGTTAAAGTATTTTGCGGAGAGGCGTCTCTTATGACCCCATACTTTTTTTGCTCTAAAGTAATTACCACCTCGAGTTTATCCGGAAAACGGAAAACCGTTTTCATATGCTCAATCAAATGATGAATAAAAATTCCCTCAGGCTGCTCAATTTGCATTTCCTGCCTGATTTGCAACAAACAATTCAACTCCTTATTGCGTTCGTACAGATTTTTTTCCAGTTTATTGCGTTCCTTCTCTAAATTTATTTTGTATAAAGCAAATGCAATATCGCCAGTGAGTTCCTGAAAAAGTTCTTTTTCTTCTTCAAGGTGAATAAAACGAGCCGGAACCCAAACGGTAATCACACCATAAACCTCACCCTGATAGCGAAGTGCCCGGCTCATGGCAGCTTTTTTAACATCAATTGTTGCCATCGGACAATCGGCACAGTTGATTTTAGCGGCATTAAATGTTACCAACCCATCCTCCTGGAGGGCACGTTTTACGCATGAAGTTTGAAATCCTTTGCTCAGCAGCATTTCTAATTCGCCACATCCTTCATCACTGCCTGCACTGGCAAAGTCAGTCATCTTTTGCTTTTTATCCATCAACATGATCCAAGCGTTTAAGTATCCAAATGCCGCTGTTACATTTTTACAACTCTCCCGGATCAATTCAGCCGGATCATTAACTTTTGTAATCATCTGATTTACATTGCGGATACCCAGCAACACTTTTTTCAGGTGATTTTCGCGCTGTAGCGATTCATTCAATATAACCACCTTCCAGATAGCAGCCATAATCAGATTTAATTGCGGGACATCAGCATCGGTGTAGGGAGCTTTTCGGTTGGCCAACCCAACTACTGCCACAATTTTACCCTGATCAAAAACCGGAATCGTCATGTACCTTTGAAGCTCCACATGACCTTCTGGATATCCCTTTTTAAGCGGATGTCTTTTCTGAAAGTCATTGATAATAATTGGTTTTCGCTGCCTTACAGCTTCTCCCCAAATCCCTGTTTTACCCAATTCGTAGCAGGTTTGCGGATTTACAACAGCACAAGACTTCATCACCTCGTTTGACCAGGATTTAAGGACAAGCTGTTTAGCTGCTTCTTCATATTGATAAATATATCCAAAATGGCTTTGGGTAAGCGCCAGCATTTCGTTTAAAGCATTATCGAGAAAGGCCTGCAAATTTTGCTGATCAAACTTTAAAATACTTAACATATGTTTCAGTACCTGTTCCGAATCGTTTTCAGCAGGCTTATTTTCATTTTTCTGACTCATAATGGACTATTTTCAGGTTCTCAATTTCTTTACATCTATGGGATATCGGAAAATTAAGCATGAATTTACTGCCTTTTCCCTGCTCACTTTCTACGGCAACATTGCCGCCATGCTTCTCCATAAACTCCTTCACGAGTATTAATCCCAAGCCCGATCCCGGCTCGTTGCCTGTACCTTTTTCCCCTTTGCTTTCGAGGCTAAAAAGCTGTTTTAGCTTGCTGCTGTCCATTCCAATACCCTGATCTTCTATTATAAGCTGCAACGAATCAGCTGTTGGCTTTTGGTAATAAATCCTGATATGATTTCCGGGATTTGAAAACTTCAATCCATTTGAAATCAGGTTACGCAATATGCTTTGCAGCATATGTTGGTCGGCAAAGATCACCGATAGTGGATCTATATCATTGATAAATTGTATTTGCTTTTTAACTGCCTGATCAGCTGCCTGATGTATTTGATGCTCTACTTCTTTGAATAGCATCAGATTTTGAGGGTTAAAGGTCATGATACCACGTTGCGAACGCGACCATTCCAGTAGGTTTTCGAGTAAAGTATAGGCGTTGTAGGCCGCCTGGTTAATCATTTTAGCCGATTGCTTTATTTCATCCTCTGAAAGCACATCAATATTATCATTAAGCAATTCGCTAAGCCCCAGCAAACTGTTAAACGGACTACGCAAATCGTGGGCAAGGATAGACAAGAACTTGTCTTTGGTGGCATTTGAGCGCTCCAGATTGTCTTTAGCTTTGAGCAATTCATTTTCCATTCGTTTGCGCTCATCAATATTGCGACTAATCCCAACTACCTCTATTTTATTTTCATCATTACGCCGGATAGTAGTAGAAACTTCGACCCAAATCAATCGGCCATCTTTGTGAGGTTGCTGTATTTCGGTAAGCAGAGGGGTGGGCAGGCGGCTTTCATCTTCCAAAAAGCGTTTGAGGTCATTAGCAAGTTGCTTTTCGACGAGCGGAGCAGCACTTGGAGCAATTGATTCGCTCATGCTTTGATTCAATGCTTCAGATACTTTGAATCCTCTGAGCTGTTCGATAGACGGGCTGATATAGACAAATTTTCTTGATTCAACATCCAGCACCCAAATTACATCTGTAGAATTTTCTGTGATCAGTCTGTAACGTGCTTCACTTTTTTGCAGGGCTTCCCGGTTTTTTTTCTGTTCGGTGATATCCATGATAAAACCATTTAGATAAGCTACTTCGCCCTGATCGTTATAAACAGCATGCCCGCGCTCCCAAAACCAGCGTTGACCGCCATCGGCATGGTTAATTTTGTATTCCAGCTCGCAAAATTGCTTGTTTTGAATGGCAGTATTCCATTTTGCCTTGGCTTCAGTCTTCCAGTCGGGACAAATTAAATCATTATACGAAAGCTTTTTATTGGCAATCAAATCATCTGGTTCGTAGCCTGTTATATCTTTACAACCAGAACTCACAAATTCCATAGTCCAGTTTTCATCATTAGCACAACGATACACAAAGCCAGGTAAATCAGCTACAAGGTCTGCTAAACGCTCTTCACTTTGGCGCAACTGATCCTCAATCTTTTTCATATCGGTGATATCGCGTGCAACGCCAATCATAACGCCTTGTTCGGCAATAGGAAACGAATTCCAGGAAAGCCATTTTACCGCGCCATCTTTGCAGATGTAACGATTGGTAAACTGAAAAGCCGTTTCACCATTTACAAGTATGCCTCTCATGGCGTTTGTAGCCTCTAAGTCATCAGGATGAACAAAATCGTTCCAGGGACGAGATAAAAGTTCCTTTGTTGAATAACCTAAAACTCTGGACCATGAAGGATTAAGGGTTTTAAAATAACCATCAAACCCGGCAATACAAAGCATATCAAGCGCATGATGTACGATTTGATCGCTCAATTTCAGCGCTTCTTCTGCTTTTAGTCTTTCGGTAAGATCGATATCCATACTAAACAGCTCCAGCTCGCCCCTGCTGTTTGGCAGGAGGATATTATTGGTAAGAGTCATGATCTTATGACCATCTTTGTGAAGCAGCTCCAACTCCAGTGAATTTTCAGGCATTGCATTTTGGAACCACTCATTAATAGATTTTAAGAAAATATCCTTTTGATTCTGAGGCACTATCAATTCATCAATACGTCTGCCTATGGCTTCGGCTTTGGTGTAGCCATAGAATTTTTCGCTGCTTTTGTTCCAGTAAAGCACACGTCCCTCACGATTGTATCCCTGCACGGCAATACCAGGGAGTTGTTCGAACAAGGTTTTGAAACGACTCTCATTTTCGCGGGCCAGGCTTTCTATTTTCCGTAACTCAGTGATATCTTCCATCGATTCGAGAAAAGCAACTATTTCGCCTGATTGATTTTTGACCGGTGTTACCGTAATTTTGAACAAGCGCTCACCTATGGCTGTCTTTTTCAATTTGGATCGTTCATGCATCTTGCCAGTCTCGAGCACTTGCTTTACCTGGCAATCCTCACAAAGCCCCTGTGCGGCAACAAGATCAAGACACTCAAAGCAAAACGGTTTGTCAGTTATTTTTACATCCGGAAACCATTCTAAAAGTTTAGCATTAACTTCAATAACACGCATATCCAGATCGATCATTGCCAGCCCCTGCGTAAGGTGATTCAACAAAACATTCAGTTTTTCCTTCTCATTCCAGACAGTCTGCTCTGCTTCCAAACGGCTTATATTGTGCACATAAAGAAAGCCAATAATGGTAATCATAATCGCCAGCAAGGTAATGAATCCGGAAAACGTAAGTTGCTCATCCACTTGGGAATAGCTCTTAAAGAAAAACAAAAACAATATTGCCAAAATAAAAGCCAGCATGGCCCGCAATGCCTTTTTTGGAGTTTCGACTGTAAAAACCAAAAATGGAATAATCAATGGCCAAAAAACACCCATTCCAGCTGTACCCCTCTTGTAAAAAAGGTAAAGACTTGTAAAGGCCGTTAAAAACAAGAAAAGACGTGCCCAGCGTGTAAAATTTGCTTTGAAATGATAATCAAGGAGCAAAATAATGATCAACGAAAAATACAAACCTGCCCCAATGGCGCTTTGATAAGTAGCATAGTACAAATTGATTATGATCATAAGCGCGCTGATCACAATCATTAATGCCGACAGATAATTTACCCGTTTCATTAAGGATAAATCCGGTGCCCTGGTTATTCTATTTGATTTGGAAAGTCGCATAGCCCAATTAGTTTAAGTGCGTTACAGATCAGCCTGGCAAGGCTACAAAGCGTTCGATGATTGTGAGGAGCTCTTCTTTTATAAAAGGCTTGGCCAGATAAGCATCGCAACCCGCCTGGAGCGCTTTTTCTTTATCACCTCTGAGGGCATATGCGGTTATTGCAATCACAGGAACATCCTGTTTGATGGCTTTAATTTTGCGCGTGGCATCATAACCACTCAATAAGGGCAGCTTTAAATCCATCAGGATGAGGTCAAAATCCGGATTTTGTTCAAAAATCGCTACCGCATCTCTGCCGTTCAAAGCGGTGGTAGTTTCAAAAATATGATCTTTGAGCAACGATCTAATAAAATACAGATTAGAGAACTCATCTTCCACGATGAGCACCCGAATTTTATGCATTTTTTCTTTCATTGTTTTAAGTTTTTTGGGGACTGATGAAATATTAACAGGCAAATGCACTTTGAAAACAGCGCCTTTGTTTAGCTCGGAAGCCACACTGATATCGCCTCCCAGTAACCTGGCATAAGCTCGGGCAATTGAAAGCCCCAGTCCATTCCCTCTGTATAATTTTTTGCTTTGATTTTCTAATTTCTGAAAACGTTCAAATATTTTTTCGTGATCGGAAGGATCAATACCAATTCCGGTATCCTCAACGGCAATCTGCAAAAAATCTCTTTCTATTCTCCAGCTTAGTTTTATCTTTCCTTTTTCGGTATATTTCAAGGCGTTATCAAGCAAGACACAAACTATTTTCCTGATCTTGCCCTCATCCGTACTGATTATGGGAACACTATTCTCAGCAGGGAAATCCGACAAAATTTCTACTTCCCTGTTTTTATTTCTCAGCATGAACAAACCTACTGTTTCATACAAAACCGGATACAGATTAATTTCTGAATAATACATGTCAACCTGATCTGTTTCAATGGCCGACATATGCACAATATCATCGATAATATTGGTAAGCTGCTGACTGTTATCAGCAATTACATCACCAAACAATTTACGTTCGTCGGCTGTTGTTACATCAGCATCAAACATAGCCGAAAGGCCTACTATACCATTGAGAGGTGTACGGATTTCGTGTGATAAATTATTAAGGAAAGCAGATTTAAGCTGATCGCTTTGTTCGGCTTTTCGCTTGGCTTGGATCAGGTGTTCAAGGTTGCGCTGACGCTGCAATGCCAAACTGATCTGACGCGAAACAAACTCCATCAGATTGATGGTTCGCTGATCGAATGCATCTTCATGTTCAAAGCTTTGCACTACTACAGCTCCAAGCACTTCATCTCCGGCAATTAGCGGCACACCAAGCCAAACAGCAGAAGGAACCTCCACCAGCTTAAGCAGTCCTTGCTTTACCATTTGATTGAACTCTTTGGCGGTAATGAGCAAGGATTTGCGCTGTTTTACGACCATACCGGTAAGTGATCCTTCGGCCGGCCAAACCGGAATGGATTCAATGTGATCGTTTTGGTCATAAGTTGAAAGCTCATCTTTTTGAGCATCATAAAAAGCAATGTAAAGGTTTGAACAATCCATCAGCTTACTCAATTCAAGGTGAATAATACCGATTAATTCCTCAATATTACTATTGATGTGAACAGCATTGGCAATATTAAAAAGCACCTGCTGAATAAGTTGCGCCCGTTTTATTTCAGTAAGATCAACATCCACGCAAAAAAGTTCGCGCTGGCCATTGGGCTGGCTTACAACAGTATGGCTCGAAAAAACTTTGACCAAACTACCATCTTTTCTTTTAAGTTCAAGCTCTTCCGAAGCCATGCCTTTGCCAGTTTGAATCATTTGGCTAAAATTTTTTTTAACCCCTTCCAATAAATTTTCGGGGATGATCAATTCAAATAAAGAGCGCCTAATGGCTTCTTTTTTTGAATACCCATAAACCACTTCAGATGCACTATTCCAAAAGCGTACTGTACCATCCTCGCGATAGCCCTGAACAGCAATATTGGGAATAGTTTCGAGCACCTGACTAAAGCGTTTTTCGCTGGCCTGAAGCTGCTGTTCGTATTTTTTATTCTTTGTTACATCTCTGCCTACAACCAAAACTTCGTGCAACTGACTTCTACCATAATAAAGACCCGTAAAACGCCAATTTATCCAATAAGATTTTTCATTAATCCGAACTTTCAATTCTGTTTCCACATCAGAATCGCCCTGAATAAGATCATTAATTTTTTCAGCAAAAATATCAGAAACCGCCTTATCAAAAATTTGACTAATCGAAAGCTGGTAAAGCACCCTTTCTGATTTATTCAGCAGCCTGCAAAAGCTTGGGCTGGCAAACAGCAAGACACCATTTGGAGATAGTTTCAAAATAAAATCTTGCTGGTTTTGAATTAGAATCTGGTACTGTTCGTTGCTTGCCTTGAGGTGTTTTGTGACGAGAGCGATACGATAGCGAAGTAAAATTAAGAATGCAATCAAACCCAATACAAAAGCCAGTAAACCAACGAACCAGCCCAGGTTATCATCAAAAAAGCTTTTACGGTCATAAACTGCAAACCATTTGTTATAAAGCTGATCGTAGGTGCCATTTTCTTTCAACGTATAAAGTGCAGCATTCAATTTCCAGATAAGCTCTTCATTGCCTTTAGCAGTTGCCATAGCATAAGGTACGGGCGAAATATCTGCTGATTGTGGTTTGATGTTATCAAGCTTGTAAACATTTATCAGATGAGCAGCCTGATAGCTTCCCAGAACGGCGGCATCATAAAGCCCCTGCTGTATCAACTGAAGTGCTTCAAATTGATCGTTGGCCAAAATCAGCTGCTTTGTTAATCCGGAATCTTTCAGATAATCGTGCATATAGTCGCCCCGCTGCACTACAACTTTTTTTTCACGCAGGTCTTGCAGCTTTTTAAATTGTGCACTTTTACCGGCAAAAATATCGAAGGTCATCATGCTAAAAGGCAAACCAAAAGTCAATTCTTTGGTTCTTGAATCTGAGACTAAGACTCCAAGCAAAAGGTCAATTTTCTGCTCCTCAAGCTCTCTTCTCACTTCTGCCCAGGAACCCAGCTCGAGGGTGTATTTCAGATTCAGATCTTCAGCAATTTTTTTAAATAATTCCACATTAAAACCATCTGGTTCGCCTTTATCGTTGATGAATACGAATGGTGGATAAAAATGATCGCCCTTCACCCTGAGTACCGCGGTTGTATCGGATGCAGCCAAAAGCTTTAATCCAGCAAACATTATCAGGGCTATGGTTGTGAGCAATTGATAAAGGTATATCTTATTAAAGGGTTTCATGTTGCTTATGTTTTTTTAATCAAATGCCTGCATGGGCTAAACTGGTGTTTCCAATTGTGGAATAATCACTTTGAAACTGCTACCGGCATGCTCTTCCGATTCAATTTCTATCCTTCCATGATGCTTATCGACAAACTCTTTAACCAAAATCAAGCCCAATCCTGAAGTTGGTTCTCCGTCAATCCCTTTACGGCCTGTTTTGCTATCAATCTGAAATAATCTCGATTTGATCTTTTCGGGCATCCCGATGCCACTATCCTTCACAGTGATGCAGGATTCCGTTGCGTTGGCTCCCGCACTTATCCGGATTGTTCCACCGGATGGGGTAAATTTTACGGCATTCGACAACAGGTTTCTGATGATACTTGAAAGCATCCGCTTGTCGGCGATGAGCTTAAAATTCTCGGGCAGGTCGAGCTGTATGTTCAATTTTTTTTGTTCAATCACCTCTCTCATCGCGTCAAGAGCTTCATCGACAAGGTGATGAAGTTTGAGACGTGTTTTTTCTGTTTTAAAAAGATCGCGTTGCAACCTCGACCAGTCGAGCAGGTTGTCGAGCAAGTCCGAAAGATTCGATGCCGATTTGTGCATAGATTGAGCCATTTTTCGCATCTCTTCCAGGCTAAGGTTATACTGTTCATCAGCAAACATTTCGGACAGCATGATGAAAGAGTTGAAAGGCGACCTGAGATCGTGCGCGATAATGGAAAATAATTTATCCTTTTCGGCATTAAGTTCGCTGAGATAAGCCTCATTTTTCCGCAACTCGTTTTCCATCTGCTTCATCTCTGTGATATCGCGCGAAATACCGGCCAGACCAATAATTTCTTGCCGGGCATTTTTGAGTGGTACTTTAGTGGCCGAAAACCAACGAGTTCCATTAGCAGTTTCCACCTTTTCAATCCTGTTGACCAAAGGAATTCCCTGCGACATCACCCTGCGCTCTTCTTCATAAGCCTTTTGAGCATGTTCGTAATCAAAAAAGTCGAAATCCGATTTTCCGACTGCTTCCTCATGCTTTTGCACTCCCAGCGTATTAAGTTGTGCCTGATTTACACGCAAAAAATTCCCACTGGTATCTTTAAAATAAATGGTATCGGGAATAGTGTCCATCAGGGCATTCATCAGCTCACGTTCCTCAGCAAGTGCTTCTTCTGTTTTTTTGCGATCAGAGATATCCTGATAGATACCGAAAATGATATGATTACCATCCGGCAAAGTAACCGGTTGACCATGAATGGAAACATGCAACAACTTGCCATCAGCAGTTTTACGTTTTGTTTCCGATGCAATTATTTTACCGGTAACCACATCCGTTGTCAGGTTGCTTCCTTCGTCTTTCAAAAAATCAGGTACAATAAGGTCATTTATACGTTTATTAATGACCTGATTTTTTTTATACCCGAACATTTTCAGAAATTCGGAGTTACAATCCAACACCATATCCTTGTTGTTGAGCACTACCACACCAAATAGCAGGCTTTCGAATAGATGTTTGAAGTAAGCTTTTTCGCGCAGTAACGCTTTGCGTGCCTCAATCCTGTCCGAAATATCCCGCATAATTCCCAGCACAAGCACATCACCTTCAGATTGCAGCAAAGCGGTCGAAATCTCAACATCAACCACTTTTCCATCCTTTCTTTTTAACTGAAACTCATACTTTGAAGGAAGAGACTCGCCTCTTTTCCGCGCCTCAAAACGCTCATCCATCACCCTTTTACTATTTTTGGTGAGGATAACATTAATGTCAAAATCAGGATGAGTCACCTCTTCCGAAGTGTATCCTGTAAGCTCCTCGTAGCGCTTATTCACATATTCAAAATTGTGGTTTCTTATCAGGTAAATGGCATCAAAGGCACGCTCGACGAGCATTTTATAACGCTGCTCACTTTCGTGCAAGGCGGCTTCGGCTTGGCTTTGTGTTTGTCTTAATTCGTGATCTGACGTAATATCGCGCACATGCAATAACACACCTCTCATTACTTTATCGCTGGCTATTGGTTGAAAATCAAAACTTAGATAATACACCTTATCGTCAATAACATAAGTTTTAATTAACGATTGCTGTTTGCCCTCCAAGGCTTTATGAAAATAAGAATCAAAAAGCCGGCGGTCGGTTCCGGTGGCAAAATCGTGAATATCCATGCCAGGTTTCATTTCTTTCTTTTCAAAGAAAAAAGAACTCTCAACTGCTTTCCTGTTGAAAAACTGTATCTTAAAATCCTCGTTAACAAATACTAAGGTGTCCTGATTATTATCAAATAGCACATGAAGCAGGATGGCGTCTTTCTCTGGATGCACAAATCCTAAATCCTTTTCTGTTTTCATTCTTTTATAACTTTAAGTTTATACATTTTAAGTATTTCTCGTCAGCTTAACTTTTTGTTTTTAAGCCAAATAGCTTCATTTTCTCTATCAATTTTTTCATCGAAATGGGTTTTGCTAAATAATCATCGCAGCCTGCCTCTTTGATGCGCTGCTCGTCGCCACTCATGGCAAAAGCAGTGATAGCAATGATGGGCAGACCTGGTTTATGGGCCTTAATAAGTTTTGTAGCTTCGAGGCCGTCCATTTCAGGCATTTTGATATCCATAAGGATTATGCCAATATCATCACGTTGCAGGGCCAGGTCAACGGCTTCAAGACCATTTTCGACTCTGATCACCGCCGAAACATCCATTTGGCGCAATAGAAGCTCCAGCACATAAAAGTTGGAATCTTCATCTTCGGCAATCAGCACTACCGGCGATTGAGCCATTAGAGCGGGAATTTCGTGTACATCAGCTGCTTTTTCTTTTTGAAATGGCAAATACACGCTAAAACGAGAGCCTTTCCCTTTTTCCGACGCCAGCCGAACCTCGCCGCCAAGCACTTTAGTAATACCATTTACGATTGAAAGCCCCAGGCCGCTGCCCTCGAAACGCCTTACGCTGCTTTGATCTTCCTGCGTGAAGTGTTCAAAAATACGCTCCTGATTTTCCTGCGCAATTCCTATTCCCGTATCAGCAACAAAAAGCTCCAGCGTGCTTTCATGTACTTTACATCCCAACACCACTGATCCCTGATTGGTAAATTTGTAGGCATTCGAAAGCAAGTGAAACAAGGCTTTAGAAATCAATTCTTCATCCGAAAGAAGTTTGATGTCCGGATCAAGGTTTTGTGCTTCAATACTAAATTTCAGGTTTTTGCTTCTAAACTTTTGCTCGTATTTGGCAGCAGCCATTTTTAAGATATTGGACAAATCTACTTGTTTGCGATGGGCTTCCATATTCTGTGAAGTCAGCAGTGAGATATCCATATAATCGGTAATTGTTTGAATGAGCCTGTCGGAGCTTTCCTGAATAATCTCTACCAATTCGTTCATTTCTTCTTCGCTCATCCCGCTGTCACCCATCAGCATAGCAGCACCCATAATGCCATTAAGTGGTGTGCGCACCTCATGCGAAATATTATTCAAAAAATTGGTTTTGAGCCTGTCGCTTGCCTCTGCCAAAGCTTTTGCTTCTCTTAGCGTATTGGCAGCCTTGATTTTTTCGGTTACGTCATTTACGAGCACCAACCGTAATTTTTTCCCGGGAGGAGAAGGAATAGCATGTGAAATGATTTCAACATCCATCAGTCTGCCATCCTTTGTTTTATGACGCCAAACTTGATTATCCTGAAATTCATCCGTTACATTTTTAATATTTTCATGCAGCAGCGGAATGTCTTCTTCCGGTCGGATAGCATTGAGCGTCATCGACTTAAACTCTTGTTCTGTGTATCCATAGCGGGAAATAGCGACTTTATTCACTTCCTCAAACCTCAAAGTATTCACATCGTAAATCCACATAGGAAGCGGGCTGTTAAGGAACATATCACGGTAGCGTTTTTCGCTCTCAACCAAATTTTCAGCAAGCTGTTTTACCATCGTAATATCTTCCTTTATGGCAAGATAATGCGTCATCAAACCTTCATCGTTAATCACAGGCGCTATGGTAGCTTTTTCCCAGAAGAGGGTTCCATCCTTTTTCTTATTATGAAATTCTCCAGTCCACACCTCCCCTTTTTGAAGGGTTTGATACATCCCGAGGTATTCCTCCTGTGGTTTTTCGCCCGAAGAGAAGATGCGCGGATTTTGCCCAATTAATTCGTGTGGTAAATAACCGGTAACTTCTGTCACCCTTGGATTCACATACTCTACCTTTCCTTCAAGATCAGTAATTAGAATAGAAACGGGAGATTGCTCCACAGCACGCGTAAGTTTGGTTAGTTCCAGTTCGGCTATTTTTCGTTCGGTAATATCGAGAATGGCCACTATCAGATAATCCTTACCAGCCATATTATATTTTTCGACCGAAAGCAGACCTGTTTTTTCGTTTCCGGTGCGATCGCTAAATAACACTTCAGTCTGAAAAACAGCACCCAGCCTGGATTGTTCATTTAAAATCTCTTTAAAAACAGCCTCATCAATAAACTTCAAATCAACCACTTTTGCTCCCAGCGCCATTTCGCGGGTGTAGCCTGTAAATCGACACCAGGCATCATTCACATCAAAAATGGTGAACCCCTCAAGCGCAATCAGAGCTTTTGATACCGGGCTGGAATAGAATGTTTTGCTAAATCTTTCTTCTGATTCTTTTAAATGCTTTTGTGCAGCAACCTGTTCCGAAATATCCTCTACAATGCCAATACCTCCAATAAACTCTTTCCCGTTTGAAAACAGCGGTGCAACAATTGCTTTGAGATAAATTTGTTTGCCGGTAGTAAGAAACTGATAAAGGCCTTCATACTGTGTGATTTTACCTTTTGAAACTTCCTGAAGTTTAAGGGTTAAATCATTTTTGAGAAGCATTTTCATATCCAGGCCTTTGAGCTTCTCCGGGTTTATTCCAATAATTTCGGCAAAGCGGGAATTAAGGTTTTGAATAATCAACTGCTCATTAAACTTAATTATTCCAATAGGTGCATTCTCAACAATCTGTTTGTAAAGATCCTCCGACTGCCGGAGGTGATCCTGAATTTTAAGCAATTCGGTAATATCATAACCTATTGCAACAGTGGCAGTTTGCTTGTTTGTCCGTGTATCTATAATACTTGTTGAATGCCATAAAAGTGTCCTCAATGTTCCGTCTTTGGCTTGAATCGCTATTTCATCACCTGCCAAAATGTCTCCTTTAACCAGCACACGATCAATCAGCTCATCCAAATTTGATGTAACAGCCTGCCGTAAAAAATTTTCGATCGACGTTCCCAGCGCTTCCTGCATATTGATACCTGATAGCTGCTCCGCAGCTTTATTAAATCTGGTAATCAGCATGTTCTGATCCCATTCAATGATTGGTGCATCAATACTATGAATCAGGAGTTCGAGGTAGTTTTTAGCTTCCGCCAACTGTATTTCGTTGCGTTTGGTACGATCGATATCGATGTGCGTGCCCATCATCCTGAAAGGTTTTCCGGATTTGTCGTATTCAACAATTCTTCCCAGCGAAAGGGTCCATTTCCAGCTACCCGACTTCGTTTTTTGTCTGAATTCTGACCGGTATTCTTCTGTTTTCCCCGAGAGGTAATCGTTATAGGCTTTCAAAACCTCTTCTTTGTCGTCGGGATGCATTCTTTCGATCCAAAATGCAGTTGTTTCCTTAAAAGTTTTTGGATCATAGCCGATCATCCTGGCATAGTAATCGTTTACCAAGATTTCGTCCGTTTGCAAATAATGATCATACAAACCCTGGTTTGATGCATCCAGCGCTAAATTTAGCCGTATATCAGTATCGACCAACTGCTGTTGTTCCTGCTTGCGTTCAGTGATATCCAGATTTACACCTTTGAGATGCGTTAACTTGCCATCGGAGAAAAATGGTACTACTTCATCTCTAAGCCAACGTATCTGACCATCAGGCCAAATGATCCTAAAAGTACAGGAAAGCGGCTTTTTTTCTTTGTGCAATTGTTTCAAAATCTCCTTTACCCACATGGCATCATCGGGATGAATAAGGTTGTAAAAAAAGTTCAGATCGGGCTCCATGCTAAAAGGCTCGAGCCCCATGATCCGGTAGTTATGCTCAGACCAGCTTACTTTTTTCGTTTCTAAATCAAGCTCGAAACTACCCATTTGCGCAATTTGCTGCGAAAAATTCAGCAAAGCCTCACTTTCCTGCTTGCTTTTTTCAATCTCCTTTTTTAAAGTGATATCGCGCGAAACGCCCATTATGCCAATCGGTTTCCCATCATCATCGTGCACAAACTTAAGAGCCGACTCTACCCAGATGATATTCCCCTGTTTGTCATATTCCGTAAACGCTATTGTCTTTCTATAATCCGGAGGATTTTTTCCACTTATCTCCTGCTTGTATTCTTCCCTGAACACTTCGTTAATAAATTGCTGGCTTTCGGGGGTGAGTATTTCAGAAATATGCTGTTTTAGTGTTTCCTCAACCGAATAGCCATTCAAACGTTTCACGCCAGGGCTCACATACAGGTAATTCAATTTTAGATCGAGCAAAAACAAAACATCTGTGCTGTTCTCGGTAATCATCTGAAACAAAGCTTCCTTCTCCTGCAGCTTGTTCAAATAAATATCTTTCTCACGCAAAGCCTGCTTACGCTTGTAGGATTCGATTACAGCAAAAGGCAATCGCTTCATATTTTCCTTGATCACGTAATCGTCCGCACCTTCGCGCATGCAACTAACGGCAATTTCTTCGTTATGAGAGCCCGTGAGAATAATAAACGGAATACGCTCATCATAAGCTCTTGCCAGCCCAAGCGCTTGCAGGCCATCAAACTGCGGCATGCTGTAATCAGAAATTACAACATCTGGTTTAAATTTTCTGAGCGCATCCTCAAATGCTGCAGCAGTTTCCACAAGCATCGCCTCTGCAACAATTCCTTCCTTTTTGATGATACCATGTGCCAAATCATAATCCATGGCCACATCTTCAACAAACAGTATTCTGAGTTTTTGATCCATAACAATCAAGTGGCAACTACAAAAACAAACTCCTTATATGAAGTAATTTTCCCAACACTTAAAGCCCTATCGAATAAACCAAAAAATATTTCAGGATTGAAATCGTAAAAAACTAATCATCCACACCTTAACTTGTCGGTAAATTCCTAAACAATTATCCGCAGGAGGTTCTTGCAAATGCATTTATTAGGTTAATAAACTGATTAATAGCCCACTAAAAAAGCTAATTAAAGCTTATTTAGTCAGCTAATATAAGTAAAACCTTTTAAAAAAGCAATAGTTAAGTTTGTGTCGATCCATAAAGTCGGTTATCTGCTTTGCTTTAAAAATGTGTAAATACTTTCTTCTGATACCTGAGCCCTATCAATCTGATACTCAAGCAAATATTGAGCTTGTAATATAGTTTTGGCCTTGATGACAATAAGCTAATCGGTATTGTTTTGTAAAGAGGACTTCCATGACCCTATTCGCCCAAAACCAATCAATTTTGTCATCTGTAAAAAAGAAGAATTTCTGTCTGGCCATTGCTGCGTGTGCCATCCACAAGATGCTGATAGAATAATTTTTCGATCACCTCATTCTGAATCAAATATTTCTTAACGATTTCCGTAATTTCCTGCACTTTCACTTTGGCAGACGTAGTTTCATCCGAAAGAATAACCGGCAAGGGCTATGGTGGTCAAAATCCTGACAGCCACTTCCGGTTAGCAGATTGGTCTTTTGATCATCGTGATAGTTAAGCTCCAGCTCAAAAAAAAACGATATACAAGCTTCCTGAACAGCTTTTTCAAAAGCCATAAGAACTTTTAATGCACCATTGGTGATACAAGGTGTTGGCGTTCAATGTAAAAAGACAGAAACAGACGACAGCATGTCAAAGGAATTTTTGCTGCATAAAGACAAAAAAAGAAAGCCAACTGCACGAACAAGCCCTTTTCCACCGCACCCAAACAGAATGATGATTTAAATACTCATTTTGTGAGATAATAAATAATTATTCCTATTTTAGCAGACTATAAAACAAGTTCAAGAATGAACCGAATAAAAGACGTTTTAGAACAGAAAGGGATTAAACAAAAATGGCTGGCTGAACAACTCGGCAAGAGCTACAATATGGTAAACTCGTATGCCCAAAACAGACGACAACCAAGTTTAGAAGACCTATACAAGATTGCCGAAATCCTTGATGTTGAAGTCAAAGAATTATTAATTGAAAGAAAAGCACAATAAAATATGGACGGAACAAGTCTTGCGCCTGAACAGGAAAAAATAAACGCATTGCAACAAATATTGCCAGAAGTATTTAGCGAAGGAAAAATTGATTGGGAAAAACTGAAAGCCACGCTTGGCGAAAATATAAATTTCTCGAACGAACGCTATGTATTAAACTGGGCAGGAAAAAGTGATGCGTTTAAAGTGTTGCAAACCCCAACCACCAAAACGCTCGTTCCAGCCAAAGACGAAAGCGTAAACTTTGACGAAACTGAAAACATATTTATTGAGGGCGAAAATCTCGAAGTACTGAAAGTGCTGCAAAAAAGCTACTTTGGCAAAGTGAAAATGATTTATATTGACCCGCCTTATAACACAGGCAACGACTCTTTCATTTATCACGACAAGTTTAGCGAAAGCAAAGCCGACTATGAAAAACGGGTGGGCGACAAAGACGAAGAAGGCTATATGACTAAAGATGGTATGTTCAAAAAAAACAGCAAAGAAAACGGGCAATACCACAGCAATTGGCTCAATATGATGATGCCAAGATTGTATCTAGCTAAAAATCTTCTGAGACAGGATGGGGTAATTTTTGTTTCTATTGATGATAATGAAGTGCACAATCTAAGGCTATTGATGAATGAGATTTTTGGGGAGGAGAATTTTGTGGCGAACTTCCTTTGGAGAAAAAAAGGAACTACTTCAAACGTTGAAGGTGCTCAAGTTAGTTCGTTAACTGATAGTACATTGTGTTATAAAA
>JACCQN010000044.1 GCA_015709215.1 Bacteroidales bacterium
CGGGAGATTTTTTGTGCCCAATTGCCTCCACAATCGCAGCATCTGCCTGAAGCTCCCCATCAATTAACAAACCAGGTGCCATTGCTTTTGCCAGCTGTGTGGCCTCAACCACTCGATTAATCTTCTCGTGCTGGGCGCTTCCTTTTGTTGAAAAACTCAACATCGCAACTCTCGGTTCAAAACCCGCAATGGCTTGTGCTGTTTTAGCAGATGAAACAGCAATTTCAGCAAGCTCTTTTACAGTTGGGTCAGGATTAACAGCACAATCCGCAAAAACAAGCACGCCATCTTCTCCATAACGTTTATCCGGCACAACCATAAAAAAAGCACCCGATACAGCACTTATCCCCGGTAAAGTCTTAATAACCTGAAATGCAGGCCTCAAAACATCACCAGTAGCATTATCAGCACCAGCAACTTCGCCATCGGCATCACCGTTTTTGATCAGCAAGACCCCAAGGTAAAGCGGATCCTCTACCAGTGTTAACGCCTGATCCATGCTCAGTCCTTTGTGCCTGCGAAGCTGAAATAACAGATCCGCATAGTGTTCCTTTTGTGGATTATTGATGGGATCAAGTATAGTAGCGCGTGCAATATGCTTCAAATTCCAGTGTGCAGCATTCGATTTGATTTCTGCTTCGTTACCGATCAAAATCAGCCTTGCCAGCTCTTCCTCTAAAATCACATCCGCTGCTCGCAATGTCCTTTCTTCTGTTCCTTCAGGCAATACAATTCGTTTTTCGCTTCCCTTTGCCGAGTTTCTTATTTTTGCAATTAAATTCATTTGTTTTGCTTACATTTTGTGGGTGCAAAAGTACCAAAAGCTGGTTGATTATTCGTTTATTTTGTGAATTTAATAACAAGTCATTTAATTTCACATATTATTCATTATTTGTCGATTACACTTATTCGCTTTTGTTTATAATTGTTATAAATAAAATTTTAACGGGAAGCTTAAAAATACGGATATGTCTGAGTTTCCAAACGGTTTAAAACCCAGTCTATTATCTATTATTTTGATACTTACACAATTTAAAGGCAAAACTAAAGTACCTTATGCCATGCGAATCAGTTGATCATAAAAAGGTCAAATTGAACTTTACAGTACCTTTGCAAACAGAATTACCAGCAGAAATGAAACAAAACGAAAATGTTGTAATGTTTTTTGACGCAAACGATAGCATTTCGTCTTTTTCAGACAGCAACCCCAAAAGCGATTCTACAGAGATTTTACCTCAACAACAAGATTCTATTAGTGTTGCGCAAACTTTTATCACTCATCCAAGTGGTATTAAACTGCAACCCATTGAGCGAAAACAAAGCTCTTATGTTGAGCCTTTTGTATTGATTTTGATTGGTTTAAGTCTTACAATCCTTGTGTTGGCTAAGTATTTCCTTCCCAGAAGATTTTTTCAATTGCTGGGATCATACTCAGCTGATCGTCATGTAAATCAGCTATTGCGAGAGTGGAATCCTTTCAAAAGTATGCCAGGTCCGGCTTTTTTACTACTCTACGTTATATTGTTCGCTCTCAGCTTGTATTTCAGTCTCCACAAATACCTTCAAGTACCTAAGCCCTATCAAGCTGGAATTTTTGTAAATATAGCAACTTTAGTCTTTCTATTCACCCTTTTACGGCTATTGGCAAGTAAGTTTATCGCTTTGGTTTTCAAAGCCAAAGATCTGTATTTACATTTGCATACCATTGAATTTTCACATTATCTGGTGTCCTCCTTAGTGATGATACCTGCGATGATCATCATCACATTTTATCCGGGTGGAACAGGTTTGAGTATCGGATTGTTTTTAATTGTTATCGTATTTGTTTTCAGTTTTATACGAATATTTTATTATAGCCTGAAAGCATCTCCCTATTCAGTATTCTATTTATTTTTATATCTTTGCGCCCTCGAAATCGTTCCATTTTTATTGCTATTAAAGACTGTAAGCCTAATGTTGTCGGGTGAATTTCAAATCATCAGAATTATTGTTTGACATTTATTCTACTATGAGTAGATTTCAAGTGATTGCATGTTTATTCTTACAGGCATCTTAGTAGTAAATGTTGGCGGTTTTTAAAATATTAAGGTAAATGGGTAAAAGCTAAAAAATCGTAATCAGATGAAAATCAAATCCATTTTGGTGTCTCAGCCCCAACCGGCAGATTTTGAAAAGTCACCTTACGGAGAATTGGCTCGAAAATATAACCTTACGATTGATTTTGAGAAATTCATTAAAATTGAAGGAGTTCCGGCCCGCGAATTCAGGCAGGAACGTGTTGCACTGGCCGATCATACAGCAATAATTTTGACCAGCAGAAATTCTGTTGATCATTTTTTTCGTATCGCAAAAGAGATGCGTTTTGAAGTTCCTGAAACGCTCAAATATTTTTGTATTTCTGAAAGCACTGCCTTTTATCTTCAAAAATACGTTCAGTATCGCAAACGTAAAATTTTCTATGGCAACCAAAGCTTTGGCGATTTGATGGAAATTATTCGTAAACACAAGGAAGAGAAGTTTTTACTTCCTTGTTCCGACATTCATAAAGAGAGTATGATCGAAATGCTTGAGGAATCAAAAGTTGATTACAGCAAAGCTGTTTTATACCGAACTGTTGCTGCCAATCTTGCTAAAGTAAAAGTAGATGATTATGATATGCTGGTGTTTTTTAGTCCGGCAGGCATCAGGTCGTTAACCAAAAATTTTCCAAAATTCAAGCAGGGGACAAAAATCTTTGGTGCATTTGGTCCTTCTACAGCCGAGGCAGTAAAGGAAGCAGGTTTTAAATTGCAAATAAATGCTCCAACAAAATCAGCTCCTTCCATGACAATGGCTATTGAGGAGTATATTGATAATCAGAATAAAATATCACGAAAAAAATAGATTTCCCGGATTTGCATTGCTGGCGGAATAAGCTCCTACACCATAGAGTTTTAAATCTCATGGAAAATTGTCAAAAACCCCTTCACAAACTTCCAAAAGCCGAAAGGCTGCATAGTCACAATGCCATACAAGGTTTATTCACAAATGGCAAATCGTTTTACATATATCCATTTAAGGTTATTGTGCTCGAAAGATTACCCGATTCACAGTTACCTGAGGTAAGGATTTTAATAAGCGTTTCCAAAAAAAAAATTAAGCTGGCAGTGGCTCGCAACCGTATAAAACGCCTTATAAGAGAAGGGTGGAGAAAACACAAATCGCCAGTTATTCAGCAATTAAACTTCTACGGAACCCACTTAGACATTGCCTTGATTTTTACCGGACATGATATTCCTGATTTCTTATTGATTCAGAAAAAAATAAATGCAGTAATCAAACGTTTATTACAGGAATATGAAGTGGCTGATTAAACTCCCGTCTTATTTTCTGATTTTTTTGATCAGAATTTATCAATATACGCTGTCACCTTATTTGGGTCGCGCCTGTCGTTATACGCCCAGCTGTTCGGCCTACAGCGTTGATGCGATCAAAAAACATGGCGCAATCAAAGGAGGTTGGCTGGCTGCCAAACGTGTAAGCTCCTGTCATCCATGGGGAGGCAGCGGTTATGATCCCGTTCCGTAAATTAAAATGAATGAAACTCCACCTATGAAACACTTTAAACTCTGGATAATTTTACTTGCTTTACTTCCAGTTCAAATCATCAGCCTGCAGGCTCAAAACCACAATAATTTCGAGATTTCGAAAAGTCTTGATATTTATGCAAGCTTATTTAAAGAACTGAATCTTAATTACGTAGACGATATCAATCCTGCAGAGCTAAATGAAATTGCCATCAAAGCAATGCTTCGTGAACTTGACCCTTACACCGTTTTTGTTCCGGAAGCTGATATCGAAAACTTTCAGTTGATGACCACAGGCGAGTATGGAGGTATCGGCTCACTTATTCAGCAAATCGACGGGAAAGTAACCATTTCGGAACCTTATGAAGGCTTCCCTGCTCAAAAAGCAGGCTTAATTCCGGGAGATAAAATACTGAAAATAAACGGCGTAGATACAGAAGACAAAAACACTTCAGAGGTAAGTGAATTATTAAAAGGGCAACCTGGATCAACGCTCAATTTATTAATTGACCGTGAAGGAGAAGATAAACCACTTGAAAAGACATTGATTCGCGAGAAAATTAAGCTGGATAACATTCCTTACCATACTGTTTTTGATAATGGAATCGGATATATCCTGCTATCAGGTTTCACACAAAAGGCAGCCTCAGAAATGAAAGAAATTTTCATGGCAATGCGCGAAAAACAAGTTTTAAAGGGGTTGATTATTGATTTGCGTGGAAATGGAGGCGGACTGCTCAACGAAGCAGTTGATATCTGTAATTTGTTTGTTGATAAAGGTGAATTAATTGTAGCCACAAGAGGCAAAACAGCAGATAAAACAAGTGTTCACCGCACACGTCAAGCCCCTGTTGATAAAGATATTCCGGTTGTTGTGCTTGTTAATGAAGCCAGTGCATCGGCCAGCGAAATTGTTGCCGGAGCTTTGCAAGACCTTGACCGTGCTGTGATTATTGGACAGCGCACCTTTGGTAAAGGTCTTGTTCAAAATGTTGTTCCGCTGAGCTACAATACACAGTTGAAGGTAACGGTAGCTAAATACTACATTCCCAGCGGCAGGTGTATTCAGGTGATTGACTACACCAAAATTCGCAACGGAGAAGCCCAAGAGACTGATTCGGTTGTAGCCACTTTTAAAACCAGAAATGGTCGTGTAGTTTTTGACGGAAAAGGTATTTCACCTGATATCATTATGGATGAAAAGAGTTTTTCTGCGGTTAGTGCAAATTTATATGCCGGAAATTTCATTTTTAAATATGCCAACCATTTTGCACGCAACAACAAAAATATTCCCGAAGCAGCTGCTTTTAAAATTACCAATGATATTTATGATGATTTTATGCAATTTGTTGACGAGCACCATTTTACTTATACAACAGAAAGCGAGCGGATGATCACTAAGATGCGTGAAATCGCTTCTGAGGAGGCATATATCGATGCTGTAAATCCGCAACTGGAGGCTTTGGAACAAGAGCTGATTAATTATAAGAAAAACGACATCCGCAAACATCGCGAAGAGATAGAGGAATTGCTAAAGATGGAAATTGCACAACGTTACTATTTTCAGAAAGGAAAAATAATTGCGGCCCTTGATAATGATCCGGATCTTGAAAAAGCATTTGAAGTTATTCAGGATACAAGTCGTTATCAGCAAATCCTTAGCCCACAACAGGATTAATAGCAAAAAACGTGACAATCAGCACTTCCTCATCAAAAGCCGGAAAGGCCTATTTTGTAACTCTTGTGCTACTGGCCATGAGTATTCCGCTCTCCAAGTTTACAATGAGTGTGTTTCAATTCGTGCTGATTATCATTTGGTTCATGGATGGTTTTTCGGGCGAGGTCGTCAACAGATTTTTCAGAAAATCAAATCCTTTTGTTGCAGTTTTACACACTTTAGGGTATGTTTTTAATCACGCTGCTGATAACTTCATCGCAAAATTCAGTCAATTTTTTAAAAACAAAACTGCGCTTATTGTCTCGTCAATTTTTCTCCTCCACATCATTGGATTACTGCATACCAGTGATTTTGACTATGCATTAAAAGACTTACGCACAAAATTACCCCTTTTTGTACTTCCTCTGGTGATGAGCACAATGCCGGCCTTAAGCAGGAAACAGGTACTACAACTGTTGCTTTTTTACGTTTTTGCCGTTTTTATAGGAACACTTTTCAGTATGAACGAATTCTTTAAGCAGGAATTCAACGATATTCGCAGCATTTCCATCTTTATCAGTTCTGTAAGGTTTGCACTCAATATATTATTTTCCATTTTCATTTTGGGGTGGTTCATCACAATCGATAAAAGTTTTTCATGGCAATGGCGCGTCCTGATGCTTATCGCAATAATTTGGTTTCTTGCTTTTTTAATGATTTTAGAATCTGCAATTGGTCTGATAAGCTTTATAATAATATTGTCGTTAATTGCTGCCTATAAAGCTTTTACTATCACTAACTGGAAAAAGCGCTTAATTATCTTAGTTGTTATGATTGCTTTACCATTAGGGTTTATTTTATATATATCACATCAAATCAAAGTTTTAAGTCATGCTGAGCGCGTTAATTTCGAGGAGCTTGACACGCACACTGCGCTTGGAACACCCTATGTCCACGATACCATTAATTTCGGTATTGAGGACGGCAAATATGTAGGACTTTATTTGGCTATTCCCGAATTGGCAGCGGCCTGGAACGAACGCAGTTCGATCGATTTTCACGGCAAAGATAAAGCTGGGCAGCACATCCAATATACACTGATCAGATACCTCACTTCAAAGTCGTTACGCAAGGATGCATCAGGGGTTCAATCACTTACTCCAAAAGACATTAAAGCCATTGAAAACGGCGTTGCTAATGTGAATTATTTAGAAAACCCCAGTATTCGGACCCGGATATCAAAAATGTTGCTGGGATATCAAAACTATGTCCACCTCGACAACCCAAACGGCAGTTCTTTGATGCAGCGTATTGAGTATTTAAATGCATCTGTTCATATCATCCGTAACCATGTTTTATTTGGTGTTGGGACAGGCGATTTGCCCAAGCATTTCGAAAAAGCCTATGAAGAAATTAACTCAAAATTACAAGCACAATGGCGCTGGCGTTCTCATAATCAATACATATCTATTTTAGTCGGATTTGGCATTTTTGGCTTAATCTGGTTTTTATTTAGCCTGCTCTTCCCTTACGTTTCCAATCCGGCAAACAGACACTTTTTATATACTGTCTTTTTACTAATTATGATGTTTTCGATGATCACAGAAGATACCATCGAAACGCAGGCAGGGGTTACTTTGTTAGCATTTTTCAATGCTTTTTTTCTGTTTGCTGCTTCAAGAGCAGGATTAAAAGCTGACAAATCTGATCGTTAACAAATTAGCTTTGAAAGCAACTACTGACTAATCAAGGCAAAATACTGCGGGTATGGGCTGTGTGCTAATTTTAAGGTTTAAAAATTTAAGTAATTTTACCGTCTTAAAATTTTTTATGAAAAAAGATATTATACCACTTCAGGTTTTGCTCTTTGACAATGAATCCGAGTTACAACAGGCTGATATGGATTTGCTTGATCAGGCACGTTATGCCGCAGAGAAGGCTTATGCCCCTTACTCCCATTTTCGGGTAGGAGCAGCAGTTCGCCTGGCCAATGGTGAAATAATAACGGGAAATAATCAGGAAAATGCTGCCTACCCAAGCGGATTGTGTGCAGAGAGAGTTGCCCTGTTTTATGCACATTCCAAATTCCCTGATACAGCGGTAGAGGCAATCGCCATCACCGCCAAAGGAAATAAAGGTATTATTAACGAACCGCTTTCACCATGTGGGGCATGTCGACAGGTGATGGCCGAATCAGAAAAAAATTCCGAGCAGCCGATGCGGGTAATTATGCAGGGACAAGAAGGCCCTGTGATGATTGCCGAAAGCATGAAAGTATTGCTGCCTTTCTCCTTCCTCGACGATTACCTGCTGCACTATACCAATACTGATCATTAAGTACCTCCTCAAAATTAACCTTTTATGAAGCGTAATAAATATTTCCCTTTTTTTCTTATTAGTTTGTTCCTCTTTAGCGCATTCCGTAGCGATTTGCCTGCTTATAAGCTCTATAATCAAAAAGGAAAACAAACAAACTTTAAGAAACTTGTAAAAGAAGCAGCCAAAGCTGATGTGGTTTTCTTCGGGGAATTGCACAACAATCCAATTGCACATTGGTTGCAACTTGAGCTTACTGCTGCGCTTCATAAAATCCATAAAGAAAACCTTGTTTTGGGAGCCGAAATGATCGAAACCGATAATCAAGAGGCGCTTGAGCTTTATTTAAACGGTGCTATTGAACATGATTCACTAAAGAATATCACACGATTATGGGGGAATTATAAAACAGACTATAAACCGCTTGTAGATTTTGCCAAAGAAAATCATTTAAGATTTATCGGAACAAATGTACCCCGTCGCTATGCTTCTATGGTTTTCAAAGATGGATTTGAAGTCCTTGATACGCTTCCAGAAACTGATAAAGTATGGATTGCACCACTTCCGATTGAATATGACGCTACCCTTCCGGCCTATCAGGAAATGATGGAAATGATGGGTGGCATGAAAAATCATAGTACAGAAAATTTCCCGAAAGCCCAAGCTGTCAAAGATGCAACAATGGCCTGGCAAATAGCTGAAAACTGGCATAAAGGTCAGGTCTTTATTCACTATAATGGCAGCTTTCATTCGGATAATTATGAGGGAATTGTCTGGTACCTCAATCGACTAAAACCCGAAGCAACTATTTTAACAATCACTACAATCGAAATAAGTGAACTGCAAGGCAGGCTCGATGAAGAACAGCGGTTTGTGGCAGATTTTACGATTGCAGTGCCAGAAAAAATGACAAAAACCTATTAAAATTTTAGGAAAAACCTTGATTACTCACGACATTTGTCGTAAATTTGTGGACAAATGCAACAGCTATGATTACTACAACCGGAAACGTAAAGCACATTATCTCAGAAGCAATTGTTGAGTATGCCCGCAAAACCACCCATCAGCGAAATTTTGATTCACTTGCCAATAAATCGTCTATAGCGCAGGTACTCGAAAATAAGCTTTTGGTTAGTTCCTTAATCAGATCGGGCATTCCTTACTATGTTTTTCAGGCTATTCAGGATGTTAGTCCATTCTCCGAAAATCAATGGGCGGTATTTTTGGGTGTTTCCACAAAAACTTTAAGCAGAAGCAAACAAGCCGAAAATTTTGTATTCAAGTCCTTACAATCTGAGCGCATTATCGCTATGGCCGAATTCATTTATAGCGGCTTGCAGGTGTTTGAAGATTATGATCAGTTTAAGCTTTGGCTTCATTCGCCGGTTTATGCTTTAGGCAATAATAAGCCTGTTGATTTATTAAATGATCAGTATGGCCGCGATTTGGTTCTAGCATAATTGATTCACATTGATCAAGGCATTTTTGTATAGCCATGGAGGTGTTCAGATTAAGCAGGGCTAAAAATGCCGATCAGCTTTCGGGATATGGAGCAGCTTTAAAAGGAGCGCGCTGGAATTCCAGGGGTGTTGAGATGATTTACGCCGCTGAAAACCGTTCGTTGGCCATGGCGGAGGTTTTGGTGCATTTGAGTTTGGCGATGCTGCCCAAAGACTTTTTGATGCTAACAATTCATATTCCGGATGTTATTGAGGTATTCAATCTTCCTGCTTCACGACTTTCTGATGGCTGGAATAGTTTTCCGCAAAAGCGCCTCACTCAGGAGCTTGGTGATTTGTTTATTAGCGAAAAGCTATATGCTGTAATGTGCGTGCCTTCAGTTGTTACAAAAGGTGATTTTAATTTTTTGATTAACCCTGGTCATCCGCTTTATAAAGAGATTTCGATCGTTTGGAAAGAGCCTTTTCCTTTTGATCAGAGAATATTTACTGATTAAACTTCAGCAAAGGTAAAAAGCAAATTGGCAAAGAAGTTCCAGAGTGTTACAACAGCTATTGCAAACACTTTGCTAAGGTAAAAATTTATTTTCCAACGACTTACCAACAGATATAGGATCAAAGTATTGATTACTAAACCAATCAGGGAGATCACAATAAACTCTGTGTATTCTAAGGCAATATTTGGATTTGTGCTTTCGAATGTCCAGATGCGATTAAAAATGTAGTTACTAGTGGCTGCCATAATAAATCCTATCGCATTGCTCACATATTTTTGAACATGAAAAACCTCTTTGAATAAAAAGGTCAAACCAAAATCGACAAACAGCCCGGAGAACCCCACGACTCCGAATTTCAGAAATTTCAACAGAAAACCCCTGATTGCAAAACCAATATAAAGCAGCTGTATGTTCACATTGATTACAATTCCACAATCAGAATTACCTTCTCGCCATTACGCATCACATCAACATTGGCGCGTTCGCCTGCTTTCAGCTTTTTGAGTCGATTCATATAATCGTAAATCGTACCGACAGGCATGCCATTTATACCAACAATTTTATCGCCTTTCAACATTCCGGCTCGGTCGGCGGGACCGCCTTTGGTAACTCCTCCAACACCCAGACCGTCAGTAGCACTACTTGTAAAATCGGGCATGATGCCAAGTGTTACCTTAAATCCACGACGCCCTGTTGTTCGTTGTTTTGGTCCAGCTTCCTTAAAACTAAGTCTTTCATCACGATTGAGTAATTCAAGAAGCAAATCTTCATTAAAATAGAGTATCTCGACCATTCCATCATAATTGATTTTATCCCAGGTATCGCCAGGTGTGTGGTAATCGCTATGAGCACCAGTACTTATGAAAAACACCGGTATGTCCTGTGCATAAAAAGAAGCATGATCGGAGGCACCAAAGCCTTCGGGTGAATAAGAAAGTTGCAACTCATGCCTTGATTTCAGCTGATCAAGCAGGTCTTCTGTTTCGGCAGAAGTTCCGGTTCCACCAATAACAATTGATCGCTTTTCATTCAAACGACCAATCATATCAAAATTAACCATTGCCTGAACAGCTGTGGATTCAAAAGGCATATTTTTAGCAAAAAAGGATGAACCCAAAAGTCCAAGCTCTTCGGCGCCAAAAGCAACAACTACAAGACTTCGTCGGGGCTTTTCTTCCAATGCTGCCAATTGTGAAGCCATTTGTATGATGCCCACAGTTCCGGAAGCATTGTCATCGGCACCATAATGTGTGGCTATGGTGTCCGGCACACGTGAGCCAGAACCCTGGCCACCCATTCCCAGATGATCGCAATGAGCTCCTAAAACAACAAATTCATCTTTCAATTTCGGATCAGAACCTTCCAATTTAAAAACTATATTTTGAGTTTTTACTTCTTGTCGTTCGAGCATTGTTGTTGCCTTCAACACTTTTCCAGTTAATAGATTCAAATTATTTACTCCTTCCACAGCCAGAGATTCCAAACTGTCGATAGTTAATTTATTATCAAGCAAATACTGATCTGACCAACTACGTTTCAAATCAATTACCGGGATGCCGGCACTAACAATTGAACGCTCAAAAAGCAAGGGCGTGATCTCATCTTTAGGATCATTTTGAATACCACCAACAACCAAAAGCCCTGCGGCACCTTGGTCTTTAGCATTCAGCGCTTTGTTTCTAATGGTTGCAAAAGGAATAAATGGGCTGTCGTTATTATCGGGTTCAGGATCGCCTTCAAGCACCAAAACCCATTTATCTTTCACGTCGAGGCCTTCAAAATCATTCCATTGCAAACTATCCATATCCAACACCAGTCCGTAGCCAGCAAACACAACTTCAGCTTCAACAGTAGCATTGCTGCTAAACGCATATAAACTGAAATCTTGCTCAAAAACAGCAGCAGTACCATTCACATTCAGCTTGTTATCATCGGTAGCTTCGACAGAAGTAACCACCGAAAAATACTGAAATCCATTGTCAGCCATAGGCGAAAGCCCTGCTGTGAGAAATGCTTCACGGATGTAATCAGCCGCCAGCTGATCTTCGGGAGTTCCCGGAAAACGACCTTTCAGCTCATCGGATGCGAGGTAGCGTATTTGTTCTTGCATTTGCAGTATGTCGATCTGTGGTTGCTGAGCCTGAGCCCAAAAAGAAAAAAGGATAAATATGAAAATAACTGAATAACGCATTGTTAGAAATTTTGTGCAAAAGTACGTTTTTCAACTGATTTGAATAAAGCCAAAAAACTCTTAAAATTTGCGATCTTTGTCACCAAATAAGGATTGATTTTATGAAAAGCCGAGACCTCACCTTTGAACCCGAACTGGAAGCTATCATTAAAAAATGTGAAGCCTGCACCCTGTCGATGATTGATGACGAAAACCAACCTTATGCCGTGCCAATGAACTTTGGCTATGAAAACGGCCGGCTATTCTTACATTCAGCACCCGAAGGCCTAAAAATTGAAATTCTAAAAAATCACCCCCAAGTTTGTATCACTTTTAGTACCGATCACGAACTTCGGTTTCAGAACAGCGAAGTAGCATGTAGCTATTCGATGAAATATCGTTCCGTTCAGATTATGGGCGAAGTAATTTTTATTGAAGACATGGAAAAAAAACAAGCCGCACTTGACGTGATCATGCATCAATATACAGATAACACATTCAAATACAGTGAGCCTGCGCTGAAAAATGTATGTGTGATGGAGGTGCTTGTACGACAAATTAACGGAAGAGCTTATGGTTATTAATGTTGGATTTCTGGAATAGTGAACGAAATAAAAAATCTTCCGCAAAGCGAAATTTCCAGACGTAAACAAGCCAAAACGATCCGGTTTTTAAGGAAACTTCACCGCATCACAGGTTTGATTTTACTGGTTTTCATCCTTAATATGGCCATTACAGGCATCTTGATAGGCTGGGGAAAAAATAGTTATGATTATATTCTACCTGATATCAGAAAAGGCTCTTCTTCTGATCTAAAAAACTGGGTACCCCTCAGCAGCCTTAAAAAAGTTGTAAAACAAGCTTTATCAGATTTCTCTTCAAAATTTGAAAAAGATATTTCATGCATCGATATTTGGCAAGACCAAGGCATAGTTAAATTCATTTTCGAAAATCACTACTGTAGAATTCAATTTGATGTGGCAACAAAAAACCAGCTGACTGCCCTATTAGAACAACTTTATGCCAGAACATTTGTGGAGCATCATTTTAGTTCCAGATACAGCTTTTTTAAATTGTTTTTCACCTCCAATATGAGATTATTCACTAATATTGTTTGCCATAATCGATTTTTGGATTTGGTACGCTCCGCAAAAGATGAGAAAAGTAAAAACGTATAACATTAACATAATAATTTTAGTCATGAGAAAATTTTATTTTATCACCTTGTTAATCATTTTGTTAGGATTTACTGTCAAAGCGCAATACATTACGCCCGGAAATAATCAGACCTATACTTTGGCCGATCTGGTTGATTTAAGTGGCGGAACGGTAAGTTTCGAGAACGGAAGTTATATCATCAATAATTCGCTAACTATTTCTGCTTCAGACACTTTAAAAATATCTGAAGCCACTGTTTTAAAAATTGCTACCGGTTTGCGACCAGAGTTTTTTGGCAGTTTTATTTCAAATCCCGAAAATGGAGAAGTGATCATTACAGCTGTAGATACCCTCACTGCCGGTCAAGGTTTTAACGGGCTAAGATTTGAAGATTCGCAAGCTAATTATTTTTCCAACACTCGTATCACGCATGGCGGAGGTATCCAACTTATCGAAAGTGAAGCTACTTTTGAATACTGCACTTTTATTCACAACAGTGCGTCCAACACCTCAAACGTGATCAACTATAGTAATTGTAATCCGATTATTCGTTACTGTCGTTTTGTTGAGAACGAGCGTTCGGCGATTGGATCAGGTGCCAATACAGAAGGCTCACCGCAGATTTACTTTAATGAATTTATCCACAATACAACCGACAACAGCAATCGTCCGCAACTCAACCTCGGGCCCGGAGCTGCTGACAGCATCTATATTGTCGGCAATTACGTGGAAGGATTTCATGATAATGTTGGCGGTATTTCTATCTCCAGTCTGATTGGCGTGGGCAATACCAAAGCCGTTGTTTCAGGCAACACCATTGTGAATAATCGCTACGGATATGCTCAAATCGGAAGCAGCATCAGCAGCAGGATTATTGACAATATTATCTTAGACAACAATATTCAAAACGATCCTATGCTGGGTGGCAGCGGATTGAATTTTTATGGAGCCAATACAACTAACAAAGCTGTTGTGCGCAGGAACCTCATTTCAGGAAACTTATGGGGAATAACAACACAGCAGGTTTTTGACCTCGATCTTGGTACAGCCACAAACCCAGGCGGAAATGTTTTTTATGAAAATGGAAATAGCGGAGAAATTTATGCTTTCTATAACAATATAGCCGAAGACGTGAGTGCTATTGGTAATTATTGGGGAACCAATGAAGTGACTGTGGCCGAAACCTATATTTTTCACCAGCCCGATGATGGCACGCTTGGGCTGGTAACCTACGAACCGATTAAAACGCTGGAGCCCGAATTTTTGTCATTCGATCTGCTGGCCAGCAACAATCCACAACTTGAAAACAATATTTCCGGAACGGTTAATCCTGACAATTTTACTGTTACGCTCGAAGTTCCGGCCGGCATTTCGCTTACAAACCTGATCCCAACCTATACTGTTGAACTGGGCATTAGCGGTGATCCTGCTTCGGAAGTGGCACAGGATTTCAATGAAAATGTTGTTTATACGCTAAGCACCCCTCATGGTTCAGAAGCCGAATGGACAGTGATTGCAAATCAGCAATCTGCCACTTATGACCTGACTTTTATGGTTGAAGATGAAGATGGCGTTTCAATTTCCGGAGCTGAAATTACGCTGGAAGGAATTGGCACACAAAGCACAAATGACAGCGGCATCAGCGTTTTTGAATCCCTTGAGCCGGGAACTTATACTTATGAAGTATTGGTTGAAGCCTACGAAGCTGTGAACGGATCAGTAGAAATGATTGATGAAAATCTTACAGAGCTGGTTGTGATGGACATCTTTGTAAATCTGGCAGAAGCAAAAACGGAGGCTATTCAAATTTATCCTAATCCCGTTCAGGATGTGTTGAAGATTAAAGGATTATCAGCTGAAAGCAATACCATTAAAATACTTGATTTGCAAGGTAAAGTTGTTTTTGAAACTACACTTTATAACGCTAATCAATTAGATATTAGTAATTTAAAAAATGGATTTTATTTTATTCAAATAGATAATTCATATACTTCTGTAAGAATAAAGTTTTTTAAAAACTAAAAATCTAGTTAGCTCTTTAAATAAATCAAGGATAGAAAATATGAAAATCACACCTTTGCTCAGTATTATCATACCAGCATACAATGAAGCCAGAACGATTGAAGATGTGCTGGATAAAATCCTGAAAAGCATCACCCTTAACAATATTAGTGCACAACTGATTGTGGTGGACGATGCCTCCAAAGATGAAACCCTGATTCGTGTGGAAGCCTGGCATAAACGAAATCCTGAAGTTCAACTTGTTGCTATTGCTTCTCAGCCAAACCGCGGAAAAGGATTTGCCATCAGAAAAGGGATTGAAGCAGCCGAAGGCGACTATATTTTAATCCAGGATGCAGATTATGAATACGACCCGCGGGATTATCCCAAGCTATTGGCACCTGTACTGGATGGCATGGCTGATGTGGTGTTCGGGTCACGTTTTGTTGGTGGCAATCCACATCGGATCTTATTTTTCTGGCATTCGATCGGAAACAAGTTTTTGACCACAGTATCCAATATATTCACCAACCTGAATCTCACGGATATGGAATCGGGCTACAAGCTTTTCAAGCGGGAAATACTGCAATCCATACCGTTAAAAGAAAACCGTTTTGGTTTTGAACCCGAAGTAACAGCTAAAATTTCGCGAATTAAAAACATCCGAATCTATGAAGTTGGTATTTCCTATTATGGACGAACCTATACCGAAGGCAAAAAAATCAATTGGCAAGACGGTTTCAGAGCTATTTGGTGCGTGTTGAAGTTTAATCTCTGGAGCAAATAATCTTGACTGGCATAATAATAATTCGTTGAAATGTATTATTTAAAACGACTTCATTTTTTTCAGGAAATTTTTATTCTATTCCTGTTTCTAATTCTAATTAATAATTATTACGAGAATACCCGACCTGTAATACTGGCTGATGGAAAAGGTTATTACGAATATTTGCCCGCAGTTTTTATTTATAAAGATTTAAATTTTGCCTATACGGATACTTTAATAAGTCGATTTTATGACCATAAAGCAACGAGTAGTGGTTATCTACATTTAATAAAAGGAAACAAAATAAACAAGTACTTTGTTGGTACAGCAGTTTCACTAATGCCATTTTTCTTGACTGCTCATCTGATAGCCACGCAGGACAGCAATATAGAGGCCGATGGGTATTCATTAATTTATCAGGATTTTGTTTTTTATGCTGCACTCTTTTATTTATTTATAGGTTTATTGTTTCTAAGAAAACTACTTGAAATCTATCGGGTTCCGACTGGCTATATTTTTGTTCTTCAAATAGTGACACTTTTCAGTAGTTCTTTGATGTATTACGCCAGCAATCTGCCATCTTTTAGCCATGTTTATTCTTTTGCTTTTGTTAATCTGTTTTTATATTTTATTTCTAAATACAATATTAAGCCACACAAAAATGAGCTATACTGGGCTGCCTTTGCCTTAGGTATGATTATTTTAATCAGGCCAGTGAATGGTCTTATTATTCTCTTCGTTCCTTATATTTTCGATAGTTGGAGTACTTTCATTCTTACCCTAAAATCAATTTTTACACGAAATAAACTCGCATTAATTATCTCAACAGCAATCATACTTTTGCTTATTTCTATTCAGCCTGTTATATGGTATTTACAAACAGGTAATTTTTACGTTAACTCTTATCAGGAAGAGCGATTGATCCTCACGCAACCTAATATCATCAAATTTCTTTTTAGCTATCAAAAAGGATTTTTTGTTTATGCACCAGCTTTTTTTATTTTAATCCTTTTGGGAGTAATTACTTCTGCTTCAAAGAAAAACTATTGGAAATTATTTAGCTTTTTAGTTCCCTATTTAATTGTAGTATATATTTTATCAAGCTGGTGGGTTTGGTTTTATGGCGCCAGCTACGGAAGTAGGGTCATGATTGATTATTATGGAGTGATTATTCTGTTTGGAAGTTCATTTTATAGTATTAAAACAAAATTTATTAAGCAAGCTACTTTTCTTCTATTTGGTTTCTTTATTTATCTTGCCATCGTTCAAACATTCCAATACAAGAATTTCATTATGCATTGGGCAAGGATGAATAAAGAAAGATATTGGCAAATATTCCTCAAAACAGAACCACAATACAAAGGTCTTTATTGGATGAACACCTATTACTTAAAAGCTGATCAGATTGTATTAGATAAGACAATTAGTGATCAGTACATTTTGAATCCAGAAATAAACACAACATCCCTGATCGACAGTACTTCATTAAAAAATATAGACGGTGAGGCTTCTAAACACTTACTACAACTAGAGTATAAAGTCAATTTTAAACAAGGTCTTGACCAATTTATGGTTATCGCAGATGATACAGCCGGAAATAACCTTTACTACACTAAAAAATACCTTTTCAATGGTGTTGGAAAGGAAGATTTTGAAGGAACAGGATTGATCAGTCTGGAGATAAAATCGAACAAACTTAAAGATTCTTTACTAAAAATTTATTTAATCAAAAACGAGAAAGATGCAACTATAGAGTCTGTCAGGATGAGAATAGCTAAGCTATAAGCATGAAACACTCAGGCTCAACAGAAACAGACGGTGGGGAAAAGAACTATGATTTTTTTCGGAAAGCTCTTTATAAAATATTGATTTAAACAAAGATTATAACGAAAAAACAATCACTAAAATCATTTATCTACTGTAAATAACTCAACTTTAAAATCATCAATAAAAACCGGTAGTTTTCCTTTCAGCCAAAATGATGTCTGAAAAGAATTAGTTTCTTTTCTCACTTCTGGTGTAAGGTAATAGAATTCAACCTTGTTCCAGGTATTTAACTGAAGGGCTTGATCATCTAATTGCCTTCCAAAATAAGAATAGGCATATCCTTTGTGCATAAACGTAGCAGTAAACACAAGCGGGTTTTCCAAAGGAGCGTATATCGGATAAATACTTGCAGTTATCTTCAAAATGCCATACTCATTTAGATTCAAATCTTTGTATGTAATTTGATAATAAGGTGAAATTGGATTTTGCTTATTTAGTTCAAAAACCTTTCCATCAGACCATTTAACAAGATTAGTATCTGGAATAATGCCTTCACTTTCAAAATCATTAAAACTTAACACTTTGGATTTAAATGTTTTACCCGAATTTAAAATTTCTTCTGGTGATTTCGATCGATCCACTAATAATTTGTCAGTCGCTTCAGGAGGAATACTTGTTTTCAAAAAAACACTTTTATAATAGGGTTTTGTCATGCGCGATGTATGGATGATACCATTCAAAAACTGCCAGCTCTGAAAAAGATTTAATGCAGTTAAGCTCACCAATACGAAAACTAATAAAACCCGCCATATGATTTTCTGTTTTTGAAATACGTTTTCAATCAGTGAACCAAGTGGAAGGCTCAAAAAGACATACATAGGAATTAAAGCGCGCTGACTATAACAATCTGCATACCACCAACAAGACCAACTTGCAATAACATAAAAAGCAACGACAAAGAAGATGAAAACACTAAAAAACTGATCTCTCATCTCCTTATAAAGCGTAACAAAACCAGCCAAAGCAAACACCATTACAGGTGTATAAATTAGCCACCCTTTTCTAAAACTAAACAAAACCTGATAAATATAAGGACTAAAAAATTCCATCCCTTCACCAGCATTATTTCCGTAGCTGTTAAACAAAAACTTACCAGTAAATAATTTGAAATAAACCAATTGCAAAGCTCCAAAACCAAAAATAATCAAGCCAGCTGCAAGAACATTTTTCCAATTAATCTGAAGCAACTTCAATTTATTAAAGAAATCATTTTTGTTTTTAACATTCCAAAATATAGGTACAAGTATGACCAATACTTCTGTTGGACGCGACAAAGCTGCAACACCAATAGTAATTCCAAGTGCAATTGCATATTTCATACAGGGCTTTTCATGCCATTTAATTGTAAAATATAACACAAAAGCAAACAAGGTAAAGAGGTAATTATGTGACATTAAGCCCTGACCATGAAAAACAGTATGCACCAGGTAATTGGTTCCAAAAACTATAATAACCAGAATTGCAGAAACGGTAGCTGGTTTGAAAAAATATCTTAGCGACTTCCAAAAAACAATTAAACCAATAATTGTATATACAAAACTACCATACACCAAACTTGCCTGGTAAGGAAATGAAAAACCATCTGCCGGATAAGCCGAAAACAACGCCCAAATATGACCAATAAAAAACCAGGGCAAATAAAGTATAGCCATACCCATAGGATATTTTAATACCCAGCTTCCATCTATTCCAGGCATAGCCTGATAAAATGTAGATGTATTATTGTAAGTGTCAATAATATGCGTGATAATAGAAAAATCCGTAATACCCAAATCATTATAAATGAATAAAAGCGGAAGATAGAGATAATACCCAAAAATATCCCAGGATAAAACATTATGCGGGAAATGAGATGCGACGGAAAAGAATAAAACCAGGAAGACTAGACCTACTACAGTCAAACTTTTCACTTTTGAAAAAAAATTCATCTTAAAAGGATTAATTCAACCTATTTCACAAATAATTAATTTCTGCGTTGTTACATTGCTAATCTCATTGCATATTTCTTTAACAAAGCATATTTTTCAAGTACTGTCACATGGATCATAATTACGCAAATCATTATTCTACAGGTTCAAATACATAGATACCTTTACGTGCTTTATCCATATCTGGAATAGTCAGTTTTTTATAATAATCGCCATAAGGTTTAAGCTTTAAAAACTGATGCCAATAAGCCTCTTTAGTCATTCCTACATAATGTATGGCTCCCCAATAATACTGACGTGTTTGAAAATAACTAAAGCCTACAAGAGCAAACACAAGTAAAAGAATAGGTATTTTGACTAATAGCTTGCTTTTAAGCACCCAATCCACAAAAGCCGCAAAACCCAAAGCATAAATAGCATAAGTTTCTACGTAAGCCCTCATGCCAAAACCACCCCCATACCACCACGACCACCAGCTGGAAACCAGATAAACATTGAAAAGCGTATAAATCACTATAGGTACTGCTATTCCTCTTTTCTGTTTCCATAGCACAGTTATTCCTACAAAGGCAAATACCATCAAGGGCGTATAAACCAACCAGCCCTTGCGGTAGCTGAACAGGTTGTTGATAATCTGTGGATTATCAAAAAAGAAACTGGCGCCATTATCACCATACCCAAGAAAAAACCAGCTGCCTGTATAAACTTTCCAATAAACGAATTGTGGAATCCAGACGATGATAGCCGATATAACGATCAAGATTACGGAACGATAATGCTTTCTAAAAATTCGAAGTTTTTCAGCTATTCCAGAGAAAGAGCCTGTTTCCCAAAAAACAAAAATCAACCCAATCAACACATTAGAGGGCCTGACCAAAGTTATTAATGCACCGACAAAGCCCAACAAGATGGCTTTAGATAATCGGGGTTTTTCGTGCCATTGAATGGTAAGTAATAGAAAAGCAGAAAAAAGAAAAAAACTGTACTGATGACTCATGGTTGTTTCGGCTGTGGCATAGTGAAACAAGTTGGTCCCAATCACAACCATGATTAAGCTAAGTGCAGTTGCATTTTTTGAAAAATACCTTAGCAAAACTTTACGCAGCATCAATAGTGCTAAAAACAGATACACCCATCCCATTATAACCAACCCCAAACGGTAAGGTTCACTAAAACCGCTTGTATCTCCACCAGAAATACTTACAATGGCATGCGTTAAAAAAAAGGCTGGTGCATATAGAATTGACATACCCATCGTTACCATGAAGGCATGCTTTCCATTTGGTGCTTTAACAGGCCAAAACATCTTGCTAAAATGACCCGGATCCTCATAAACAAAATCCAACGAAAGGTCTTTATAAATAACAGCAGCGGGTAAATACGCATAATAGTGTATTACATCAGATGCAATTACCCGATCCTGCCGTTTATAAAATCCGAATTCTATGGCATAGATTATAACGAAAGCAAGGACAAACAGAATACTCCACTTCGAAAAATCGATCTTTCTAAGTGCAGTAAAAAAGGATAACAGGCTACTTTTCAAACGGCTATTTGTTTTGGTTTTTGGAAGAACAAAAGTAAGTAAAAAACAAACAGGGGTAAAGCAACATTAAAAGGCGCGCATTTTCATGCACACCTTTTTTTGGTAGTCAATATTGATTAAGCAATCTCGATCTGTCTGTTCAATGCAACTTTTGCATCTTCACGTTTCGGAAGGCTTACTCTCAAAATGCCGTCTTTATAATCTGCCTTGATTTTGTCGAAATCAATGCTTTTTGGCAGGGTAAAAGAGCGACTAAAACTACTGAAGTTAAATTCTTTACATGAATAATTTTGTTTGCTGTCTTCCTGTTCCTCTTGCTTTTCGGAAGAAATTGTCAGCACATTGTTATCCAGATTGATCTTAAAATCGCTTTTTTTCAAACCCGGAGCCGCCATTTCGAGCATAAAACCATCCTCATTTTCGCTGATGTTTACAGCCGGCATCATCTGACGTAATCCAGCTGAACCCCATATAAAATTGCGGTCAATATCTTCCATTAATTCACTAAGTAAGCTCACTGGATCCTGATTAAATCTGATTAAGTTCATAATTCATCCTCCTTAATTAAGTTAATTTTCAAAATTTATTTCAGACAGGCCTACAAAGTCAAATCCCATACCAGGCAAAAAAATCCAGAAGAAATTTATCATATCAAGTCATTTTGTCGTCACAACATAAATTTTTATGTCATATTGTCGTGCTATTGATAGTTTAATAATGTTTAACAATTTAGTTATCAAAGTTTTATTGAAAGTTAGCATCAAGATCAGGGAATTTGTAATTTTGCAAAAAAGCAATATTGCATGTCCGATATTCGTGAAAGTTTACGTCTCAGTCGAATCATCTATCCGATTCTCATCGGTTTAGGTGTAGCCTCATGGATGTTGTACAACAATTTTGATCCGGAAGCTTTTTCATTTTTCAACTGGACATCAGCATCTTTTTTTTGGATGGCCATTGCCTTAATGATGATGAGCGTGCGTGATTTGGCCTATATGTTTCGTATTAAAGTATTGACAGATGGCGAGTTGAGCTGGAAACAAGCCTTTGAAGTGATTATGTTGTGGGAGTTCAGCTCAGCTATTTCGCCGTCGGTTGTAGGTGGCACAGGGCCTGCAATTTTTGTGCTGTATAAAGAGGGTATCAACTCCGGAAAAAGCACCGCTGTGATTTTAACAGCTATATTTTTGGATGAAGTCTTTTTTATTTTAATGGTACCCATAATGTACCTGCTCTTTGGCAATCAGATTTTCCCACCCGAAGGTGTTGATTTTGCTGCCGGCGTTAAGCTTGCGCTGTTTATTGGATATGGAATAATTTTGCTTTACACACTCATCCTGACCTATACTTTGTTTTTTAACCCCTATTTCTTTAAGTCGCTGCTGTCGTTTGTTTTTTTATTGCCATTTTTAAGAAGATTCAGAATGCGCGTCAGAAAACTGGCCAACCAACTTATTATTACTTCACATGCACTTAAAGGAAAAAGTTTTGCTTATTGGGTCAAAGCCTTCCTGGCAACATTTCTCTCATGGACAGGTCGTTATTGGGTTGTAAACTTTATATTTATGGCTTTCTTTTTCAACCATTTGAACTTGTTTGATCACCTGCTTGTTTACGCACGACAACTGACCATGTGGATCATATTGTTGGTAAGCCCAACACCGGGCGGAAGCGGTATTGCAGAATTCATTTTTTCAGATTTTCTGGGCGACCTTATTCCCAATCTTGCCTGGGCAGTGCCATTAGCGCTGCTTTGGCGCTTAATAACCTATTATCCCTATTTATTTATTGGCTTATTTTTAATTCCTGGTTGGCTAAAACGCGTTTTCCCAGCCGAAACCAAATACAAGGTTGTTAAATAAATGTGCTAAACACAAATTGCTGATTAATAACTCGTTTCGTCCAGTTTGACCTTACCCCAAAAAGTTTTATAAACAAAAATGGTGTAAAAAATAACCAACGGAGCGCCGATTGCTGTGATATTCAACATGATCCGTAGCGAATTCTCGGAAGAGGCAGCATTATAAACAGTAATATCATAAGCCGGATCAACAGTTGACATGATTATAACCGGATAAAGTTCAAGCGCTACCAGTATCAACAAAAAGGTCATTGTAAGCGATGAAAATAAAAATGCCATTACGTATTTGCCTTTGCTGACAAGTCGCGGCACATTGGCAATACTTAAAAATGCCATTAAGGGAACAACAAATAAAGCAATGTTTTCGTGAAGTCTGTCGGTGAGATGAGGCAGATAGATCAAAGTGAACAGCGTTACAATACTGTATGTTACAATAAAGAAAATAATCGAACGGTTCAACAATTTATTAACTTTGGCAAAAAGCTTCCCTTCTGTTTTCATGGCCAGGTAAATAGCACCATGCATCATAAACAGCGCTACTGTAGTGATGCCCACAAGGATAGCGTAGGGATTAAGAAAATCGATCCAATGTCCTGTAAAATCATGGTTGGGCCCCAATTCAACTCCCCAAAGAATATTTCCGACAACAACACCTAACAACAGTGCCATCAATATACTTGAAACACTGTAAGAAATATCCCAGGTGTTGCGCCACCATTTCATTTTTTCTTTACTTCTGAACTCAATTGATACCGCTCTAAATATCAAAACAGCCAAAAAAAGCATAAACGGGATATACATAGCCGAAAACATCGAGGCATAAAGCACCGGAAAACCGGCAAACAGAGCGCCTCCTCCAATAACCAGCCAAACCTCGTTCCCGTCCCACACAGGACCAACTGCGTTTAAGGCAATACGTCTGCTCTCCTCCTTTTTGAAAAACAAATGCCAGGCACCAGCTCCCAGATCAAAACCATCCAGGATGGCATATCCTGAAAACAATGCTCCCACTACTAAAAACCATAGTGTCGGATAATCTATTCCTAAAAATGTAGCCATAATTTCTTTATTTTAAGTCAATTGTGTAATTTCTTTTATAAATCTTAGCAAACAACTTTAAAAGTTAACAACTGATCATTATCATCTGAACGATTCGGCTATTCCTTCCTGTAAAGGCCTGCTGTCGGTATTACTTTCATCGTAAGGACCAGCCTGAATTTTCTTATTAAGAAGATAGAGAAATAACACAAAAAGCAAAGCATAAATCAGTGTGAACATGATCAATGAAAACAATACCTGATTTGCTGTAACAACAGCTGATAAAGCATCAGAGGTTCGCAGCAAACCATAAACCACCCAGGGCTGACGTCCCATTTCGGCAGCAAACCAGCCAAATTGATTGGCCAGCTGTGGCAGTATTACCGAAAACACAAAAACCCATAACAACCAGCGGTATTCAAATAATTTTCCGCGCCACCAAAGGAATAATCCAACGAGTGTAATCCCGATAAAATACATCCCAAAAGCTACCATCAGGTGATAAAACTGAAATACGGCATTAATGGCATCAGGTATTTCATCCTCCGGAAAATCATTAAGGCCTTTCACTTTGGTATCGAATGTTCCATCCAGTAAAAAACTCAATCCGCCGGGTATATAAGGTCCGATTACTTTCTGTTCTTCGTGATCAACCCATCCAAAAATATAAAGATCTGCCTGATCTTCAGTGTTATAATGTCCTTCGAAAGTAGCAAGTTTTGCAGGCTGATTAACAGCAATACCAGTTGCCGAGCTATGACCGGTTACGAGCTGTAGAATTGACACCAGCGCGGCAACCAACAAGGCAATCTTAAAGGCTTTTTCTGACAGCACAGTATAACGACCTTTTAATAAATACCAGGCATGAACGCTCATCACCAGGAAAGCTCCTGCAATCAATGCTCCAATCCAAACGTGCAGGATGCGATCAACACTGGATGGATTAAAAACCATTGCCCAAAAATCTGTGATTTCTGCTCTGGCATTCAGGCCTTCGCCAACAATCTCGAAGCCTGCTGGTGTTTGCTGCCAGCTATTGGCCACTACAATCCAAACGGCCGAAAACATGGAGCCAAACCACACCCCAACAGTTGCTATAAAATGCACAACTGGCTTTACCCTGTTTTGACCAAATAGTAAAACACCTAAAAACCCACTTTCGAGGGCAAATGCAAATATGCCTTCAGCAGCCAGAGCCGAACCAAATACATCGCCAACATAGCGCGAATATGTTGCCCAATTGGTGCCAAACTCAAATTCCATCACAATGCCGGTTGCTACTCCCAAACCAAATGTAATGGCAAATATTTTAGTCCAAAAGCGCGCCAATTGCTCGTATTGCTTGTTTTTTGTCTTCAAATACATGCCTTCCATCAACACCATAATCAAACCTAAACCTATACTCAAAGGCGGATAGATATAATGAAAAGAGATTGTAAAAGCAAATTGTAAGCGCGAAAGTATTTCAACATCCATTTTATGAGGGATTTAAAAATTTTAAACTAATTTGGTTATTGAGCCCAAAGTTAATGCTTGTGTGATTGTCAGCGTTAAATATTTAACAAAAAAACAAAGAATCACAATATTTAGAATGTTGTATAAATTACTTGTTCCATCTGACTTAAAACTTGCAATATAAGCAAACAAACATTTATTGACCTCCATACCTATTATAACTCTGTGATAAACAGGAAGTAATGCCATACGGAGCATGCATGCCTAAGACTTATTCCCGGAAGATAATTCACTTTTTAGCAGCAGATTACACTCCTGGAAAATTAAGGACGATCAGATTGAAGAAAAGTCAGACTACCTTAAATTATTGCCTAAGCAGCAGCAAATTATTGCCTTCGGCAAATGCGGCCTGAATAAAGCCTTCGACACCCCACTTGAAATTCAACAACAGCTAATTGAAAAATAGATCAAACCGGCAGAAGCTTTTAGGCTTACACTTATTATTCGTTGCGATAGGGGCATTTAGCCAATTAATAGACTTGCGCAAAAAGCATCCGGAGGCTGCCGATCACCCATCGTTTTGATGACATCAATTTAATTCTAACTATTGTTTAAAAAAATAAAATGTCCTCCCTCCGAAATCATTTCAGCAATGGAATGTTTTTATGTGAATTATATCAGAAAACAGTGGTTAATTGTAATAGAATCATTTTATTTTTTCCGGCATGGCTTCTTTAAGCTCTTGCGCTGCCATTTCATAAGCCTTGATAATAGCCCGATTGAAATCAGCGCCTCCACCTTTGATGCTACTAAGGCTTTGTTTCCAGATTTCCCTGCCATCAGAAAGATCCATCACTGAAACACTGGCATCCACAAAGCCAAAATAAATACCTTGCACATTTGAACCATTACGAGCCTTTGCCTCAATTTCGACCAACAAATCAGCTTCGTTCATCTGATCGGTAAAAGCATAACCCCTTTCGGCCAAGGCCTCTTTTAAAGTTGGTTCCAATAAATTAATATCCAACTGATTACCATAATGACCTTTTTCGCTGCTTTGCACAAAAATAGTTAGCGGAGCCACTTTGATCATGAAGCGTGCAGGTGCTATGGGGTACTGTTTTTCGAGCTGACTCAAAAAAGCCGGTTCTGGTTCACCGCCAATAAAAGCCTTCAAATCGAGCTGCGCCAAAACTACCTGAAGCTGCCGATCGGCCTGTTTGGCTGTAAAGGGTAAAACAGCAAGACCATACTGATTTGCTGCTGTTTTCCCCACCATTTCATCTTGCAGCAAAAATACCAAAGGAGCCTCCACTAAAGGTTCTGTTCCGGCCAGCACCTTCACTTTGAGCGGTTCCTGGAGTGGACGTCCGGCGCGGGCTTCATGCATTGGATTGACAGCCTCCAGACTAATTTCGGAAAGTTTGGCAATCCTAAGGTAATTTTCCGGAACCCAGTTTACTGACCTGTCTCGCAACCATTGAACCGGCAGGCTGATTTCGGCAGCAGCTTTTGCCTGACTGTTTTGCCGGGCTACGGCATTTACTTTTAGGGATTCCCCTTCTTTCCAATAAGATCCGGAAATAACAACAGCTGAACTGCTTGGATAGTCAGAAACTTTGTAATCGCTGGCACGAACAAATCCGCTTGAAAGTGCTGTTTTGAAGCGTTCTGAAAATTCTGAAATCAAACCGGAGTTCTCAAAACCAAAAGCTTGCAGGTTAACAGGCGATTGTAGATTGCCCAATTGCAAAAACAAGCCATAAGCCATAAAATACCCCAAATCATCAATGCTAGCTTTTTCGCTTTGTTGCAAATCAGTGATGGCACTTTTTACAGCTGCAAGCAGATCATGGCTTTCCTTAAGTCGTGTATCTGATTCATTTACAATCTCTAATGCCAGCAGGATAAACTGGGCTTCCTCAAGTTCAGTAAACACAGGCATGGTTTCATAATAGGTTTTCAAAGCCTGTTGCTGGTCGTTCTTCGATCGGTAATTATCAGCCGTAAGTTTTTGGTTTTTAATTTGCTCCATCAAGCGGCTCACGGCATTTCTGTAAAAGTATTTAAGTTCCGACTTTTTCGCCCAGGCAATGGCAAAAGCCAATGATTTTTTCCTATCATGATAGCGTTCGGTCCGAAGGCCGGTTATTTGCGCTTTAGATAAAGATTGCGAGCGCATCCTGAAAGCCTCCGTGGTAGCAGCATCAATATTAGCGACCTGATAATCCGTAGCAGCCTGCAAACTCACCTGAATTTGTTGAATCAAAGCAGCCTTAGCCTGCTCTTCATATTCATCAAGTAATGATTTAGCATCCTGATTTTCGGACACTTCACCTGAAATAAACGTCATAAAATAATCCTTTTCAGGATAAGCCGAAGTGCGCCAGGAATAATCAATCCACTGAGGTTCCTGTGCCATCAGTACAGCGGGTAGAAAAAGCAGTAATAAACAGCTAATCTTTTTCATAAAACTGCAATTATCAGTTCACATCGTTTTTATGCACAAAACCCTCTTTGTTGTTTATCAGCTTAATACGATACCAATCACCTTGTTGCTCAATGACAACAAATTCAAGTCCGCCAGGAATTTTAGCAATAGCATCAGATTTGTTATCCGGAAACTCAAATACATCCACCCGATCTGAACTTTTTCCCTTTAGCACGATTCTTTCTGCGAGTGCATCACCAGTTCCAGAGAAGGAATAAGTTTCGATAGGTTTCCCAATGCTTTCCAGGAAAGCAAGAGTTTGCACTCCTCCTTCTGCACGTTTCAGAGCATCGACATATAATTGATTCGAAGGATCGAGCTGGCTGGCTATTTGATAATAATTCACCGCATCATCATATAAACCCGTCATCTCGTGAATTATACCGGCATTGTAGGCAGCTTTTGGGTTATAGCTGTCAGCTTCATAAATGGCCACTAAAAGCGGGAATGCCTGTTTAAGATTTCCGTTCTCAAGATATTCTCCAGCCTCATCAGCTTGCTTTTTTAAATCTTTGAGTTTGATTTTCTCCATTTCAAAGCGAACCAATGTATAGCCAGGGGTAAAGTAGTTAACAAACTTGCTTGCTGTGCCATTCACCACATTGTTCAGGAGTTGGTTATAGTTAGCAATTTTAGCACGTTCTTCATCACATTTTTTGTCTTCACTTTCATAAGCTGCGGTTTCTACACCAATAATTTCAGCCGTGGACACTTCAACGATCTTCATGCTGGCATTTGAAGTGATTTTACGTGTTTTACAATATTTAGTTTTTGATTTTCCATCAAGGGTGGTATAGTTTGAAGTAGTATTATCCTCTTTCTTTTCATAGGTGATATCACCAAGAATTATAGCATCTAACCCTAAAATCGCACCCACTTTGGCCGCTGTTGATTCGTCTATCGTACCAGAAAGCCCGAGTCGTTGTTCTTTGAGAATTTCATTGATCTGATTACGCTCAATCACGCTGTAAACATTAGTTTTAAAGCCTTTGATATGAGTAACTCCTTCAATTTTCTTTCCAAAGCCCAAAAATCCGGTTTGTTGTTCGTGTATGCCTCTGTCTTCCATTAAAAGTCGGGCAATAATTTTATCTGCAAGCATTTGACCTGCATCCTTATGGCCGGAAAACTCCATCACCCCGATTTTTTTCACATTATTGAATTGCTTTGTTGGAGCTTGCAAAACAAAACAATCAATTTTTTGAGCTATTCCATTAAAGTGTACCAGACACAGCAAAATGATTAAATAAAAGCTGGATTTTTTTAGAGTATTC
>JACCQN010000045.1 GCA_015709215.1 Bacteroidales bacterium
GCTAGTTGATTTCATGGCATTATTTTAGGCTCTAAAAATAAAAACATCTTTTTGAGAAAGCAAATATTTTTTTGCCTGATGTTTTTTTTTGGAGCAAATTTCTTAATCCGTCTGTTTAAAGGGCATTGCAATGCTATTAAAAATGGATTTAAATTAGGAGGCACCTATAATATGGAGGTTGTTGATGATGTTTTCGTATTCAGTCTTTCATGATTGATAAATAAAATCACCTCATAAGGCCAAATCCTGTTTACAGCTAATCTCGCTGTTTAGCATCTGCTATCCCCAAAGATTGTTACTTTTGCTCAACAACATAAAATAGGGTGGAAACATCAGCGAAAAGGCCAAAAGAATTACGCTTCGGACTCCTGTGCAACAGCTTGCAGCTGGAGCGCTGGCAGGCAGAGACGATCAGGCAGTTGCGGGATAATGGCATTCAGCTGGCATTGATCGTAATCAATGACGAAGCTCCTACCTCAACGCCTGGCTTTTTTGTACGCCTGCGCTCGTATCCCTACAAAAATTTATTGTTCCGCCTATGGAACAGGTATGGCTTTAAGCCTAAAAGCAAAGCCCCAACCGACATCAGTGAAGAAGTTGAATCCATCGAAAAATTGTATTGCACTCCCCTGAAAAAAGGACTTTCCAACTATTTTGCAGCTTCAGATATCAGTATCATTCAATCCCAAAAACTGGATTTTTTGTTACGCTTTGGATTCAACATTATCAAAGGCGAAATACTGGAGGCTGCCCGCTATGGGGTTTGGTCGTTTCATCACGACGATGAAAGGCTGATACGTGGTGGTCCTCCGGGATTTTGGGAGTTTATGCATGGCCACGAATACAATGGCGTTATCTTGCAAAAATTGACGAAGGAATTAGATAAAGGCCTGATATTGAGAAGACAGTTTTATAAGGTGATCAGGCATTCCTATGCAGCCCATCTGGATCAGCTTTACTTCGAAAGCGCCCGTTTGCCCCTTCAAAGCTGCAAGGATTTGCTCCACAATCCGTATTTTGAGCCAGAAGTATCGCAATCGCAGGCAGCTATCAAGCATCCGCCAGGCAACCTCCAAATGATCCGCTATTTCCTGACTGCTGTTTTTCGCCGTATAGCTTTTCATCTTAATGACTTGTTTTTTCAGGAAGACTGGAACATCGGAATAATCAATGCTCCCCTAAAGGCCGTTGTTGAGAAGCCAGAAAGCTACCTCAATAGCACGAGCTGGTTTACAAAGCCCGCGCCCTCCACTTATCTGGCCGATCCATTTATAATTGATTTTCAAGATGAAACCTATGTTTTCTTCGAACAATATGACTATCGCAAGGGAAAAGCAGTTTTAGCCTGTACCCTTAAATCAGAGGACTTCGGGATTTATCATACGGTTTTGGAAGAACCGCACCATCTCTCGTTTCCTTTTGTGTTTGTATATGAGGACACACTTTATTGCCTGCCAGAGAGCTACAGCGCCAATGCTTTAAACCTGTATCGCTTTGATGTGAATACCCGCAAGTTGCAAAAGGTCAAAACCCTGCTATCGGGCATGGCCGTTGTTGATCCGGCATTGATTAAGTATGAGGATCGCTGGTACCTGTTCTTCACTCAGAAAAACCTGCCTAGCGTAAATCTGTATTGCTATCATGCTGAAAGTCCTTTTGGGCCTTTTGAACCCCATGCCAATAATCCGGTAAAAACCGATATCCGTTCCTCACGTCCCGCAGGGAATTTAATTCAGCTCGGAGAAAAGCTTTTTCGTCCGGCGCAGGATTGCACCTTACATTACGGGAGAGCCGTTGTAATCAATGAAATTGTCCGCCTGAGCCCGCAACATTTTGAGGAAAAGCCCGTTAAAAGTATCATGCCTCTACCAGCATTTGCTTACAATAAAGGCCTGCACAGCCTGAATGGAAATCAAAACTATACTGTGATTGATGGTAAACGCTTCACCTTTACGCTTGCCGGCTTTTGGAATCAGCTCAAACTCAAACTGAATAAAACTGACTGATGCTGCACAAAATCCTCAGCACAACCGGCACGCGCATACTCAATGCCTTTAGCGGCATACTGATACTGTGGATTGCCACCAACGAACTGGGCAAAGCGGCCTGGGGAACCGCCGGCATCATCCTGCTCGACATCACCCTCATTTTACTGGTGATAGAGCTAATGGCCGGTAGTGGCCTTGTCTATTTCAGCTCACGCTACAGCCTGAAAAGTTTGATAAAAATCTCTTACAGCTGGATGCTGCTGGTGATCGCACTCACCGCTTTGATTTTTGGGCTGCTGACATTCTTTCCGGAGATTTATCAGCTCGTCATCCCGCAAGGTTATGGGCTGCATATTCTGGTACTCTCGCTGATCAACGCACTGCATAGCTTTAATATGAATGTGTTGTTAGGCAAGAAAAAGATTACAGCCTTTAACAGTCTGTTTGTTTTGCAATTTGGCCTGCAACTGCTTAGCTTTATTGGTTTTGTCTATCTCATGCAGCTGAAAGACGAAAAAGCTTTCGTTTATGCGCTGTATGTGGCTTATGCTGTTCCGGCAGTGACGGGATGGCTGTTGCTGGCTTCTTTTTTCAAGGAAAAGAACGGCCCAAAAGCAATAGCAACACCACGAATCATCCTTAACTATGGCAGCATGACACAGCTTTCGAGCATTGCCCATATGATCAATAAGCGACTCAGCTATTACTTTCTGAAAAGCCTGAGCGGGATTGGTTCGGTAGGTATTTACAACTCAGGCGTACAACTTTCGGAAGGTCTGCGTTTGATAGGACAGAGCATCTCATTGGTTCAGTTTTCCGAAATCAGCAATTCAAAAGACGATCAGGCCAGTGCCAGGCTCAGTATTGTGCTGCTGAAATTTTCGGTTGGCTTAACAGCATTGGCACTTTTAGTTTTGATCGCCATCCCACAAGTGGTATTCGAATGGGTTTTCAGCAAGGAATTTGGCGAGATAAAAATTGTGATCATCAGTTTGGCTCCTGGCGTTATTGCATTGGCAGCCAACACTATATTCAGTCATTATTTTTCGGGTACAGGGCAGCCCAGATACAACCTGATTGCCTCGCTCAGCGGTCTGGCTGTGACGGTGCCGGCGTTAATAATGCTTATTCCGGCCTACGGGCTGATTGGTGCAGGCCTGAGCGCATCTTTAGCATATACAACAGCGGTGGTTTATCAATTTTGCGTATTTAAAAAAATCACCAAAACCGCTTTTAAAGCGTTTTTGATCACTAAAGAAGATTTGATACTTCTAAGAAAAATACGGTTTAGAAAAATGTAGCTTTGGGCTAAATGACAACGCAAATGGCATCTCGACAAGCTCCCTTCGACAGGCTCCCTTCGACAGGCTCAGGGCATCGCAGGGCATCGCAGGGCATCGCAGGGCATCGCGATAACCATTTTGCGCGGGAGCAAATAAGAAGATAAAAGCTTAAAAAGTCAGCATTTTCTATTATTTTGCACAAAAATTGTTTATCTAAAAGAAGTTGTATCAATCAAATGGGTCATCTGTTGATTTAAATGATTGACAAAACAGAGTTTTACGATTACTTTTACAAACCATTTAAAAAACAAAAGCTTATGAAGAAAAATGTAGGATCTACTGACCGGATTATCCGGATTATCATTGGCCTGGCCATTGGTGCCGTTGGCTATTACTACCAAAGTTGGTGGGGTTTGCTTGGACTCATTCCATTGTTAACCGCACTGATTAATTTCTGTCCGCTTTATGTACCTTTCAATATTAACACCGGGAAAAAGGCGGAATAATCAGACGGAGATTATTTCGATGGTATCTTTCAGGTAAACCAAATACCCTTCAACAGGCTGAATAAAAAGCTTTTGAAGGGCATTTTTATAGTCACTAATCTGCGAAAGGTTGTTATCATTAGGCTCTCCTGTTTTATAATCAATCACCAACACTTTTTCGGGCAAAACAGCTATGCGATCAGGACGAAGCAATTCGCCCGAAGTGAGGTATAAATCCACTTCATTTTTAATTTTGGCTGGACGGGAATACGCCTGACTTAGTTTGGGATTAGCAGTCAATTGCTCAAAAACAGAAGCTAGTGTTTTAACTTCGGTTTGATCAATAAAACCCAGCTGAAAATTCTTTTGCAGCACCTTATGAAGCTGATCAGCATATCGAAATTGAGCCAGCAAGGTATGCATCTTATTACCGTATTGAATCGCTTTTGTAGCTATTGAAAATGCTGGCAAATGAGCTATTTTCAGTGCCTTATGCCAGTTTCTGGATACAATTGGATCTGATGTTTCCTTTTTGAGTAGCTGCTCAGAAGACTTTTTAAGTGGCAATCCATCTTTATTTCCAAAAGTGTAGATGTTTTTGCCGCTGACCCAATCGCCGGTTTGACTGAGAAAATGATACTGTAAAGTTTTTTCCGGCTCTCCTTTTACTGTGCTCAAAACATAAAGCTGCTCGATCGCCCGTGTATAGGCCACATACATCAGGTTCATGTTATCCAGCTGACTTTTTTGCTTTTCCACCTCATACAAAGCTTCAAAATCGGAACCTGCCAACGATTTGTTAACACTTATCATCGCTTGTTTTAAGCCTGGAATTTCATAATCACTCAGATCGATCCACGCATGATTTTTTGTAGTGCGGTTACTGAGATTTGAAAAAGCGTAAGGATAGATAACCACCGGAAACTCCAATCCCTTCGCTTTATGGATAGTCATTACCTTGATAGAGGCTGCATCTTCGGCAAGAGAAACAGCAAGTTTATCTTTACGATCTTCCCAATACTGCAAAAAATCGCCCAAACCGCCCTGAGATTGATTTTGCCAGCGAAAGACAGCTTCCAGAAAAAACATCAAATATGGATCAGCAGAATTTTGGAGCTCGAATATGCGCACCAGATGCTCACAAAAATCATAAATGCTGTAATGATTAAGCTGAACAGGATTTAGGGATCCTGGTGGCAAACCTAAAAACTGCTCCATTTGAGCAGAGGAATATTCCTGAGCAGCGAAATATGTATCCGCTTCAATACTTTCCGGTGAATTTGTAGCCCTAACCAGGGTGTTGTAGTATCTTAATCCGCTGGCAATCATGCTATTAGCAGGCTGAAGCACAAAATAAAGCGCATGAACAAGAAGCTGTACTTTATCGGAATTTTTAACCAGCAACGAATCAGGAGAAACCACGCTGTAGCCCTGCTGCGTAAGAAATCGTGCCATATTGGCTCCATGATCATTTTGACGGGTTAGTATGGCGATATCGCCGGGCGCATAACCAGATTCAATACTTTCCGCTACAAGTTCCACAACCCTCAGCTGATGTGGATCGGTTTCATTGTTTTTCTCGACCTCCAAAAACATTTCAAGATAAACAAAACCTTCAGCATTTTTTGTCACAAACTGCTGTGCTACATGCTCATATACAGCCTGATAATCTTCGGAAAGAAAGGATACAGCCGATTTAAAAAAGGCATTGTTAAACTTTACTATCCCAGGCAGGGATCTATAATTGGTATCCAGTGAAAAATCCTGATATTGCTGTTGAAGCGTAGCAGCCATATCGCTTGTTTGAGCCGAAACAACAGGCAAATTGGTTTCGGGCAAACGAATAAACTGCTCCACTTCGCCACTTCTAAAGCGGTATATGGCTTGTTTGGCATCACCAACCAACAAACTCAGGTTGCCAGCCGATAGTCCGTTGGTAAGCAAAGGCAAAAAATTCTGCCATTGCAAAATAGAAGTATCCTGAAACTCATCCAGCATAAAATGCCTGTAACGCTCCCCAAGTCGTTCGTAAATATAGGGCACCGATGCTTCATACAAAGTCGTTGACAATCTTTTGTTAAACTCTGAGATATGCACCTCATTGCGTTCGTTTCGCAAAAGTGCCATCTCTTCATTGATACGTTGTTGCAGGGCAAAAGAAAGTAAGTTGTTAGCAAGCATATTAAACAAAGTAAGACGCGAGCGATGCTCTTCTACATATGCCCTTAGCTCATCAAAAAGACTAATCAGCTCATTTTCAAGAGTAAAAATAGCATCAGTTAGTCCTTTGTGCAGTTTTCCCTTAGCCCATTTTCCGGCCTCAGGCGGATTTTTAAAAAGTGATGCTTCAGAGGCATATGCAAAATCGCCTTCGCGGATTCTTTTGATGACAACAGGCAGGCCATTTTTGCCTTTGTTCAAATCTTCAGGGCTCACATCATGTTGGCTCAATAGCTGTTCGATCTTACTGATCTGTTGATTTGCGTGTTGTAAAACCTTATTGCGGTAATCCCTGATGGTTTTCCCTGCTTTTTGAACCGCCTCCAGATCAGTGAGTTCATTGCCTTTACCACTTAAAAACGCTTCTTCTTCGAGGAGAAGCTTGATAAACTCACCAAGCCGATATTCAATCCGCCAGTTTTCGTCTTCCTGCAATTGCCCTTTGATAAAATCGAGAATCAATCGGGTAACAAATTTATCTCTGCCAACCGAAGCAATAATGCGATCGCGTGTTAAATTGATCAGGATATCTGTCTCCAGCAAAATTTCATATTGAGCAGGAAGCTGGAGCTCGCGGGTGAATGTCCGGGCCAGTTTTTGCACAAAAGCATCAATGGTGCTTACAGCAAATTCGCTGTAATGATGCAAGATATGATGAAATACAATAGTAGCGCGGTCCCGCAAAACTTGTTCATCGAGCATCGTTTCGCTGATGAGATATGGCAATACCACATTTTTGATGGCTCCATCATCTTTATGGTTTGCAATGGCATACAAAGCATCTAGCAAGCGTTCCTTTAGCTCATAAGCGGCTTTGTTGGTAAAAGTAACAGCCAAAATCCGCCGGTAATTTTGGGGGTCTTTCAATACAAGTGCCAGAAATTCGAGCACAAGGGTAAACGTTTTGCCCGAACCAGCAGACGACTTGTAAACTTTCAGTTTTTTCATTCAAGCAAAAGTAATTTGCCGAACGAACGAATCCCTTCACCAATGATTTGAATCGTGTAAAGTCCCGTTCCCGTGAAATGCTGATTAGCATTCAGGAAAATCACATTCTGCCCTTGCATCAATGGCCTTTGGTTGCGGTAAACCATTTTGCCCTGCTGATCAAAAATGGATAGGGTGGCTAGTGTAGCTTTTTTGGCATCGACTAAGATTCTGCTATTTTGCCTTGCCGGATTAGGATAAATCTGAAGTTCAGTATGAGCCTGTTGACTTTCGGAAAGCCCCACACTAATCACACGCGCCGAATCACGGTAAACAACAAAGCTGCCCAAAACTTCATCAAGTGTAACCTGAAGCAGCGGCACATCCATTCCCTGGGCCAGCCAGTGATACTCCGTATAATTGTGTGCTATAGCCTGGCCAATTCCATTAATAAACAAACTATCATATTCTTCAACTTCAGACTTATAGCGAAGCACCTCAAAGCTTCCATAAGGCGTTGTTAGCGTTCCCCAGCCATCAATAGTGTTTTGTCGGCTGCGATCCAAAAGCACATAACCCACATTGGGCAAGGCAAGTTCGAGCAGGGCATCATCAGCGTAAGAATGACCAAAGCTCATCGGAAACTGATAAATCTCATCTGCATTGCTGTATTTTAGGGGAATAGGTGTTCCTTCAAAGATTAAGCCATAACCCAAATCCTGATAGCGATTATCACTGCTTTCTAAAAACCGGTAAGCCATTTCATCAGGTAAGCCGGGTAAAATAGATGCAGGGTTAAAAGTGTTGGCCAAATCGGCACTGGTGATAAAAAAAGGCCAAAAAGCCACAGGCGTTGAAGATACAGCCAGAAAAGTGTCTACCCGCTGATTTATAGGGTTGAGGCCACTATAATCCCAGAAGTGATTTTCGCCGGTTTGAGAAAAATCAAACACTTCCGGATTGAGTGCAATACTTGTTCGGACGGTATCGCCCACTGAAGGCATATCTGCAGAGGTGATCGTAATTTGTGCGCCAGCCTGATTAAAGAGGAGCACCGAAATAATAAGGATAAGTAAGTGTTTCATAATGAATTTAATTGGTGTTTCTTTTTTTCTTTCTACGGAAGAGATCGCCAAAGTTATCAAAATCCTGACGATATGATAAACCGATTCCCTGAGTATAAGGTGCGTAATTATCAAAATTACTATAGTAATAATAAGAATTAACATTGGAATGGTTAAATGCTTTAGCCCTTAGCCTGCCATCTTTAGTGATTTTTACCGTAATATCCACATCACCAACAATATTACTGGCATTTTGTGTTGTGGCGGTATTGCTAATCATTCCAAAATTTCCATCAATGGTAACGCGATCGTTAAAAAGTTGTGTTGATAAGGCCACCTCCAATTCTTCGTTCGACAATTCGTCGCCGGGTTTATAGTGTACACCCACATCGAAGTCCTTGCTTATCTGCGACAGCCAGCTACTTAGCTGATTACTGATGACATTAATATAAGAGTTTCCTAAATTTGCTGCGCTTCCAGCTGCATAGCTAAAACTACCCAATACAAGCAGTGAAATCATTTGTTGAGTCATCTGGGCATTGTTTGTTGTATCTAATACCGAAAAAACCATCTGACGGGTTTCATCGTCAGCATTGGGTAATCGGATACTAAAACTGATATCCGGATTAAACAACTCGTTTTTGAGTTGAATGATACAATCGACATTTACACGGTTTCGGATAGAAGAACTTGAATCGAGGACGATACCCAACGAGGCCAGAGAGGCCTTTACACGGTACAGGCCTTTTACGTCGAGCTCGGCATCCATAGGATCACCTGTCCACGAAATGCGGCCACCTTCGAGCAGGTCGAAACGTTTACGAACAAGGTTTTCGAAAACAAAATTAAACTGTCCGGATTGCACACGGTAATCCCCCAAAAGCGTAAAATCACCAATGGCATTCACTCCCAGCCTGATGTTACCGCTTCCTCTCACCACAAGATTTCCCATATTATAAGGCAAAAATATTTGCAAGCCTGCATCTGGGGTAACATCTGCATTAAGGTTAATATTAAAATTCTGATCCTGCCTGTTCATAACAGGTTTTAAAACTTTTGAAGTTGAATCTTTTTGGTTGGGGTTAACAAAAACAATAAAATCATGATCGCTCACATACGCACTGTTATTCAATGGGATATATAATTGTGTTCCGCGATTTGTGGCAGCGTTTATCGTTAAATTAACATCATTTAAAGGTCCGGTAATCTGCACGTCGCCACTTACTACCGCAGTGCCATAAAACAAATCATTCAACTGCCGATTGGTATTTAAAGCCATAAACGATTGCGGATCCATTCTAATTTTGAAGCGAAAATCTGACAAATAATTATGACTCACTTCTCCACTCACAACTGCCTTGTTTCCAGTGGTATCATAAAGCATCATATCCTGAAAAGCGATTCTGTCCTTTTCAAATACGAACTTATGCTGCAACGAATAAACCGTATTCAGGTAATCAATTCTGAAGGACGTTCGAAAAAGATCCAGTTCACCAGTTAGTTCAGGCTTAAAAATAGCGCCACGAATTTTAAAATCTCCGCTGGCCAATCCTTCAACTCCACTCATAATTCCAGTCAGGAAAGGGTTTAGGGCTTTAAGTCTGAAGTTTTCGAGATTCAGATCAAATTTCATATTATCAGTATCAATCAGTGGGTAGTAAAAACCTGTTAAATTGAGCATTCGACTGGTTGAAACATTACCTACATTAATGATTTGCGCATTCAGGTAAATAGATTCATCAGAGTTGTTCCAACTACTTAAAATGCGGGCGTCTCCTAATTTCTCAGCATTAAGATGAAGATCTGAAAGGTGTAGGTTTGAGAAAAATGCCGGACGGTTTACCAGATTGGCAAGTTGCAGGTCGCCCGAAATAATGCCGTCCAAGTCAATACCATAGCCTAGTGTGATGAGATCAAAATTAGAAATATCCCAATTACTGAAGATAATATCCAGTGAATCTGATTCATAAAGCGGTATATTCCCATTGAAACTAATGAACTGCTTACCAACATCAAGTCTGAGGTTTGTAATTGAAGTAAAATTTTCTCTAAATATAATTCGATTATTCTCAGCCAATTGCCAAACGGAATCATTAACAATCAGATCAGCCTTGTTGATCTGCAAAGTGCCTCCATAAGCACTATCGGGCAAAAAAGTGGCGTATATATTGCCTTTATTTCGCGGCGGAATCAGTCTGTCATTCCATCGCAGAGAAGCCATCAAACTATCATTTCTGACCTCAACTCTAAAACGTGGCCGCTCAATCCCCAGCACAGTAGTATCAACGGCTGTACTATCGCGGAAAACAAATTCCGACAAGGTAAAATCCAACCGTGCCTGTTCCTGATCACTTGAATTTCTAATTAACAAATCCTTCATTTTAAAATCACCGAAGGAAATGTAAGGCGACTTTAGCGTTAAATCCAAATCGTTGCGGCTTGTAGTAAAAACACCACTAGCCGATGTCCCTGCTGCAACCACCAATTTTGGATTTAAAAGGCGTGTAAGGGTTTCTGTTTCCCTAAAATTAAGGCTCAGGAAAAAATCCTGCTGCTGTAAACTTATTTCTGATCCAAAAATTCCAGGAATATGGATATAATGATTCAAATAATTGTTCATTGCTTTGGGCAAGCTTGCAAAATGAACTTTACCACCAAGCTCAAAATCAAAAAAGTCGGTGGTCAGCATATAGCGCTTCCCCAGCAGTGCTTCATCAGTGACCTTTAAAACTAAAGAATCCATTTGATAGCTTCCTCTGCTATCCTGATAAGTTGTATGAAAAAGCCTTAAATCGCCAAATAATTCATCCGGTTTGAAACCGGTAAGATTTGCCTTTATGCTGGTGCTGATTCTCATTAGTGAATCATATCCCATAAGATTCATACCAAAAAGATCAGCATGGTCAATTTCTGCAACAAAATCCATAACAGGAATTGCTGGTTCAAGATCGATTTTACCATTAAAATCAAGCTTGAGTTTTTCGTTATCCACATTCAGAAAACCAACAAAACGCTGCCCCGACAGTTCGCCGTTTAATATTACTCCCTGATAAAATGTGTTAAGCAGTTTTATTCGCTCTAAAACGCCATCAATACGCATATTAACAGTCTCTAAGCTCAATCCGCTGCCATTAACACGCACATTCATCGTAAGTTCGCCTATCTGATCCGAATCAAACAATTGACCGAGCTGCAGCTTATCTGTTATTAAATGCCCTGCATAACTGATTTCGTTTGATTTCTGATCTCTTGAAAGTCTTAAATCTGAACTTATCCCTCCAACAGCAGTTTTAATGTTTGCCTTAGCTAAAAAATCGTCTGGTTTCCCTTTAAATGTGCCCCTTACAATAGTGTTTCCGGCAGCTTTTAGCTGATCAGGCACTGGAATTTTTATACCACCCGGAAGTGCAAAATTGCTTATGTCATCAGCATTCAATCTCAGGCGATTGATAGTTAATTCCATATCACTTTCAAAAAAATCAGGTAATCCTGCAATATGATATTCACCAACAAAGCTGGTGTTTTCACCCAACTGGAAGCTAAAATCGCGGGTACTAAAATCAGTTACTGTTCCGGCTACCTCACCTGCAAGGCTTACCACATTTGTCATTTGAAACATTACGGGAGCAAAATATCCAATATCAGCCATGTATAGCATCGAAGGTTTGATATTTGCATCGATATTCACTTTTTCAACAAAATTGAGAAAATCAGCATATGATTCATACTTAAATTCCAGATCAAGATTCAGGCTGGATCGATTTGTAACAATTTCCAGTTCGGTAAATGCGGTTCTTGCGCTATTTGTAATGAACTGCCCCTGAAGATTTTGGAGCCTAATTCCACATGTATCGGTAGCTTTGAGCTTACGGATCCTGGTTTGAATACTATCACCAATTACTGACAAATCTGTTGCTGCCAGCATGATATCTTTGATATAGAGATGACTGTAATCCATCCCCATCTTGCCGGGTTCATCTTTGTTCTGATTCCAAAACTGAAATTGTCCTTTCGTAATTTGCAAGTCATCTATCAGCAACGGATAACTGATTCCCGAACTTGATGTAATGGTATCGGATTCTTTTGAAAAATAATCCGTAATAACATTCAGGTTGAGGTCGTCTTCTTGTTCGTATTTCACCAGTGAAACAAAGGGACTATCAAGCACTAACTTCCTAATATGCAATCCTTTTCTAAAATCAGAGGGGACTAAACTCAGGTGCAGAAGCGGTACAGATACAAATTTATTTTCCTTTTGGTCAAAAGCTTCAAGGCCTTCGATAGTTAGGGAAAGATCGAGATCAAAATAAAAACCTTTTACGATGATACGCGTACCCATTTGTTCAGTAAGGTATCCGGTGGCCAAACGAGCCAGGTAGTTTTGGACAAAAGGATCGCGCATAGAAACAAACAGACTTACCGGCAGTGCAATAAGCACCATCAGTAAAGCCAAAACGCCATTTCTGATCTTTTTTTTAATAGTTTTGCTCTTTAAATTTACAATATGAACACTTATATCCTCGGTATCGAGTCATCCTGTGATGAGACATCTGCAGCAGTGCTCAATGGCACCCGGTTGTGCTCCAACATCATCGCCAGCCAAAAGGTTCACGAAAAATATGGAGGAGTAGTTCCCGAGCTCGCATCCAGAGCGCACCAGCAAAATATCATCCCAGTAATCGACACAGCAATTAAAGAGGCAAATATACATAAAAATGAAGTGTGTGCAGTAGCATTTACAAGAGGTCCGGGCTTACTTGGATCGCTCTTGGTGGGCACATCATTTGCCAAAGCTTTTGCAATGGGGATGGATATTCCGATGGTTGAAGTAGATCATATGGATGCCCATATTCTGGCGCATTTTATCACTGATGAACGGGGATTAAAAGTACCTGAGTTTCCATTTCTTTGTTTAACAGTATCAGGAGGGCATACGCAAATCGTTATAGTGAAGGATTATTTTGATATGACGATCATCGGGCAGACGATAGATGATGCCGCCGGCGAAACCTTTGATAAAGCAGCAAAAATCATGGGACTCCCCTATCCCGGTGGTCCAGTAATAGATCAATTGGCGCAGCTTGGAAACCCACATGCTTTTCAATTTGCCGAGCCGCGAATACCGGACTTAAATTTTAGTTTTAGCGGACTAAAAACCAGCATTCTGTATTTCCTTCGTGATGAACTGAAAAAAGATGAACAATTTATCGAAAAGCATAAAGCAGATTTGTGCGCCAGTATTCAACACACTATCATCGAAATTTTGATGAAGAAACTCATCGCAGCCAGCAAGCAAACCGGCATTCGCCAGGTGGCCATTGCAGGAGGTGTTTCAGCCAATACAGGCTTGCACAAAGCGATGCACAAAGCTGCCGAAGAACATAAGTGGGAAATATATATCCCAAAGTTGAGTTATAGCACAGATAATGCCGCAATGATTGCCGTTGCAGGATTTTTTAAATACCGGCAAAAACAATTTGCCCGGCACGACATCACACCTTATGCCAGGCAAAGCAATAAAAAATAACACACTGCCATGATGAACTGGCCTCAGCTTCTCTCTACCAAAAGATTTTCGTCTTCGTCGAACCAACAGGATATTCGCTCGGCTTTTCAGCGCGATTACGACCGGATTATCTTTAGCAGTCCTTTTCGAAGGTTACAAAACAAAACTCAGGTATTTCCGCTTCCGGGAAGTGTTTTTGTTCATAATAGGCTCACCCACAGCCTCGAAGTTGCCAGTGTTGGCCGATCCATTGCACATATCGTTTCGCGTGAGCTGATCAAAAAAACGCCTTCGCTTGCGAATAGTGCAGTTGATGAAATTGATACCATAGTTTCTTCGGCTTGTCTGGCTCATGACTTGGGGAATCCACCTTTCGGGCATTCCGGCGAAAAAGCGATTAGCAGTTATTTTGCTGAAGGGGAAGGCAAAACATTGAAAGATCAAATTCCTGATTACCAATGGTCTGATCTGATTGATTTTGAAGGAAACGCCAATGCTTTTCGCACTCTTACACATCAGTTTAATGGCAGGCGAAAGGGAGGTTTTTCTTTAACCTATGCCACGCTCGCCTCTTTGATTAAATATCCCTACCCTTCTTTCGGTAAAGGTGACAGAAAAAAATACGGCATCTTTTACTCAGAACTCGACAGCTTTGAACAGCTTGTGCAAACCTGTGGACTAATTAAACTTGCCGACCCCGGACCAGTTTATGCCCGCCATCCGCTTGTTTATCTGGTTGAAGCAGCCGATGATATCAGTTATCTGATTATGGATATGGAAGATGCACACAAGCTCCGCATCCTATCGACAGAACAAACGGAGTTGATGCTTTCGGCCTTTCACGACAAAGATGATGGCGAGTTTTCTGCTTACAAAAACCGTATCTATCAGGAAGTTACTGACACCAATGAACGTATAGCATTTTTACGCGCAACCGCCATCAACAGGCTTGTAAAGGAAGTAAGCAGGATTTTTGTGGAGCACGAAGAGGAAATACTTTCGGGTGCTTTTGAAGGAAGCTTGGTTGATTATCTCGACCCGGCACTCAAAAGCGCGATGGATCAATGCCGCAAACTTTCCGTTAAGGCCATTTATAATCATCCTGAAGTTGTTAAAATTGAACTAACCGGTTTTCACGTGTTGGGAACATTAATGGAAGAATTTTCGCGGGCAGTTCTGGCTCCTGATACCAATTATCACCGCAAACTAAAATCACTCTTACCAGATCAGTTTAAACCACATAATAATGCTCCCTATAGCCAGATTCAGTCGGTGTTGGATTTTATTTCAGGTATGACCGATCTTTATGCGATGCAGCTGTATAAAGACCTAAGAGGCATCGAAAGTTGATCAGGCCAGGTATTGCTCAAGCAAAGCTTTCCACTTCACAAACCCATCCTGCAAATCGCTATAATCGTGATAAACACGTCGAAACGGATCCTCAACCGTATTCAGATAAGCCGTTTTTCCCTGTGCTTTGATCACACTTAGGATATCATCCAATTTGCGGGTAGCCAGCTTCAACTCATCGAGCCGCTTATCGCAAGACCAAATGTATGTTGCCTCCTCTGTATCAAGGGTTTCCCATATCAGATGGTAGTATTTTGAGCCTTCTACCAAAAACACAAAGGAAAATGGATTGAGAACAAATCTGAGTTTCATGATATGATGCGCGTGAATGGAAGATAAAAACCTCAAATGCCGGTAATGTCTGGTATCGGTAATCTGTAACAGATCGTCAAAAAAACCAAGATCTGACTGATAGAATGCATTGGAATTGAAACCTTCATCAGCATAATGCGCCAGCAATTCTTCCATCGTAAACAAAGACTGGTCAATATCCAGCATGCTATTTTTTCGACCGATACCGGAAACGAATTCAAAGCGAACCGTTTCGATCAACGCTTTATCGATGCGGGCAATTTCCGGAGATTCAACCTTCAGAATCTTTACTTCATCATCCTGAAGCTCAAAATCCGCAACAACATTAATATCATGTGTTTTCAAGGCATTGATAAAGTAATTTTTAACCGCATCAAACTCCTCCCGTAGCTCATAGTTTTTAATGGAAAGATGTATGGTTTGGTCAGTAAACCAAAAATTACGGTCAAAACTTACTGCTCCAAGCTGAAATCTCAATGATTTTATCGGCACACTGAAACGCTCCTGAATAATTTTCACTTGTTGCAATTTTTTAGTTTCTTCCTGCCTGGCTGCGTATTGAGTTTCGGCCAATGCAACTAATTTGCGGGGAGTTCGATTGCCGGCAGCGCTGCGTAACAAACTTCTGGTATCCAGCTTTCGAAAGCGAATTTGCCGGATTTTATTCAATTGATCACGTAAATCAGCAGGATTAGATGCTGTTTTGTGAGCTGCTTCGTTATAACTAATTACTGAAGCATAAAGACAGTTTTGCTGCTTATCGTGCTTGTTTACAAGAATTTGCCAAACAGCTTGCGATTCAAAGGTTGTTATGGCAGCTGGAAAATCGAGGTCGGAAAAATAAAGGGTTTGGTCGGCCAAAAAAGCCTTATCCTGGTCAAAAAAAAGTAAAATTGTTTTGCCGGTTAAATCAGATTTGTCAAATTTTTCAGACATAGTTCCTGGCAGATTTGTCCAAAAATAGGAAAATTCAGCGGTAAAACAACATTTCTAAAAGCAAAAAACAAAAAACTGAATGTTTACCTCACTACGCTAACATTCATAGCTACAGGGCCTTTTGGTCCTTTTCCCAATTCAAAAGTGACCATATTGTTTTCTTTTATGGGTTCGTTTAGGTTGCTCACATGAACAAAAATACGCTGATCATTTTGCATGTCGCGGATAAACCCAAAGCCTTTGCTTTCATCAAAAAAGCTAACTACCCCATTTTTGAGGGTATCAATCACTTCATTTGGATCGCTTTTGGCTACACTTACAGCGATATCGTCGAGTTCGATTTCTTCTTTTTCAGATGGATCGGGTGGACTATCGAGAATATTTCCAAATTCATCCACATAAGCTATCATGTCGTCGAAGCTATTCTTATCCTGATCTTTACTTTCGAGGCGGCGTTTTTCTTTGTCTTTACGTTTTTTTTCTTTTTTCTGCCTTACGGCTTTTTTTTGCATGGATTCCTGTGATCTTCCCATAAATGTTTTTTGGTGATAAAATTAATAAAAAAAAAAGCGGTTGATTCACTGTTCTGGCCGAACAGTAAACCAACCGCCGGAGTTCTTCTTATCGGTTAGTAACGACGACGTGGAGCTTCAGTTCTTGGACGAGCCTCGTTTACAACCATTTCACGGTTTTCGAGGGTTGCACCATTGAGTTCCTTGATGGCCTTTTGGGCTTCTTCATCATTGTTCATTTCAACAAAACCAAAACCCTTTGAACGGCCATTGTATTTGTCGATGATAATTTTTGCAGATGATACTGTTCCGTATTCTGCAAAGAAACGTTCTAAATCCTGATCGTTTACATTGTAATCAAGATTTCCTACATAAATGTTCATGTAACTAAAAATTAAATGAGTAAAAAAATCAACCTTTCGAAACCATTAAGCTTCTTAGGCTCTAAAAAATCAGGATTTAAAAAGCAGGCGGGTCGTGAAAAATGATCGGTTAGAACAAAATACAAACGAGAACGCAAACACTCAAATACTGAATTCGCTGCAAAGGTAAATAAAAAAATTGAATCCAAGTATTTTTCTTTTGGCAAGTTCAGGTATATGCAGTTTTTAGCAAATGCCTAAAACAAGGTATTGAGCCGTCTGAGATTTTACTTCAATTTGAGCGGCGCCATGATATATTCATTTTGAAATAATTGTGATTTCATAACTCAGCTATTTATCTTGTTTCGAAAGCATTTTCGGGACAAACCCTCACGCAGATGCGACAATTGCGGCACTCCACTTCTTGCACAAAAGCCTTTCCGTTAACAAAACTGATGCAATCTGCCGGACAAACGCTGATACATTGTCCGCAAGCTGTGCATTTTTCAGGATTCACAACCGGAAACTGTACCTCCCGCTTTTGTTTTGCAGGCTCAAAGTCTTCCTCCTCTTCCACTTCCAGAGTAACAAGTTTTTCAGCTGCCACTTCCCCATAATTTTTATAAGTGGCATTACCACAAACAGGGCATGTTCTTGAAGTGCAAGGCACACCCGGCACATGCCTGATGGCAGCCCCACAATGCGAGCAAACACAATAAGCAGGCAAATGACTGCCACGCCGGTGTTGATGATGATAAGCCTTCATGACTACAATGCTGTGAGCTCCTGTTTCTTATATTTTTCGTAAGCCTCTTTTAAACTCATATTATGCGCCTCAACATAAATGCGCATATGGAGGTTTTTGAGAGCTTTGGATGCCGTATCACCAGGCCCGTTGCCCGTAATCAGTACATCAGGATGCAACTCATAGATGCGCTGCGCCATAGCTGTGCCAGCACCATGCGCATCAGCTTGTACGCCACTGTTATCAACAGCTTCGAGCTGTGCCGTTTCTTCGTTAAACAATACCAAAAAGGCCGTGCGACCAAAGCGCGGATCAATCTGCGCATCCCAATTGGTCCCAACGGATGTAAATGCAATTCTCATAATACATTGATTTTATGTTGAATAGATATATAAATACTGTTCATTACTTGTTTGAGCTGATTGTCACTTTCCACAATAGTTTTGCCCTGAATCATGGCTGCTGTAAAAGCTGAATCATATGGAATTTCTCCAAGCAAATCAATGTTATTTTCGATACTAAAAGTGCGTAAAGCCTCTGCCTGATCAGGATTCAAATCAGCTTTGTTGATGATACATCCGGCCTGTAACCTGAATTTTTGCAACACCTCCACCAGCCGTTTCAAATCATGCAAACCCGAGGCAGATGGTTCTGTAACCAAAACCACATAATTTGCACCTGCCAGCGAAGAAACCACCGGACAGCCAATTCCGGGAGCACCATCCACCAATATCAGATCACGCTGATGCTGATTACCAAGTTTCTTAGCTTCTTCCTTCACTTTTGCTACCAATTTTCCGGAATTATCAGCTCCGGCATCCAGACGCGCATGAGCCATTGGATCCCCCGTTCGCGCTGTTGAAACAAAAAAGTCGCCCGAACGGCGCGCATGCATGCTGATGGCATTAGTAGGACAAACGACTTCGCAATAGCCACAGCCTTCACATCTTAATGGCTGAGTTTCATATTTCTCAAAGCCTTGATGAATTGCATCGAAATGGCATACTTCCTCACATTTACCGCAATTGATACAGGCTTCAGGATCAATTTCGGCCAGCTCGCCACTAAAAAAAGCTTCCTTTTTAAGTACCACAGGCTGCATAAGCAGGTGCATATTGGCAGCATCCACATCGCAATCTGCTATCACAGCTTTACCAGCTGCCAGCACTCCCAGAGCCGCCGTTACAGAGGTTTTACCCGTTCCGCCTTTTCCCGATAACACAATGATCTCACGCATATTGAACTTGTTTTTGCTGTATAAAAAGAGCGAGTTCTTCCAAAGCTTCTTCCAAGGCAGTATTATCGCACCAGGCAAGTTTCGCCGCTGCATACTGCTCTGCCAACTGCCTGTCGTATGGAATGCGGGCAGCTACGGTAATATTTTCACTTTTGCACCAGTTTTCTACTGCATCATCGCCCATTCCCTGTCTGTTTATCACAACAGCAAATGCTTTATCAATTTGACGCATCGTTTCGACCGCCAGCTTCAGGTCATTCAATCCAAATGGCGTTGGTTCTGTTACAAGCAGCACTAAATCGGCTCCATCCACTGCTGCCACCACCGGACAAGAAGTTCCGGGCGGACAATCCAATATTTGTATTGCCGGCTTGCTTTCAAGTTCACAAATATATTTTTGAGTGGCATGAATCAGCGGAACAGCCTGTTCCTGACCAACATCCAGCCTGCTTTCGATCAGTTGAAGTCCGTTTAATATCTGATGTCTTGTTTCGCCCATGCGATAAGGCTTCATCGGAAGCGCCTGCTCCGGACAAAGATCAGAACATGCATAACAGCTGTGGCAGAGCTCATTAAAAACCGTAATAAATTCACCCAACCTGATCACTGCATGAAATTTACACTGTCTGGTGCAATCGCCACATAAAGTACAACGATCGCTTTGCCAATCAGGAATCATTTTATATTGCGGCGTAATCACTTTGTTTTCGGCATGAAAAAAGAGCGCATCATTGGGTTCTTCCACATCCAGATCTGCCAGTAAAACCGCCTGCTTCCGAGCCAAATAATCAGCCAGGTTTGTTGAAAGCAGTGTTTTTCCCGTTCCGCCTTTTCCGCTGGCAATCGCCAATTTAAAAATGCCCGAATTAGTCATATGCCAACCTGAGTTGTTGATTTGGCAAGCTTTCCCGGATAGCTTCCTGCAGAAAAGGTGTATTCCAGGTGTTAAGCTTTTGATGAATTATATAATACTTTTCCGGAATGGGATGGGTTCCGAAAACCACCTCCATACCGTATTGCTCTTCAATAAATTTCTTGAAATATTCCATATAAGGACAGGGTGGATAACCCACCAGAAAACCTGTCGCAAAATGAATCACTGTTGCACCATTCTTTTTCATTTCGGCTGGTGCATATTCAATGTTTCCACCTGGGCAGCCACCACAACTGGTATAGCCAACAATTTCCAGTTCCTGATCCTGATAGGGTGCAAAAGCTCCCTCACGATTTTGGGCTGCTCTAAAACATTTTCCACCTGCACAACCTTTGTAACGGTCACAGATAATAATTCCGACTTTCGTTTTAGTATCTTTCATAGCTATTTAAATATCAAAATGATATAAATAAGTAATATACCCGTCAAAATCAATCCGAATTGAATCAATGAAGATTTTACAGAAGATTTGCGGTGCATCTCAGGTATCAAATCAGCCAAAGCGATATATAAGAAACTTGCGGCTGACAATGCCAGAGCATAAGGAATAAGCGATTGCATGGCTTCGAGGGTGTAATAAGCAATTATACCTGTTAATAAAGCCGTACTTCCAGAAAGTACATTAAACCAAATTGCCTTTTTTCGGGAGAGACCACTTTTGAGCAGAATACCAAAATCGCCAAGTTCCTGAGGGATTTCGTGCATCATCACCGAAAGCGTTGCAAAAACGCCAAGCTCAAAAGAAGTGAGGAAAGAAGCTGCAATCACAATGCCATCAATTGCATTGTGGAAGGCATCACCTATCAGAATGATAGGAACAGCGGCATGTTTGTGTCTTTCGCATTCGGCATTGCCACAGGTGCGCCAAAGAATCACTTTTTCGAGCACGAAGAAAAACATTATCCCGCCCAAAACTGCCATCATCATCGGCCGGGCGCCAATGATACTGATTCCTTTGGGTATCATCCCCAAAAAAGCAGCACCCAGTAAAGTGCCTCCAGCAAGGTACATCAGCAAGGTTGCCAAATTGTCGAGTTTGCGGTCGGGCAGCAATAACATCAGTGCTGCAAGTCCGACACTACCCACACTACCCGCAATTAATGCTACTATCACGTACAATAATTCCATGATTTACTATGGATTAAATACGATTAAGTCACCTTTATTTACTTCAAGAAAATCAGCGATAACATCACATTTGGCCATCAGCAAAAAATACATCCGTCCATCAGCTTCGGGTAGCAAACCCTCAAGATTACCCTGCCCTTTGCAAATGATCAGATCAGCTTGCTGAAATGCATGCAAAAACTCGCGACTACAGTCATTTAAAATGGTGGAAGGCGCATCTGAGCCATTGTCGATCACTTTGCACACCTCATGAAGACCTGCCTGCAGTGCATCCTGAAAAGTTACATCATTCAAAGCCGGAAAACCACGCACAACAGCTGTTAAATCTGGATGTTGTAAGGTTTCGATAAACAACTTATCAAAATAAATTTCTCCTGCATTATCGCAGAGATACAATACTTTTTCAGCCTTTTTTATCTCCTGAAGCAATCTTTCGGAATGATTAATCGCAAAATCAGCTTCCAAAACTTCATTGATGGTTTGTTCCAAATCAAAATGCTGATGTGCCCCATAATCCATGATGTTTCCAGCGATAGCCAGTCGTAAGGCCAACAATTCAGGATTAGCAGCTTGTTTCACCTTTGGTTTCCATTCGTGATACAAGCTATCAGCCTGACTATTGCTGATCCTTTTCTCTTCTGCAAAAGGATCAGCAATGCCGGTTAAACGACTAAAATGCCGGCTAAGCTGTTGTTGCATTTCGGGGCTGCTCAGGCTATTGGCTTCAATATGCGCTTCCAGTTGGTGGCGTACGGCTTGCACAATAGCTTTATCAGTGATCTGATGCTTGCTCAGCAAACGTTGGTAACCCCTTCTGAAACAGTCGGCACAGCGATGGTCACGAAGCGTTTGATTAGTGGTGATGCCCATGATGGTGATCATCGCTGTCGTGATCGCAGTAATTGGCAGAAAGCGTCAGGCGATCATTCAGAAAATCATCCACCAGCTCTTCTGCGGTTTTTACTGGCGCTCCCACGAACACATTGATTCCAAACTGGTTAAAAAGACCAACTGCCTGAGGGCCCATACCACCGGACAGCACATCTGTTGCGCCTTGAGCAGCAACCCAGCGTGGATAAGTTCCCGGCTGATGCTCAGGCGGATCGAAGCTGGTGACTTTTACAATTTTACTATCATTAACATCTACAAAGGCAAAAGCTTCGCAGTGTCCGAAATGGGCCGATAATTTGCCGGCTGCCATTGGAATGGCAATACGTTTATTCATTTGTTTTAATTTGGTTTGTGGTATTTGTTTAGTCACCTCTAAATGTAAGAAATGACATTTTAAGAATTAATCCTGACCTCCTCTGAACCGCTGACCACGGCCTCTGCCGCCAAAGCGTTGTCCGAAACATCTTCCACCTTCGCGAAACGGAAATTGATTTGGATCGGTGGATTGTTCCGAATCGCCAAACCATCCTCTTCTGAAAGCATTACGACGATTCCGCGGGCCTTGCTCATTTCCGCAACGACCTCTTTGTCCACCTGTTTGAGGGCCTTTGCCCTCGGGTCCTGTTTGATCAAATCCTGGCATGATAACCTCCTTATTTATTTAGTTTATAGTAATTAAGCCTTTTTCCTTTCCCTTTACCTTCTGCACAATCACTGTGTCGGCGTTTTCCGAGCCCTTTTCCTAGTTTTTCAAGTAATTCGTCACCATCAATAGTTCTTCCCTTTCCGAGCCCTCTTCCTGTTTTTGGCCCTTTACCCTCAGGCCCTGTACGATCAAGCTTTGGCATGATGTTTTTGTTTTAAAAGGTTGATAATCTGTTGTATGCTTGTTTCAGGTTTACGTATCACAATCAGTTGCATCCGCATTTGATCGAGCAGTGGTTGAATTTTTGGACCAAAATCACCTGCTACCAAAGACTTAACCCCTTCGGCAGCCAGCCATTTTACAGCTCTGATACCGGCCTGCTCGGTGGTTTCCTTGAAGGGATTCGACCTGATTTGCAATTCGTTGGTGTCCCTGTCATAAATCACAAAAAAGGCACAATGTCCGAATTGAACATCAATCAGATGATCCAGCGTATTTCCTTTTGAAGCTATGGCCACTTTCATAAGTTACCGTTTTGCAAGTTTGTAAAATCGAGCTGCCCAATTTGTTGAATTTGATGATGACCACAAAGCGGACAATCCTCTGCAACTTCCTCAGGATAAGGCTGATTAAAATAACTTCCACATAACAAACACTGGAGCCAGTTACTTTCAAAATACACCTCACCACCTTCTATCTCCAGAGGTCGTCCTTCTGCCATCGAACGGGCAATTTTATGACGCGCCGAAGCATAAATACGGGTAAATGTTGGACGGGAAACCTGCATCAATTTGGCCGCAGCCAGATGATTGAGGTTATCGTAATCGCACATTTTAAAGGCTTCATACTCCTCGAAGTGCAAAACAACGGCTTCTGCATTTTTATCCAACTTGGGTCCGTATGGCCTGAAACCTTTTACGGCAGGCATTGCAGATAGTTTACGGGGTGTTTTAAATCGTGGCATATTATGAGCATATGTTCGTTTGCAAAGGTAATGAACATATGTTCATAATTAAATTATTTTAACAAAAAAAAGTGACCAGAAAATAATTATTCTGATCACTTCATTATATACTATTGATTAACTATCTCTTACACTTGCTTACGCGGCATCACAAGCACTTCGCTAATCATCACTTCATCCGGTTGTGTGAGTGCATAATAGATGGCATTGGCGATGTCTTCTGCTGCCAGCGGAACCATATCACCTCCTCTTTTGCTAAAACTTTCCAAAATATCCTGATCAGTTATTGTTTGTGTAAGCTCGGTAGCCACAGCTCCGGGTTCGATAGCCGTAACCTTAATATTCATAGCCGGTGTGAGTTCCATGCGCATGGCTTCCGAAAGGGCTGTTACGGCAAACTTAGTTGCGTTATAAACTGCAAAACCAGGTGAAACTTTGCGACCTGCAACGGAAGAAATATTAATAATATGGCCTCCACCCTGATTTTTCATCACAGGAAGAACGCCGGCAATGCAATAGAGCAGGCCTTTCAGATTGACATCAATCATACGATCCCACTCATCAATCTTCAGTTTATCCAAATAAGATACCGGCATCAGGCCTGCGTTGTTGACCAAAACATCAATACGCCCATAACTCTGCGAAATTTCTTTGAAAACATTAAGCACTGCTTCTCTTTCGGTAATATCCAATTGGATTACCATCGATTCCGTTTGATACGCATCCATTAGTTCCTGTGCCAGTTCCTGCAAACGTTCTTCACGGCGTGCAATCAATACCAAACGTGCACCATCAGCTGCAAGCTTGCGGGCTGTGGCTGCTCCTATACCACTGGAAGCACCAGTTACAACAACAACTTTGTCTTTTAATTCCATATTAAGATTTTTTTAAAGGGTTTGCTAATTAAACAGTTGATAATGAAATTGGTTGCATCAGAAATGAATTAATACCCGTATCGTGATTTCCACATATTTCGCAAATTTCGGCGCATCTCCTCCTCCCTTGGATTTTTCCCCGGATCATAAAACACGGTTTTACTAATCTCTTTCGGTAAAAATTCCTGCTCGGCAAAATTTCCCGGAAAATCATGCGCATATTTATACTCAGCACCATAACCCAGTTCTTCCATCAATTTGGTTGGAGCATTTCGCAATGGCAAGGGTACTGACAAATCTCCGGTTTTCCTGACGATTTCTTGTGCTTTGTTGATCGCCATATAGGAGGCATTACTTTTGACCGAACAAGCCAGGTAAACAGCAGTTTGCGACAAAATGATCCGGCTTTCAGGAAAACCAATTTTTTGTACAGCTTCGAAACAACTATTAGCCAACAACATAGCATTGGGATTGGCATTTCCGATATCTTCGGAAGCCAAAATCAACATACGTCGCGCAATGAATAGCGGATCTTCGCCGGCCTCAATCATACGCGCCAGATAATAAACAGCGGCATTGGGATCGCTGCCACGCATGGATTTTATAAACGCAGAGATTACATCATAATGCATCTCGCCTTTTTTGTCGTATTTCACCAGATTATTCTGAATACACCGTTTCGCATCCGCATCACTGATGACTAAATCTTCTTTGCCCGGACTTTCTTCTGCCAACACATCCACAACCAATTCAATGGCATTCAATAATTTACGTGCATCACCACCACTGATTTGCATCAATGCTCCTATTTCCTTCAGTTGGATTTTGCGTTCGTAATCCTTTTCAAGCGTGATTACAGCATTGTCGAGCAATTTGAGCAAATGTTTCTTTTCCAGCGATTTGAGCACATAAACCTGCGAACGACTCAATAGCGGGGCAATCACCTCAAAAGAAGGATTTTCGGTTGTAGCTCCAATCAAAGTAACCAAACCTTTCTCGACGGCAGCAAGTAGTGAATCCTGCTGCGACTTACTAAAACGGTGAATTTCATCAATAAAAAGAATGGGTGGTTTGGCCAGCATCCTGGCCTTGTCAATAACATCACGCACATCCTTTACCCCTGAACTTACTGCACTCAGCACAAAAAACTGCCTGTCGGTTTTTTTGGCAATAATATGTGCAAGCGTTGTTTTTCCTACTCCTGGAGGCCCCCAGAAAATCATCGAAGGAATGCGTCCGCTTTCCAAAGCCCTGCGCAGAATAGCCCCTTCTCCAACAAGATGTTCCTGACCAATATAGTCATTAAGTGTTTGCGGACGCAACAATTCAGCAAGGGGTTGAGTAGATTTGTTCATCAGGCTTTACTAATTTGCTACAAAGTTAAGACGCTTTATGCAGCCATGCCAGTTTTGACTTAGAAAAAGCCGATCGACAATTTTTTTAATACTTTTGTGGTTCATTTAAAACAAGTGAAATGAAGGTGTTGATGATGTTTTGTGATTCCTTTGCGTATCGTCCGGCGATAAAAAACCTGGAAACAGCCCCGGAAGTTGAATCATCCGAAAGTTTTAAGGATGTGTTGGTTGCGTTTATTCAGGCCGAGGAAAAAGACGAGGAAGACCCCAAAGGAACGGAAGATAAATTGCTCAATGTAGTGAAATGGGGAGCCCGAAAAAACAACAGCCGGCATATTATCCTCCATTCTTTCGCACATCTTTCAGAAAGCAAGGCCAGCCCTGAATTCACGCATGAACTTTTCAACCGCTCCCAGCAGCGCATGCGCAATGCTGACTGGCAATGCGATCAAACGCCTTTTGGCTATTTTCTGGATTTGCAGCTTTCTGCCCCCGGAGTGTCGCAGGCAAGGATTTTCAAGTCTTTCTGATCATATTCAATGGTGGACTGCCTTGCCATTACGCTGTCCCAATTGAGAAATGATCAAAGGAAACTTTTCAAGATTAAAAGGTTTGCTGATATACTCATTCATACCGGCTTCGAGACATTTTTGACGGTCGTCTTTTAAGGAATTAGCCGTAATAGCAATGATTTGAATCGGTTTTTCAACTTTGAGTTCCACCTCTAATTGTCGGATTTTTTTTGTTGCCGTAATACCATCCATCACCGGCATTTGAATATCCATCAAAATAAGATCGTACTGTTGTTGCTTGTATTTTTCGATCGCTTCCATGCCATTGACGGCCAAATCAACATCAAACCCCATTCCGCGAAGGCTTTGCAGCGAAACTTTCTGATTGATTAAATTATCCTCTACTAACAAAATCTTTTTAATCCTGCTATCTTCGATTAAACCCGGTTCATTACCCAGCGGCAGTTTTATCGTAAACCAAAATCGGGAGCCTTTGCTTTGCTCACTTTCAAAACCTATAGTGCCATTCATAAGTTCGGCCAATTGCCTTGAAATTGTAAGCCCAAGGCCTACTCCACCATGTTTCCGTGTATAGCTTTGATCACCAAGCTGAAACAACTCCCAGATTTTATCGCGCTGGTCATCGCTTATGCCTATTCCTGTATCAGTTACCTCCATACGAATCACAGCATGGGTATTATCTTTCTGAACCATTGAGGCACTAAAATCTACAGAACCCTTATCTGTAAACTTAAGCGCATTATTTAGCAGATTCGAAGCAATTTGACGGATACGTGCCATATCGCCAATAAGATAAACGGGAATATTTTCGTCGATACGAGAATGGAACTCAAGTCCTTTGTCAGCTGATTCCTTCCTGTATGCTGCCAACAATTCCTGAATTTCATTATGAAAATGAAAGTTAAGCCGATCGAGCTGAAGCATATTGCATTCCAGCTTGGCATAATCCAGCATATCGTTGGTCATGTTGATCAGATTTTGACTTAACATCCCAATTTCAGCATGAATAGCTTTGAGATTCGGATCGACGTGGAATTTTCGTGCCATACTGAGCAAACCGATGATGCCATTTAAAGGCGTTCGTATTTCGTGGCTTATATTGGCCAAAAAACGTGTTTTAATATTATTGGCCGCCTCGGCTTCTTCTTTTAACTCAATCATTTCTTTTAGGTTACGCTCCAAATTGTTCTTTTGCTCATCAATAAGTTGATGCCGCTGCTCCAGTAAATGAAGTAATCGCTTATTGAGCGCTGTTTGTCTGCGAAAAGTTATAACAGAGAAGATGATACCGGACAAAAGAAAAATCGATAACAATCCAATGATCCAATACGAAATCCCGACACCTTCGATCAGGTTTAAGAATAAAACCAGATCAAAATTCATCGAAATAAACAAAAGCCCAAAAAAATGGTAAGTAAGAAGGATCATTAAATTTTTCCTTGAAAAGCTAATATATAAACTAACCTCTTGA
>JACCQN010000046.1 GCA_015709215.1 Bacteroidales bacterium
CCATCCAACTGGAATACAGAATCTTATGATAGTAAGATAACAAGTTGGGTTAATAAAATTACATGATATTTTGTTTCGCAAATACGGAATCCAATCTATTTATGGCTGATGTTTTTTACCATACTTTGTCCCTGAAGGGGCATGATTTGGGCTAATATAGCGGACCTGTTTCATGGCACATTGTTGTGGATATTTACCGATTGTTACAATAGCAGAACCTCGCGGCATTTCAGTCGGAACACAGGCTATTCTGCATTCTTTTATGAAAGACTTTTGATTATGACTTATTCGGACGAAGTCAAAGACTTTGTTGAGTGGGTTTAAAAAGCCAATGACAATTGGCAACTCGCTGATCCAACAGTATCACATAATCAATTCCTTCCTGAGCATTTCCAAAGCTGTAAGCGCACTGCGACGGATGGTTCTTCCGCGATGTTCGCCAAAGTGAAAAAGCTCAGACCTCACAAAATCAGGGCCGGCTATGGCAATCCAAACAGTGCCAACCGGCTTTTCTTCGGTGCCTCCATCAGGGCCCGCAATGCCCGAAGTGGCCAGTGAATAAGTAGTTTGTAGTTTTTCGCGCACACCCTTGGCCATTTGCTCCACAACCTGTTGGCTAACGGCTCCATATTGCTCCAAATCGGAAGGTCTAACGTCCAGTTGTTTTGTTTTTACCAGGTTGTCGTAAGCCACAATACTTCCTTTAAAATAAGCTGAGCTTCCTGGAATACTGGTAAAGAGATGAGCTATATAACCTCCGGTGCAACTCTCTGCTGTTGAGATTGTTGCTTGTTTTTCAACTAATAATCTTCCGATGGCTGCTTCCGGCATTTCATCGTCAAAACCAAAAACCAAATCTGGGATGAGCTGAAGTAATTTTTGCGTTTGCTCTTCCAAAGTTTGTTTCAACAATTCTTTATCAGGATGCCTGCCACTTAACCTTAGGCGCACGATGCCGGATTGGGGCAGATAAGCCAGTTTCAGAAATTGTGGAAGCTTGCTTTCCCATTCTTTGATCTGATCGGCCAGAAAAGATTCACCCACGCCGATGGTCATGATGGTTTTGCGGAGGTAATACATGTCGCTGAAAATGGCTTTAAAACGTGGAAGCACTTCTTGTTCCATCAGGCTTTTCATTTCGAAAGGAACTCCTGGTAAGGAGACGATTACACTATCCTCTTTTTCGAACCACATTCCGGGTGCAGTGCCAAGGCTGTTGGTTAGCGGGGTGCAGGCTTCCGGGAGCCAGGCCTGCTGTCGGTTACGCTCAGTCATCTGGAAGCCGCGTTTTTTAAACATATCTTCCAGGTGTTTAAAGGTGGGCTCATGAAAAACAAGTTCTGTTCCAAAAAAATCGCACAATGCGGGTTTTGTTACATCATCTGCTGTGGGTCCGAGGCCACCGGTGAGCAGCACAAACTGAGCCCTGCTGATCGACTCGGCTAGGGCTTGTGATAATTGATCAGGGTCGTCGCCAATGGTGATAATACGGCACAGGCAAATGCCGCTATCGCTCAACTGTTCGGCCATCCATGAGGCATTAGTATTAACAACCTGCCCAATTAACAATTCATCTCCAATAGAGATGATTTCGGCTTTCCCGATTTTATTTTGCATAATCAAAAGCTAAAATTGGATATAAGAAAAGCCCAAATCTTTTGGAATGATAGACATAACCGGAACAGGGCTTTCGCGAATGATTTGCTGAGCCAATGATCCGATGAAATACTCTACCAGTCTGTTTTCCTGCTGCGTCATGATCATAATCAGGTCGATATCTTGTTGTTCGGCAGTATAGTTGAGGATAGCCGGAACAAGATCCTGCGCAGAGCTGCCTGTTTCGAGCAGACTGGCTTCGCATTTGATGCCTGCTTCAAGGATAAAATTTTTGGCTTGATTGAGTTGTGCCATGAGCTGCTGACGTATGGCTTTTGAATCGGCATCCCAAAGCACCGAAACTACTTTAATGGTGCTTTCGAAAAGACGTGCCATCTGTATGGCATGGGTTACTTTTTGACGGGTTTCTTTGGTAAGGTCGAGCGGAAGTAAAATACTACGGCAACTATCGAAGTTGGTCTTGGTGTTGAAAGTGATTACCGGTATTTGCGACTGACGGATTACTTTAGAAGTATTGGAACCGATCAGGTTACTGTTTTTTTCACTATCCGAAACAGCATCGTTAGTACCCATCAGGATGAAACGACTGTTATATTGGCTTGCCGTTTCGAGTATGGCAGCATGCACTTTTCCGCGTTTAACAACAGGCGAAACCCGAAGGCCGGTTTTGCGACTTACCTCACTGGCAATTTCTTCGAGGCGATGGTTGATATCTTCGGAGATTTGCTGTTTTTGTTCTCTGGAAAAGAGGCTGTTGATAAAATCCCTTTCTTCGTGAACGTAGAGCAAAACAAGCTCAGTCTGCAACAGTCGAGCCAGGTTGTATGACTGTTCGAGTGCTACCAGCGATTGTTCGTTAAAATCGACCGGTATAAGCAATGAAATGGCTTTTTCGGGCATGGTTGAAATTCTTTGTTACCTTTGCAAAGTTATCCAATTCATTATAAAATCCAAGAGCATTCTATGCGTCGAATTCCTGAAAGTCAGTTAGTGCTTGCCACTGATGGCAGTGCTTATCATTTGAGATTACATCCGCATCAGCTGGCTGATGATATTATTTTAGTTGGTGATCCGAATCGTGTTAAGCTGGTTTCTTCATTTTTTGATTCGATGGAGCATCAGGTGAGCAATCGGGAGATTCATACACATACCGGAGTTTATAAGGGAAAGCGCATCACGGTGATGTCAACAGGTATGGGGCCTGATAATATTGATATTGTGCTGAACGAACTGGATGCTTTGGTTAATGTGGATTTGATAACAAGAACAGTCAAAGCGGAGAAAAAAAGCCTGAATCTGATACGCTTAGGGACAAGCGGCGCTGTGCAAAAAGATATTCCGGTGGGCGAAAGCTTTGTGGCGGCGCATTATGCATTGGGTTTGGATGGGCTGGCGTATTTTTATGCCAAATCTAAAGCGGTTATTAATAAGGAGTTCACAGCGGATTTTATTCAACAGACTAACTGGCCTGTCGAGTTACCCCATCCCTATATTGTCGAGGGTTCGAAAATGCTGCGTGATAAGCTGGCATTTGATTACAGGCAGGGAATTACGGCAACTGCTCCTGGATTTTACGGGCCGCAGGGAAGGGCTCTCCGGATGGAGCTGGCCTATAAAGATATGAATACACGCATCGAAAATTTCGAATATAAAGGTGAACGTATTACTAATCTTGAAATGGAATCATCGGCCTTATACAGCCTGAGTCGTATGATGGGACATGAGGCACTGACTGTTTGTGTGATCATAGCCAACAGGATAACCGAACAATTTAGCAGTGAGTATCACCCCTATATGCGCAAATTGATCTTACAAACCCTGGATCGTTTGGCTGCGGATTAGATGGGTTTCAGCATTTTACTTTTTGCTATCCATCAAAAAGCAACGGTCGGCAAAAGCGCTAAGACTATGGCTGATGATAAACGGAGCTTCCAAAAAGCCCATATGACCAACCCCTTGCAGCATAAGTAGTTCGGCATGGGCTGGAAGTTCTGCCTGAGCCATGATTTTTACAACAGGCATTCGGCTGTCGCTTTTTCCTAACACAAACAAAACCGGAACCTTAATCTGTGTGAGCAGTTCGATATGGCTTTCGCGTTCGCGCATACCTGCCAAAGCCGCAACGATAGCTTTTTCGTCCTGACTAAGGGTAATGTTCTTGATTTGACTGGCAGCCTGTGGGTTGTGTTTTAAAAACTGCGGATCGAAAAGGCCGTCAACAAAGCTTTCGAGGTAAGTTTTTTTATCATCAAGTACTTTGAGGATGGCCTCATCGCGCATTTTACGTGTGTTTTCGTCATCGGCTGAGGCATGCGAATGCAGCATAGCCAAACCGCTGAGCTTATGCGGATAGCGTGCTGCAAAAGCCAATCCCACATAGCCTCCCATCGAATGTCCGGCAAACACACAGCTAGTGATGTCCTCTTTTTCAAGAATGGCTGCCAGCACATCGGCTATCAGGCTCATGTCGTGCTTTTCGGCCAGCATTTCTGATTGCCCGAGACCGGGCAAGTCAGGGGCAATTACACAAAAATGAACAGCCAGCTCTTTGATAAATGCTTTCCACACCCTGCTGTCCATGGGAAAACCATGCACCAGCATCAGGCAATGGCCGCTGCCTTCCTTATGGTAGGCGATTTGTTTTTGATTATAAGTGAGGGTTTTCATAAATATTTTAATCAAGAATTTGAACCTTGTAAGTATGACATCAATTACAAAGGTATTTAAAGTTTTGAATAGCTTATGCTAATCCGTATTTGGCGGATTAATAATAAGCTGAGATTGATTTTTCTAAAAGATTTAGCATTACTTTAAATTTGTTTAAACTCTTTGGATGGCAAACCATTATTTTTTGTCTTTGTGTTAAATGGAAAATAAATATAATTCTGGTTTAGATTTTATTGTTGATGGGCTTACCAATTCACTACGTAACACCATTTCAGATGATAGTTTTTAAACAGAGGTTTCCATTTTAACAATAAAAGATCTTAAAGTTCTTTCGAAAAAAAATGGATGGAATTTTGATTGGAAAACGGAATTAAAAAATCCAAAATCAGAACAGTATAAGCTAACGATTATTAATAATCCGAACGTCATACAAGGAGCTTTAAGTATTACGATTGAAAGGGATCATGTTTTCATAAATTTGCCAGAGAATGCGCCTTTTAATATTGGACACAATAAACTTTATGAGGGCGTTGCTGGGAATCTGGTGGCTTATGTATGCAGGGTGTCTTTTCAAAGAGGATTTGAGGGTTTTGTTGCTTTCACAGCAAAAACTCAACTAATAACGCATAACGAAAAAACATTGGGTGCATTTCATTTTAAGAACCAGAGAATGATTATTGCGACTGAAGCAGCTAAATTACTTGTAGAAAAATATTTTATGACACAATGATATGGCACATGTAAAAGAACCTGAAGGAGTGGATTTTGTTATTAATAGTAAACCACTTACACCACATGAGAAGTTAGAAATTAGTGCATTGATAGCATCGATGAAAACTAAAACTAAAAGAGAGCGTATTGTTCAAAGAAAGAATACGAAAAAGGAAAATATGGAGTGATTTCCTTACTTTACATGGAGTGATTTCCTTACTTTACTTTGTGAGAACAAAAAAAGCTGATTAAGACAATATTGCTTAATCAGCTTTTATTTTATTGGTGTTTAAATCCAGTTTTAAAACACCCCGGGTATCTTGAGCCATTCGCGTGGTTCGGCGCAGGTAGCTTCCACATCGGCAATGGTTTTGGGTATTGGACGACCCAGAATACGGCGGCCGTTTTCTGTTACCAAGATGTCGTCTTCGATACGGATTCCGCCGAAATCTTTATAGGTTTCCACTTTATCATAATTTACAAAATCCTTGAAAAGTCCTTCGTTCCTAAACTTGTCGATTAGCGCAGGGATAAAATAGATGCCGGGTTCATCGGTAAGAACAAAGCCTGGTTTCAGTTTTTTACCCAGGCGCAGGTAGGCTGTTCCAAACTGGCTGGCGCGTTTTGTTTCTTCATCATAACCCACATAATTTTCGCCCAGACCTTCCATGTCGTGCACGTCCATTCCCATCATATGCCCCAGGCCATGAGGCAGGAACAAGGTATGTGCTCCGGCAGCAACTGCATCGTCGGTATTACCTTTCATCAACCCCAGGGTTTTAAGCCCTTCGGTGATTATTTTTGATGCTATCAAATGCACATCACGATATTCCACGCCGGGGCGAATGGCAGCAATGCTATCTATATTGGCTTTTAGTACGATTTCGTAGATGTCCTTCTGACGGGTGCTGAATTTACCGCCAACAGGTACAGTACGAGTGATATCGCTGGCATACAGGGTTTGGGTTTCGGTGCCGGCATCCACCACCATCATTCGGCCTTCTTTAAGTACGTTATGGTGGCTGTGGTTATGCAGGGTTTGTCCGTCAACACTCAATATTACGGGGAAAGAAACCGGTCCGCCATGTGCCAGTGCAATTCCTTCGATAGTGCCGGCGATTTCCTGTTCGATGATGCCGGGCTTGGCCATTTTCATAGCAGTGGTGTGCATCAGCCAGGCGATATCAATAGCTTTTTCGATTTCGGCCACTTCAAGCTCCGATTTGATTTCTTTCAGTTTAATAACCGCTTTGATCAGTGGAATGCTTGCTTTGGCTTTCACTTCGTGTGCCGCAATCCCAAGCAAATGGCCAAGTGTAATCATCATAGCGCCCCGATAAGGAGGCAGGAAATGAACTGTACGGCCGGCTGCGATAGCTTTTTTCAGATAGTCTTCGAGCTTACCAAAGGCATATACTTCATTGATACCAACCTGTGCAGCCTGATCAGTAACAGAGGGCTGAGGTCCCATCCAGATGATGTCGTCAATTTCTACATCATCGCCAAAAAGGATTTCTTTACCATTGTCGAGGTCAATTACGCCGGCAAAACCGGGGTGATTAAGGCCAAAGAAATAGGAGAAATGGCTGTCCTGACGATACGCATAGGTGTTAGCAGGATAGTTAAAGGCTGCTTCCTGATTGGCCATAAAAAGGGCGATACCGCCCTGAATTTCCTTTTTTAGTTTGAGGCGCCTTTCGGCGTACACTTCTTTTTGAAACATTTTTGAGGTATTTTATTAATTAGTAATTACGTTGCATTAAGTTTTCTATTTCATCTGCTTCGATGGGTATAGGAGCCATTAGATTGACAGGATCGTTTTCAGTTACGAGTATATCATTCTCGAGCCGGATACCGATTTTTTCTTCACGGATATAAATGCCGGGTTCGCAGGTTATTACCATGCCTGGTTTCAGGGGTTGATATTTGAGTCCCGGATCATGCACATCAAGACCTACGTGATGAGCCACGCCATGCATCAGGTATTTTTGGTAAAGGGGAGATTCGGGATGCTGGTTTTTTACCGCTTCGGCTGTAAACAGGCCTAGGTCGATCATCTCTGCTTCCATCATTTTCCAGGTGGTTTTGTTGATCTGATCGGTTGTATTACCAGGCACATAAAGTTTGGTAGCCTGCTTTAAAACCCGCAGCACGGCCAGATAACAATCCTTTTGACGATCAGTAAATTTGCCGTTTACGGGGATGGTTCTGCTCATGTCGGAAGCATAATTAGCATATTCGGCTCCAAAATCAAAAAGAAGCAAATCACCGCTTTCAAGCCGACTTTCATTATCGGTATAGTGCAACACACAACTATTGATGCCACCGGCGATGATTGGTGCATATGCGTGGCCCTGTGCTCTGCGGATAGTGAATTCGTGATCTATTTCGGCCTGCACTTCAAACTCGTATTTTCCGGGCTCAACAAAGCGAAGCACACGCTCAAAAGCTTTTCCGGTGATTTGGCAGGCCTGCTCAATCAGTTTGATTTCTGTTTCTGATTTTATCACGCGCAGGCCTTCGAGCAGCGGTGCTGCACGTAAAAAGTCGTGCAAAGGATAGGCTGCTTTGATTTTGTCGGCCAGAAGTTTGTTGCTGTCGGCGATTACCGTGTGGTATTTGGGATATTCGTTGAGGTTGAGGAAAACAGCTTGTGCACTGTGCATCAATTCGCGCAGCACAGCATCAAACTGATCGTCTTTTCTAATCGTTTGCACACCACTTATATTACTGGCTTCCTGCTGACTGAGCATATGGCCATCCCAGGTTGCTTTTACCGGATTGTAAGCTTCAATGAATAAAACTTCCTTCAATTCGGGTTCCGGACAAGACGGATAAAGAACCAAAAAAGCTTTTTCAGCCTCAATTCCGGTCAGATAAAAAAAGTCGGATTGTTGGCGAAAGGGGAAAAACTGGTCGCCATTGCGGGGCATATTGGCAGCAGCAGCAAAAACAGCGAGACTATCTTTGGGTAAAAGCCCGGAAAGTTTTTCCCTGTTTTGCTTGAAAAAAGTGTTAGAAATTAGTGGATAACGCATTCTTTAATAAATTAGAATCTATCTAAATAATTAGATTTAGGAATTTTCATATCTACAAAAGCAAATATATCCTTACATTTGTTAACTCAATTTCACAAAGGTAGTTTATTTACCTTTTTGACCAAAATGAATGGTTCATTTGTTTTTCAACCAAACAAAGCATTATGAGCAAAACTGTTACGTTTTCATCTGTCACCAAAAAAATTATCATGTCGCTGGCAGGCTTGTTCCTGATCAGTTTTTTGGTAGTTCACTTAGGGATTAATTTGTTAATTCTTTTCGACAAAAGTCTTGAGCTGTTTAATCAGGCTGCTCATTTTATGGCTACCAACCCATTGATACAGCTATTTCAGTATGTATTATTTTTTGGGTTTATCCTTCACATCATATTAGGGGTGGTGTTGCAACTTCAAAACTGGGCTGCTCGTCCGGTACGTTATCAAAAGAAGGGATATTCGGAGCAATCGTATTTCTCGAAGTTTATGATTCATACCGGAGCCATCGTTTTCATCTTTCTGATCATTCACTTTGCCAACTTTTTTGTTAAAGCCAAGTTTGGTCACATTGATTCGATCACCTATGATTCAGGCACTTATGAAAACCTGGGTTTGCTGGTGGTAGAGCTTTTCAGAGATGGGGCCTATGTGATCTTTTATGTGATAGCCATTCTTTTGCTGGGCTTTCATCTGGATCATGGCTTTCAGTCGGCTTTCCAGTCGCTGGGATTGAATCACTCACGATATACTCCATTTATTAAGGGATTAGGTACGGTGTTTTCTATCCTGGTTACGCTCGGATTTATTGCAATTCCACTGGTTATTTACTTCTCCTTCTAAGCAGTTACAGCTATGGTAAAATTAGACGCAAAAATACCTCAGGGTCCACTGGCAGAAAAATGGACAAATTATAAAGCCCATCAAAATCTTGTAAACCCCTCCAACAAGCGCCGCCTCGACATCATCGTTGTGGGAACGGGTCTTGCCGGAGCTTCTGCAGCTGCGAGTTTTGGTGAGATGGGTTTCAACGTAAAAGTATTTGGCATTCACGACAGCCCCCGGCGTGCACATAGTATTGCAGCACAGGGAGGAATAAATGCTGCCAAGAACTATCCCAATGATGGCGATAGTGTTTACCGCCTTTTTTACGACACCATCAAAGGTGGCGATTATCGTGCCCGCGAAGCCAATGTTTACCGGCTGGCCGAGGTGAGCAATAATATTATCGACCAATGTGTGGCACAGGGTGTTCCTTTTGCCCGCGAATATGGCGGCTTACTCGATAATCGTTCTTTTGGCGGCGCACAGGTTTCGCGTACGTTTTATGCCCGCGGACAAACCGGACAGCAGCTTTTACTCGGAGCCTACAGTGCGCTGAGCAAGGAAATAAAAAAGGGAAGTGTGAAAATGTTTACACGTCGCGAAATGCTCGAACTGGTTGTGATTGAGGGGCGTGCACGTGGCATCATTGTGCGTGATCTGATTACCGGAAAAATTGAACGCCACAGCGCACATGCCGTAGTTTTGGCCACTGGTGGTTATGGAAATGTGTTTTTCCTTTCGACCAATGCGATGGCTTCTAACGGAAGTGCAGCCTGGAAGGTATATAAAAAAGGAGCTTTCTTTGGCAATCCTTCTTTCACACAGATTCACCCTACTTGTATTCCGGTGCATGGCGATTACCAAAGCAAGCTCACATTGATGAGCGAAAGCTTACGTAACGACGGCCGGATTTGGGTTCCAAAACATAAGGAAGATGCTGAAAAAATCCGTAAAGGAGAGCTGAAGCCAACGCAAATACCCGAAGACAGGAGAGATTATTATCTTGAGCGACGTTATCCGGCTTTTGGTAATCTGGTGCCGCGTGATGTGGCTTCACGTGCTGCCAAAGAACGTTGCGATGCAGGATACGGAATTGGCTCAACAGGCCTGGCTGTTTACCTCGACTTTGAAGATGCAATTAAAAGACTTGGCAAACATGTGATTGAGGCTCGTTATGGAAACCTTTTCCAGATGTATGAAAAGATTGTGGATGAAAATCCTTACGAAACACCTATGATGATCTATCCGGCTGTGCATTATACCATGGGTGGCATTTGGGTTGATTATGAGCTGCAGACAACAATTCCCGGCTTGTTTGCTGCCGGAGAGGCCAATTTTTCCGATCATGGCGCCAACCGTTTGGGAGCTTCGGCCTTGATGCAGGGCCTTTCGGATGGCTATTTTGTGCTGCCTTATACCATTCAAAATTACCTGGCAGATCAAATCCGTGTGCCAAGGTTTGAAACAAACCTGCCTGAGTTTGAGGAGGCTGAGAAAGCGGCCAAAGAAAGGATTGAAAAGCTTCTTGCAATCAATGGCACAGAAACCGTAGATACTTTCCATCGCAGGCTTGGCTTGATCATGTGGGATTTGGTTGGGATGAGTCGCAAAAAGGAAGATCTGGAGAAGGCCATCACGATGATTCAGGAGCTTCGAAAGGAATTCTGGAAAAATGTGAAGGTGCCGGGTAAGAACGAAATGGTAAATCCCGAGCTTGAAAAAGCTATACGCGTGGCTGATTATCTGGAGTTAGGAGAATTGATGGCTCGTGATGCACTGGTGCGTGAGGAAAGTTGTGGAGGTCATTTCCGTGAAGAGTATCAAACAGAAGACGGCGAAGCCTTGCGCGATGATAAAAATTTCACTTATGTTTCGGCCTGGGAATATACAGGAGAAGACAAAGAGCCCAAACTAAACAAGGAGCCCCTTGTTTTTGAGTTCATCGAAGTGAAACAACGTAATTATAAATAAGCCGATTATTCATCACAAAAATTGCTAAAAATGGATTTAACACTTAAGATCTGGAGGCAGGCCTCGGCCGGCGAAAAGGGTAAGCTTGTTGATTACCAGGTTCAAAATATATCTTCTGAAGCTTCTTTTTTGGAAATGCTCGATGTACTCAATGAGCGCCTCGTTAGGGAAGGTGAAGATCCGGTTGCTTTTGATCACGATTGCCGCGAAGGAATCTGTGGCGCCTGCAGCCTTTATATCAATGGCAGGCCACATGGGCCCGACAAAGGAATCACGACCTGTCAGTTGCATATGCGCCGTTTCAAAGATGGCGAAACTATTGTAATAGAACCCTGGCGCGCCAAGCCTTTTCCGGTGATCAAGGATTTGATGGTGGATCGCAGTGCTTTCGACGAAATCATACAGGCTGGTGGCTATGTTTCCATCAATACCGGCGGAGTGCCTGATGCCAATGCCATTCCAATTCCAAAGCGTGATGCAGATACCGCAATGGATGCTGCTGCCTGTATTGGCTGTGGCGCATGTGTGGCAGCCTGCAAAAATGCCAGCGCAATGTTATTCGTTTCGGCCAAAGTATCTCAGTTTGCCGTATTGCCGCAAGGAAAAATAGAAGCGCGTGAACGTGTTCAAAATATGGTGGCAAAAATGGATGAGCTGGGCTTTGGAAATTGTACAAACACTTATGCCTGTGAGGCAGAATGTCCGAAAGAAATTTCTGTATCGCATATCGCACGTATGAACAGAGAATACCTCTCAGCAAAGCTGGTAAGCCAGATAGAATAAATCATTTTGATTTTTATTTGAAAAGTCGGCCTTGTCCGGCTTTTTTTTATTCAAATAAAATCATTTTGATTCCGAGGGTTAGGCTAAAAATATCACCCAAGCCTACTTCTCGGGAGTTGATAAAATAGGTAACATACATCTCGTTTGTGGTAGTGGCCAAATAAAATTCCATTCCACGAATGCGTTTTTCGGGGGCAAACTTTTTATGCAGACTAAGGCCTAAATCGAAATGGAGTCTGAAAGCATTTGGAGCATAATAGCCTTCGGGAAAGTTTTTTGGCAATCGTTCAAAAGTGCGATCGCTGTCAGCTATTTGCCGGCTTATGGCAAAACTTGCAAAGGGCTTAAGGCTCAATGCATCATTCAGGCCAATGTTATAAGGACTGTAATTGAGACGAACAACAATATTGTGAATGGCTTTTCCGGTGCGATAGGCAGGCGAAAAACCATAGATGGCATCCAAAGCAAGGCTGTTAGCGGGATTGAGGTAATATCCGGCTCCGGCAGACAATGCCCCTATGTTTCCGGCAAATTGCAGGTTGATATAATCAGGAATGATGCCACGCGATTTTTCCTGTGCGAAAGTTTTTCCGCCAAGCAGCAAAAGTAAAAGAGATATCAGGATAAGTATTTTCTTCATTCCACAAAGTTGATGGTTTCAAATAATACGGTGTCAGCCAGTACTTTCACTTTGCGGTAAACATTTTTTTGTGGGGCTCCGATCACCAGATTAGGCCCGACCGTAATTTCAGCAGGGAGTGTATCATTTTGATATTCATAGGGGTTGTGGTGATGCCCGTGTATGGAAAGACTCACCTTGTAATCCGTCATCAAAAGGTTGTAGATATAAAAATAGGAAAGAAAAAACTGATCTGTCCACGGAGGAATATGGGCAATCACAAAAACGTGCGTAAATTGATCACGATCAATTAGTTCGTTACGAAGCCATCGGAAATCAGGTTCGGCAAAATTGAGCTCCCAAACCACATTATTAAAAAAGATAAACTTACAATTGTGGTAGATGAAGCTATAATTTTCGGGTCCAAACATATCGGAGTAAATTGATTGCCCGTTAGCCAGCAGATCATGATTGCCTATCACAGTGAAATAAGGTGTTTCAAGCTCCTCCATCAAATCCTGAAAGATATCATATTCTTTGATCAGCCCTCCATCAGTCATATCACCGCCGTGAATCAGAAAGGCGGCAGACTGATGCTTGTTGATGTGTTCGATTGCGTTTTGCAGTTCGTCATAAAACAAGTGATTATCAGAGATTAATGTAAACTCAAATGGTTTAAAATCGGGAGAATCAGCATTTGCTAATAGCTTTTCCAGGTTTTGTTGTGTAGTGTTTTTTCGTGATGCAGGAACATGGGCTGAATAAGGTGAGAACTCGAATAGTTTGTCGCACGAAACCATCAGCGCGGCAAAAAGTAGTAAGCATAGTGGTTTTTTAAAAAACATTGAGATCTTATAATTAGGCAGCAAAATTAAGTATTTCGACTGTATCAGAAGGTTTGGATGTACAGATACGCTTACAACTTTCTGGATTTTATAATGGTTTTCAACAAAGAGCTCATTTTTCTGTTATTAATCCTGGAGCACTGATAGTATATTCAGTGATTTTTTTCATGCAGATCAGGAATATCAGTCATAACGACAAAAAAGTCAGAAGCGAAATTGCGGAATTGGTAGGAGAGCCTTTTAGCTGGTTCGAGCGTTTCAAAATGGGAGGTAATAGGTCGCCTCGTTTCAGGTTGATCAGGGCCAGCACTCCAATAGAAGCGCTATTGGCTGTTGATAACCGCAGGTGGCATTGCAATATTGAATTGCGACCGACAGGTATCTTACTGGCTTTTCGTTCGCTATCTGAGACCTATGCCTGGATTGTGCCCTATCGTAACTTATCACTATTTAAATCAGAAGACTACCTCACACTTTATTCTGCACAATATTTTGCAAAGTTGGTATGGGACGACCGCGATAAAGGTGCTAAAAAGTTTTTGGCCAAGCTTATGAGCTGCAAAGCCAAGGTGCATAAAGATGAGGCAATGCCGGCCTGAAAACAAATTAGGAATTTTATTTTGGTATAAAAACTTTACCTTTGACAGACAAATGATACCTTATGCTTTTTTCGCAAGTCATTGGTCAAAAAGCTGTTAAGCAAAAACTTATTCAATCTGTCCGCCAAAACAGGGTAAGTCATGCACAGTTGTTTTTGGGTAAAACAGGTGCAGGTAGCATGGCATTGGCGCTGGCTTATGCACAGTATATCAACTGCAAAAACAGAACAGAAACCGATAGCTGTGGTCAATGTCCTTCGTGTGTTAAGATGCAAAAGCTGGTGCATCCCGATCTTCATTTTGTTTTTCCAACCACGACAAACAAAAAAGTGAAAAAGGATTCGGAATCAGAGCTTTTTATGGAGGAATGGCGCACTTTTCTGATTCAACACCAGGCTTATGGCAGCGATCAGGACTGGTATGGTCATATTGAAGTTGAAAACAAACAGGGTACTATTTATGTGCGCGATGCCAGTACGATCATGCGAAAACTGAGCCTCAAATCCTACGAAGCTGAATACAAGGTGATGATAATCTGGATGGCCGAAAAACTAAACGCACAGGCAGCCAACAAACTGCTCAAACTTTTGGAAGAGCCACCCGAAAAAACGCTTTTTATCCTTGTGTCCGAACAGCCGGATCAGCTTTTAACTACAGTACGTTCGCGAACTTATCTGGTAAAGATTCCAAAAATTAGTGATACGGATCTGATACAAGCTGTTTGCAACACTTTCGATTGCCGCGAAGCAGATGCCCGCGATGCCGTGATGATGGCTGATGGCAGCTGGCCACTGGCACATCATTTTTATCAGCATGCAGAGGACGAGAAATATAATTTCCGGATTTTTCAGCAATGGATGCGTTTGTGTTTTAAAGTAGCCATGATCGAACTGATCGATTTTGTGGATACACTGCGTCCTTTGGGTCGTGAAAAACAGAAGGCTTTGCTGGCTTATGGGCTCCAGGTTTTTAGAAATAGCTTGTTGGCAAACAACAATCTTTTGCAGCTTGTTATGCTACCGGAAGAAGAAAAAACATTTAATCAGAATTTCGCTCCTTTCGCACATGCCGCCAATATCACTTCTATGATTGGGCTGATGGAAGAGGGAATCCGACAGATAGAACGGAATGGCTATGCCCCGCTGATTTTTATGGACATCAGTCTGAAAATGATCAAGATGTTAAAAATGAAGCCGGTAACTGCAAGTTAGAAGGTTAGTTTATTCCAAATGTATTTTTCGATAAATCACTTTTTCGGCAGAAAACACTTTTGATTTGCTGTTTGGCTTATTGCTGCAGCCTCCCTGAAATTGTTTTATCTTTGCCTGATAATCTCATATAACTTAAACTCAATATATATCCCTATGAATGATGATCGACAAGCCAAAGCAGCTGCGAATTTTATGTCAAGAGGCTGCTGCAGAGCTCCCCGCGTATATAATCCCAAAGACCGCATTTTTCAGCACAGCTGCTGCAAACTCGATGAACACAACTGGCTGAAAGACTATAAAAATCCCAATCAAAAAGAAGGCCTTCAGGTAGCTGAGGTTCGTTTTAAGAATGGTCGTAAGGATTTTTTTAGCTATCCACCTGATCTTGAATTAAAGGAAGGCGAGATCATCGCAGTGGAAGCAGCTGCCGGCCATGATATTGGAATTGTAACCCTTGTGGGCGAGATTGTTAACCTGCAAATGAAACGCAAGAAAATTAACGTAGCCATTGATGCCTTAAAGAAGGTGTATCGTCATGCAAAGCTTTCCGATGTAGAAAAATGGGTAGGTGCTATCGAACAAGAAGAGCATACCTTATTTCGCAGCCGCGAGATTGCACTTGATCTGGATCTGAATATGAAGATGAATGATGTGGAATATCAAGGCGATAAAACCAAGGCAATATTTTATTATACAGCCGAAGAACGGGTGGATTTCAGGGAGCTGATCAGGAGGCTTGCCGAAGAGTTCAGAATACGTATCGAGATGCGGCAAATCGGGATGCGGCAGGAGGCTGCCAAACTTGGCGGAATAGGAAGTTGTGGCAGAGAGCTTTGCTGCTCGAGCTGGATGGCTGAGTTCCATTCGGTGAGCACCAATGTTGCCCGACTTCAGCAACTTTCACCCAATCCTCAAAAACTTGCAGGTCAGTGCGGTAAGCTCAAGTGCTGCCTCAATTATGAGTACGACACTTATATAGATGCTCTCAAGGCTTTCCCTGATGATCGTACCGTTCTCAGAACCAAAAAGGGAGATGCTTATCACCAGAAAAGCGACATCTTTAAAGGACTGATGTGGTTTGCCTATGCCAACGACCGCAACAACCTGATGGCCATCCCGATAGATAAGGTAAAAGAACTTGCCGAAGAAAATAAGAAAGGAAAACTGCCTGAAAAACTGGAAGATTTTGCTTTTTTAAAGGAACAGCACGCCGAAGATGAATACGGAAATGGAAACAGCGATCCGCAGTATTATAACTATGAATAATAACTTCATCAGGCCAAATTTGATTTTGGGAGCTATATTGTTCTCACTGATTTTCACGGCTTGTAATCAGCAGGTGCTAATGGACGAAAATCTGGCAGTTGATGATGAGGGCTGGGATTTTCGTAACAGGGCCCGATTTGAAGTGCTTGTTGAAGATACGATATCCTTGCATGCCTTTTACCTGAATGTACGCCAAAAAGAAACTTACCGCTACAACAACCTGTATGTTTTTCTGCACACCACTTTCCCGAATGGTACGCTAACGCACGATACTATCGAATGTTTGTTGGCACAGCCCGACGGCAAATGGCTCGGAAAAACTTCAGGGAGCTATATTAGCAATCAGATACTTTTAAACGAATCATTACGTTTTCCTTTGGCAGGCCAATATTGCTTTGAGATAGAGCAGGCCATGCGCGAAGAGAAACTGCATGGAATTGCAGATATAGGCATTCGAATTGAAACGTTAAAATAGTCTTACACAGTGAACGAATCTGAACAAAAGAACACTCCGGAAAGAAAAACCTGGTTTAATTATGTGTTCAAGCTCTGGCTGTTGTTCTTCATAGGTCTTGCAGCAGTGATGCTTTTCTTTTACGGTATAACGAATGAATGGTTTGGCAAGATGCCTTCTTTCGAAGAGCTGGAAAATCCTGAAACCAATCAGGCTTCTCAGATTTATGCTGCCGATGGTGTTGTGCTGGGTTCATATTACATTGAAAACCGCTCGAATGTGCGTTTTAGAGAACTTTCAGCTGATTTGGTCAACGCCTTGCTGGCTATTGAGGATATTCGTTTTACGGAACATTCAGGAATCGATGAGCGTGCGTTGATGCGAGTGGCATGGGGAGTGCTTACCGGAAACAGCAAAGGAGGAGGAAGTACGCTCACCCAACAGCTGGCCAAAAATCTCTTCCCACGAGGGGAAAATCTAAGTACGATACAGCTTGTAATCCGTAAATTTCAGGAATGGGTCACTGCTACCAAGTTGGAATACAACTACTCCAAAGAAGAAATTATGGCGATGTATCTCAACACGGTATCTTATGGAAGTCAGTCGTTTGGGATTAAATCTGCCACACTTACTTATTTCAATAAGCTTCCTGATTCACTTTTGCTTGAGGAGGCTGCACTGATGGCTGGGGTGGTGAATGCTCCAACACGATACAGCCCGGTGCGAAATCCTGATAATGCATTCAAAAGGCGAAATTTGGTTTTGCTGAAAATGGCTGATTATGGCTTTATTACCAGAGAAGAGTATGACTCAGTTAGGCAAATACCAATTGATATGTCAAACTATGGCATCATGGATCATACCAGCGGACAAGCCACCTATTTCAGGGAGTTTCTGCGGGGGGAGTTGCATGAGTGGGCTAAGCAACATTTTAAGGTGGATGGCACACCATACAATATTTATAAAGACGGGTTAAAAATTTACACTACGATTAATTCGCGGATGCAACAATATGCCGAGGAAGCCGTGCGCGAACATATGGCATTGGATTTGCAACCAGCTTTTTTTAAGCATTGGGAGGGCTATACCAATGCACCTTTTGTTTTTCCGGAAGAAACGGCCAATAAAGAGGTGGATAAAATTCTGAAACAGGCTGTTCGTCGCTCCGATCGTTATCGATCACTCAGAAATGCCGGTGTTAGTCCCGATTCAATCAGTTTTTCGTTTCATACACCGGTGCGTATGCGGGTTTTTTCGTGGGATGGCCCCGTTGATACCGTAATGACGCCTATGGATTCGATCAGGTATTATAAGTTTTATCTTCAGGCCAGTTTGCTTTCTGTTGATTCGCACACAGGCTATGTGAGGGCATATGTGGGAGGGAATGATTATCGTTTTTTTCAGTACGATCATGTCACCCAGGCCAAAAGGCAGGTAGGCTCTACATTTAAGCCTTTTCTTTATACGTTGGCCATGCAGGAAGGAGAGTACTCACCCTGCTTCAAAGTGCCTAATATCTCTTATAGTGTACAACTTTTTGATGGTACTTTTTGGGAACCGCGCAATTCTTCCAACGACAGGATAGGAGAGGAGGTTACGCTGAAATGGGCACTGGCAAACTCCAACAACTGGATCTCGGCTTATCTGATCAAGCGCTTTTCGCCTCAGGCAGTGATACAGCTGGCTCGAAAGATGGGTGTAACTTCACCTATTGATCCTGTGCCTGCTATTGCTCTCGGAACACCTGATTTGAGCCTGTACGAAATGGTGGGTGCGATGAATACCTTTGCTAATCAAGGGGTTTATGTAAAACCTATTTTTATCACCCATATCGAAGACAAAAATGGTAATGTAATCGAACGTTTTGCCCCTGAGAAAACAGAAGTACTGGATGAAGTGTCGGCATACAAAATGATCGAACTGATGAAGGGTGTGGTAGAATCAGGAACAGGGATCCGGCTGCGATTTAAATATGGTTTAAACAACCCCATTGCCGGCAAAACAGGCACTACCCAAAATCAAAGTGATGGCTGGTTTATGGGCATCACTCCAGACCTTACAACAGGGATTTGGGTAGGGGCAGAAGACCGCAGCGTGCATTTCCGGACGATCAAACTCGGGCAGGGAGCTAATATGGCCTTGCCAATTTGGGCTTTGTATATGCAAAAAGTTTACAATGATCCCGCACTTGGAATCAGTCAGGGCGATTTTAAAATGCCGCTGGCAGATATTTCAATAGAATTTGATTGTGATAAATACGAAGCGCAGCAAGCCAGAAGGAATCGTAACCAACAGCAACAATTTGAAGATGATTTTTAAGGGCTGATTTTTCGGATGCGAAGCTCATCAAAAAAAACCGTATCGGGAGTTTTGTTCCAAACATAAACCCGATACTGACGTTGGCCTGCCGTATCCGGAACAGTTGCCCGAAACCGAATCTCGCCCCATCCCATGCTGTCAATTTGGTTCACTTCTTCTTGTTGAACATAATAGGTTTTGGGATTGGGAGCAGCAAATACAAGCGCAGCGCGGGCATCAACAGGTTTTTTCCAAACGCTCACTTCGTAGGTTTCATTTGCTTTTGCCCAAAAATCAATGCTTCCTGCAAAGCGATTTTCGCCCTGAAGCAATACAGCATGATTACCTTCGCGAGTTTCCAGATTGGTTTGCGTATTTGGGAAACTGAATACATAACGACCATCTTCGGCCAGAAATTTGGTTTTATAGCTATTCAATTTTTCAAAGCTGGTGTAGGCTTCCGGGCCTATTGTATGCCGCACTTTGGGTAGCACTACATATTTTCCTGCAATAAGCGAATCGTAGTCCATGGGTTCCAATAACTCGAAAAATTCCAGATCTCTGCTCAGCTTTCCAAAGGAATGCCAGTAAGCCGCTTTCGACATTTCGGCAAAATGAATCGCGCCATATTTATATTGTGCTGTTTGAAAGAGGTTTAGCCCGGCAAAAACAAGTATAAGAAGCTGCATCGCTGCAAAGATTATTTTGTGCTGTTTTGCCAGAAAACATAGCCAGGCAGCCAAGCCGATAGCCATAAGCGAATAGGTATCTATAAGCGGTCGGGCTCCAAAACTGCCGCCATAAGTCCAGTCCCACCACGAAAAGATGATCCAGAAATTAAGCGGCACAAAGACCCATATTGCCACGCTAAAGGCTTTGAATTGGTTGCGAAGAAAGAAAAGACCTGAGAGCGCAAAAAGCATCACAGGTGTATAAACCAGCCAGCCTTTGCGGTAGCTGAACAAGCCACGCCAGATTTGCGGATTATCAAAGAAAAAACCTTCCCTTCCATACGAATAATAGATCCAGCTGCCGGTATTAAATTTCCAGAAAAGTAATTGCGGCAGCACAACAAGAAAAGCAGCTAAAACCATTAGCAATATTAGTTTCCACGAATTCAAAAACAACAGAACCCTGTCTTTTAAACTGTTTATGTCATAAAGTAAAAAGAAGATGATAATCAAGGCATTGGTAGGGCGTATCAGGCTGATGAGGCCGTATATTAAACCTAAAATAAAGGTGTTTTTGATACCGGGTTTATGATGCCAGTCAATCGTAAGGGAAATAAAAAAAACGATCAGGCTAAAATTGTAGGCATGCGGCATGGCCGCTTCCAATGTGGTGTAAAAGAAAAGATTGCTGGCAAAAAGTATGGCTAAGAGTACCCAGGCAGTAAGTTTTTCGCTGACCAGCCGGAGCAATATTTTCCGAAGGGTAAATGCCGCCAATGTCACATAAAAGAGCGCCCCAAAAAGCAGGAAAAACATATAAGGCTGCGAAAAACCATCCATTGGGGCTCCACTGATCCAGGCATAGGCATGTCCCATCAAAAAGAAAGGCAGGTAGAGCATGGCCAGCCCCATAGTCATTTTTTGAAAGTGCCTGTCATCAGAGGTTTTGTAGTTGAACATCTTTCCGGCAAAAAATGCCGGATCTTTGTCAATGAAGTTAAAGCTAAGGTCGTGATAAATAAAGGCAGCAGGAAGATAGCTGTAATAACTGATTACATCATGAATCACAACACCATGCTCACGTTTCCAGAGGTTGTTGTTCAGGTTTGTGCCAATCACCACCAACACAAAAAGCCAGATAACAAGCTTCGAAATGCCAGTTTTATCTGTGAAATCAGACCATTTTTTGGTTAGTTTTCGGAAGCTTTTCATTGGGGTGATTTAACAGGCAAAGATGAGAAAAATGTAGGTTTGGATGAGGTTATCTTTGGAAATGAAGGGGTAAATTTTTACTTTAGCACACCAAACCAAAATCACACAAATAAGAATCAGTTTTGGGAAGATCATTTTTCAGGTGAAAGATTAAGTATAAAAATACTTATCTTTGGATAGTAAAATACTACAATCCATGCCCATTCAAAAGCTTACTTTTAGTACAAAAGCTGAATCGAAGGCTGAGAGTCTGAAACAAATCCTTGCACTTTCACCTGAAGAGCGGTTCAGGATTTTTATAGAATTGTCGGTGCTTTACCTTAACCTCTATCCGGATTTGCCTGCTAAAGAGGATAAGAATTTTCATATCTATCCAAATGAAGATAAATAAAGTATTGCCACTTTCAGCTGCTGAGTTGAATGCAGTTATTGAGCAGTTTATTCTGGAATCCGCTGCTCAAAATGTGCGTATGATTCTGGTTGGTGGTGGAGCAGTTAATTTTTATGGTGTTCAGCGGCATTCTGCCGATGTTGATTTTTGGATTGAAACTACACAGGATAACCTTAAGCGCTTACAAAATGTAATTTTAGAAATGGGTTATGAAATTGATGCTTTTCCGCAGGCTGTTTTTGACAAAAAACAGAATATTAGTATTCATATTAGTCCTGTGTTTAAAATTGAACTTATTACAGCTTTAAATTTTGGTCTTTCTTTTGATGAGGCTTATTCGCGAGCCGAAACAGCATTTATTAAAGTTAAACCAGAAGCACAATTTAAGGTGTTAAATTTTGAGGATTTAATTGACTCTAAGTTGAGTTCAGGAAGGCCTAAGGATTATTATGATGTATTGAGCTTAAGGGAAGTGAAGGAGCAACGAAATTCTTAGCTATTTTTCTTCATTTTTATTGAAAACCCTGGGCCGATTTTTTGCAATAAGTTTATGACGGAACCACTAAGTTAATGTTTAGACCCTGTTACGGTTGTTTTTACTTTATGGTCTGCTGAAAAACACCTAACACATTAATATAATTTAAGTTGCTAGGAATTGAATAGAATCTTCTGCAAGATTTTCACATGAAATCAACATAAATCCTTGCAGTAAATTGAAGTATTTGAACCCAGCTATATTGATAAAGGCACTTCTGAATTGAAAAAAAAATCTGTTACTTTGAATTGGTTAGCCTGTCGCACGCCATCTTCTTCGTTGCCTGCGACTCGAAGTATGTGGATACGTCTTCGTCTTGTCGCCTCGAATCTGACGTACGACAGACTTTTTCAGCAGACCCTACTTTAAGTTTACAATCCCCAACAGGAGTTTTCTGAACAAGACATAATAATGCAGACCAGCCTTAAACTTATACTGTCAAAGGAAATGATGTGATCGTAAAATCTCGATTCCAATATGCTTGAATAGCAAAATAATTAAGGACGGAAATCATAAACAAAGACTAATAAAACCTTATGATGCAATAAAATTACATCGCCGGACCACCTTCTTCATAATAAATAATTGGTCGGAGCAGCACATCAAAAGTAAAATATTGCAGCAAAACCAGATCTTTTCCATTATCTAGCAAACCATACATGCGATCGTTATCCACTCCGGCTTCATCTGCAGGAATACCCAGGTGATCTAGCTGCAAAAGCTTGCGGTATGTAGTGAGTTGCTGGGTATCACCCTGATGTGTCACAAGCGTGAACCGGTGCAGGAAAGGAGAATTAATGATAGAATCCTGTCGTTTGCGGGGTAAAATATTAGTGAGCAGAGCCTCAAAACGGACATCATCAAAGGCTGTCAGGAAGTTCAATACACGTAAAGTATCGTAAGCAGCCACCTCAAACTGATCAGCAGAACGAATCAGTTTGTAGCTGTGTTTGCCCACATTCTCAATGCGGAAGCTCATATAGGGTTCTTCATTAAACTCAAGTTCAACAGACTTAATATCAGCAAGTTTTTCGCTAAATATGGTGTGATCGCGCCAGTCGTCCTCTATTGGTGAATAGCGTGTCATCACAAAACCTCTGAATCCGGGCAGGTAGGTTACAAAAGCCTGATCGGCGCCTTCGCGAAGCATATAAGTACCCAAATTGTCTTTGGTAACATCACCAACATAATATACCTTGGTTCTTTTTTCGCGGGGAAAAAGTTTAATCCTGTCGAAAAGATTGATCAGGTGAGAATTTTGATATACCTCTACTTTTACGCCATTACTGGCCATGCGAGCTAATACATTATCGTGGCTGGCAAGCGAAACGGGGTTACGCACCCTGAGGCGATGCATGGTAGAGAGAATCTGATCGATTTTGCGTTGGTGTGCTTTGTATTTTTGATTGATGATCCAGCCTTTGTCTGTACGCTCCAACAATACTGAATTAGTGTCCAAATCAGCCAGAAAAATACGAGTAACGGATGAAGTGTCACTTACCGAGAAGTCGGCTGACTCTCCTTCGAGGGTCGAAAGGTAACGGTTGTTCCAAACCAGCACAACGGCTATCACGATCAGGGAAATCAATACAACAATAAAAAGGGTATTTCTTTTATTCATGGGTTAATTCGGCTTTATCGGGTGAAACGTTTTTTTCTGAGCCAGGCAAAAAGCAGACCGCTCAGGATAATCAATGCAACGGGTAGCAGGGTGTTAAAGAGCTGCCATTGAAGACGGCGGGAGTTAACTTTATTGGCATCGAGCAGGCGGAGTTTTAGCTCCCGCGAGCGAATGCTGATGAGGCCATCACCTTCAACGAGGTAGCTTATTGCATTTAGTAAAAATGCTTTATTGCCAAAGGTTTGACGGGTGTATTGATCATAACCTAAGGGTAGGGGATATCCTTGTTGCAGATGAAACTGGTTGCGTGCCATATCGCCATCAGCAATCACAATCATGGCTGTTGGTTTGCTTTCTTCCTTAAAGCCAATTTCGCCGCTGGAAGTAATTTCGGGTGGCATGCGGTTGGCGAAAAGAGAAGGAAACTGTCCTTCGAGCAGCCAGGCAGCGATTTGTCCGCTACGGTTATAAACCCTAGGATCAGGATCGCTTTGCAGCATCGTGAGCGAAATGAGTGCCGGAGTGCCTGCAATACGGGTATATCCAGAGGTTTTGAGCAAGGGTGTTTTATGTACACCTTCGCGAATCACGGTATCAATACTGCTGACAAATTCCGCTTTTACGGCATTCATATTTTTTACCATAGGATGTCTGGAAGCAGCCTCGAGCAAAGGAAAATAATACCATCTAAAAAAATCAATTTGTGGCCTGCCGCCGGTTTCTCCTGTTCTTATTCCAAGAGCAGCAGCATTCAAATCGAGCAGCAGGTTGCGGTTAAGCTTCACGCCATATTTAAAGAGCTGATCGTCCAGGTTTAAGTCAATATCCACTCCAACAGTTGATTCTGCAGTTTGCAAGCTATCCATACTTGCCTGCACCGGATCGATCATCCATAAAATTTTGCCGCCGTGCATAAGGTATTGATCCAGTATAAACTTGTCTTTTTCATCGAATGGCTGTTGAGGTTTGGCAATAACCACGGCATCATAATTCAGCAGGATATCGGATCGGCCATTCTTATCGGGCTCCGATCTGCGTGTTAAGACATTGATTTTTCCATTGATTTCGATGAAATCGACACGGTAGTTTTGCAAAAGTGTTTGCGTGAAATCATACAGTTGATCCTCATCCAGTTCGCCATGACCTTCGGTGATGGCAATGGCGGGGCGTTGCAAACGCGTCACTTTATTGATGATGTCGGCAAGTTTATATTCCAGATTTTGAGCAGAAGCATTAAGAGCTGCTTCAGGCGTCATATTGAGCTGGGTTTCCAGAAAATCGACGGCAAGTTCTTTGTCACGGTAATTTACCAGCGCTCCCGGAAAGATAAGTTGCTGCTTTAGGCCTTCATTGGTTCTCACCTGAAGATCAGTAGGATTAAGACCGTTTTCGACCAGTAGCTGATAGGTTGCCTGACGTTCTTGCTCGTCAGAGCTTTCGGAGGGATTAACAAATTTATATTCCACAAACTTACTGTAAGCCCTGAATTCATCCAACATCTCACGGGTTTCGCGTCTCAGTTTTTTGAAACCAGCAGGGAAATCGCCTTCCAGATACACCCTGAAATATACATAATCATCCAGCTGGGTAAGGATATCACGGGTGGCTTTGGAAAGGGTGTATCGCTTTTCGCTTGTGAGGTCGATACGCGTAAAAACAAAGCTGCCAATCACATTGAGTAAGACAATCAGCACAATCACTATCCCAAATTCAGCGAAGGCTGTGCGACGTGAATTGGCACGCGAGGAGCTGGTAGTATTTTTTGAATTGTTTTTTACCATTTTCTGCTTGCCAAACTTAGTTTTGTTAGACTTAAAAACAAGGCGATCACACTTAAAAAGTAGAGCACATCACGGCTGTCGATCACGCCCCTGCTGATGGAGCTATAGTGTGATGCGATGCCCAGGTTGCGGATAAACAGATCAATAGGTCCAAAAAGCGACAGACTGAAAATCATTTCAAATCCCAGGTACATGAAGCCGCTCACAAATACCGCAAGGATAAAGGCGACCAATTGATTGTCGGTTAATACGCTCGAAAACATACCGATAGCTACAAAAGCCGCAGCCAGAAAAAAAAGTCCGATATAAGAACCCCAGATTCCGCCGGCATCCAAATTTCCGGGAGGTAGTCCTAATTTGTAAACAGTAAAATAATAAAGCAGCGTGGGCAATAGGGCAATGGCAACAAGCGTAAGACTGGCCAGGTATTTAGCCATTATCAGCTGCAAATCGGAGAGTGGCTTGGTAAGTAACAATTCTATAGTGCCAGAACGCTTTTCATCAGCAAAACTGCGCATGGTGACAGCCGGGATCAAAAAAAGAAAGACAAAGGGTGCCAGGATGAACAGCCCGTCGAGATTGGCATAGCCAAAATCGAGTAGGTTAAATTCGTTGGGGAAAACCCACAAAAACAAACCCGTGATGAGCAGAAAAACGGCAATCACCAAGTATCCGATCAGCGAGCTGAGAAAGCTGCTGATTTCCTTTCTGTACAAAGCTATCATAGGTTGAGCCTCCTTAATGGTGGACAAAAATACATTTTTTGAGGCATTTAATCTGTTTGGCTCGGTTAAAGGGATAATTTTTAAAGCTTTTTAACCACTCACAGCAAATTGAAAACAATTCCAGCTAGAACGTTTTGGTGATGATAAAAGTTTATTTCGGCATTAAAAAAATCTTCTCAAACGGGCTTCAATTCAAATTCTTCCTGATGTGCGGGCAGTACAATATTTTTAAAGCCTTTCTTTTTCAGGATTTTGGTGTAATGTTCACGGGCTTCATCATCCCCATGAACCAAAAAAAGCTTCTTAATTTTGTCGGTTTGTTGGCATTCCATATAATCCGACATTTCCTTGTAGTCGCCATGGCCGCTAAAAGCATCAATTTTAAAAATATCAGCTTTAATATGGTGTGGATTACCAAAAATAGAAATGTCTTTTTCGCCGCTCAAGATTCTGGCTCCCAGCGTTCGGGGTGCACAATAACCTACAGCCAATACACTGTTGGCCGGGTTGTCAACATTATTGGCCAGGTGATGCTTCACCCTTCCGGCTTCCATCATGCCCGAAGCCGAAATGATTACACAAGGGTCTTTTGATTGATTTAGTTTTTTGGAGTCATTCACATTTTTAATGTAATGTAAGGTGCCAAATCCAAAAGGATCGTCATCATTTTGCATCACCTGCTGCACTTCAATATTAAACTGATCATAATGCATTCTGAAAATATCCGTTGCATTAACCGCCAGCGGACTATCCACATAAATGGGAATTCGTGGCAGCTTTCCTTCGTTATAAAAATTATTCAGCATATAAACCACTTCCTGTGTGCGGCCGATAGCAAAAGAAGGAATGATAAGTTTACCCTTTTTCTCTACGCAGGTATATTTAACAATACGAAGCAGTTCATCCTCAGCACCTTTTTTGTCCTGATGAAGCCGATCGCCATAGGTTGACTCGGTGATCAGATAATCGCACTGCGGAAAGGCATCCGGCGGGCGCAAAAGATAATTACCAGGCCGGCCGATATCACCGGTATAACCAATACGTGTCATGTGGCCCATTTCGTCCACTTCGAGCGTTGCGACGGCGCTGCCCAGCATGTGACCCGAATTGGTAAATTTAACTTTAAGATTATCATCGATACGAAATTTACGGTTTGGTGCTACTCCAATAAACAACTCCATGCAATGTTGTGCGTCTATTTGGGTGTAAATAGGTTCGACAGGTGGCAATCCTTTGCGTGCTCTTTTTTTGTTGAACCACAGCGTATCATGTTCCTGTATAAATCCGGAATCGGCCAACATAATAGCACACAAATCGCGGGTGGCATGCGTACAAATGACAGATCCCCTGAATCCTTGTTTGTAGTAATATGGTATCAGGCCCGAATGGTCGATATGAGCATGGGTGAGAATGATATGATCCAGCTCTTCGGGGGCAAAGTTCAGCTCGCGATTCATCTGATCGGTTTCGAGACCTTTTCCCTGAAAAGAACCGCAATCCAAAAGGATTTTTTTTCCATGATCGGTGGTAATCAAATGTTTGCTGCCTGTTACTTCACCTGCGGCACCGAGGAATTGTATTTTCCTGACTTGTCCGATTTAGTGCGGTCTAAGAATTTTTAAGATGGTTGCTTC
>JACCQN010000102.1 GCA_015709215.1 Bacteroidales bacterium
AAAAAATGAACGTTATGGTGTTGGTGCTTTCTACTTTAGAAACAAATTGGAGCAGCAGGAAAATGGCGGAATAACAACAGACAGCATTTTTACAAACAATATCGAAACTGATCGCAGGGTGATAGATGTTTGGTTAGAGCAAGCCAATAGCACAATCAAATCTTCTGGATTTGGCTTCGAACAATATTTCATCCTTTCAGGCCGTGAGATCAGAACAACTGATTCGATAAGGAAAACCCGTAATCGTATTCAAGCAGGACGCCTAAAACACTCTTTAGTTTACCAGCGAAATCAACAACTCTATGAAGATCCAAACCCACTTAATGAATTTTATCAACCTTTTTCATCTTTGCTTGATTCTCTGGTTACCAACGACTCCATTTCGACTCAAATGATTAAGAATAGCCTGGTTTGGAATAGCTTAAGTTATAGAAGGCCTGATAAAATTCCTCTTTTCTTTTTCTATTTCGGTGCTGAGCATGCTGCTTACAAACTTTTTCAAGGAACAAATGACAGCCTGCTATTTGTTAATCGTTATAATTATGACCAATTAGGAATTCTTGGTGGGTTTAATTTGAATCTTAAAGAAAAAACAAAACTTTCGGCACACTTAAATATGCTAATTGGAGGCCATCAGGCAGGTGATTTTGTTCTTAACTCAAAGGCATCTCAAAGCCTCAAAAGTAAAAAGAAAGATTTTGGTGAAATAAGTTTCAGCTTAAATATCTACTCACAATCACCTTCATGGTTTTACAATAGTTTTTTATCCAACCATTTCAGATGGGATAATAGTTTTGAAAAACAAAACACTTTCGAATTAGAGGGGTCCTATAAAATTTGGTTTTTAGCATTTTCTGTAAATCAAACCAGCATTGATAAATATCTGTTTCTCAATGAGAATGCTTTCCCTAAACAAATTGGGGGCACTTTAAACATTAGAACTATTAAAACAACATTTGATTTTCAAAAAGGTAAATTCGAGGTTAAGGGTTTTGTTTCCTATCAGAAAGCCGACATTGATAGCGCCATGCATTTGCCAGAGATAGCTGCGAACCTTAAATTTGGTTTTTCGCAGTCCTTGTTTAAGAATGCTGCTGTAATCCAGCCCGGTTTTAATATCAGATGGTTTAGCGCTTATTTTGCTGATGCATATATGCCGGCTCTGAGAAGATTTTATATGCAATTTGACGAAAAAATTGGCAATTATCCTTATCTGGATGTTTACCTGGCATTAAAAGTAAAAAGGGCAAATATTTATTTGCAATATGCAAATCTGCTTGGCTTAACTGGTGATTATCGCTATTTTACAACCCCTCACTACCCCATGCGCGACGCCCGTTTTTACTTCGGAGTAAATTGGCGTTTTTATCAATAGTTATTTTAAGTTACGCTCTTTTTTGATCTTTTCGTAGGCTGCGGTTACCTCCTGAAATTTTGCTTCCGCGGCTTTCCTTACCTCATCTCCCAAATGACTTACTTTATCCGGATGAAATTTAAGAGCCATTTCGCGGTAAGCCTTTTTCACTTCAGCATCTGAAGCTTCGGGTTGGATTTCAAGTATTTTATATGCACTGTTGGTCTCCTTTACAAACATGGCTTTGATAGCATCAAAATCAGATGGATTAATTCCCATGTAAGCAGCTATGGTACTGATTGTATTTATTTCATTTGGAGGCAGCTGACCATCAGCTTGAGCAATTCCAAATAAGTAATGCACCAACTGAAGGCGAGATGGATAATCCATAAATTGACCAACCTGCCGGCTTACCTCCTGTAGATTAATGTCTTGTTTGATGATCTCGCGTAGCATTAGTATGGATTGATCAGCAGAGGCCTGTCCAAAATTGGTCACAAAAAACCGTCTAACAAAATCCAGTTCTGATTTACGTACGCTGCCATCAGCTTTCATAACCGCTGCGGAGAGTACCAGTAAACTTAATTTGAAATCTCCCTGCTGTGTTATTCCTTCCTGGGAAAATACACCAGATTCCATGTCTTCGAACATCTTTCCGAAGGCAAATCCTAAGATGCCTCCTATTGGGCCACCAAAAGCCCAACCCAGCCCACCACCAACCCATTTGGCATAACCTTTTGAGCCACTTCTCTTTTGCTTGTTAGAAGTTTCGTTCCTATTATAAAAGTACCCTATCAGGATTAGTATAATAATGATTGTAAAAACCCAGCCCATCTTGTCATATTTTCAGCAAAAATAGGGTTTTTACGGCTAATAGCTTTATAAATTACTCACATTATAAAATTGTTAAAGATTCCATATAAAGATAATTATCAATTACCTTTACGCAAAACAATAAAATCACATTTTCTTACCTTATTTTCTCAACATGTCATAGAATTCTTTGAACAGTTCAAAAAAAAATATCCCATTGAATTAAGGTATCAATACCACAAGTCT
>JACCQN010000047.1 GCA_015709215.1 Bacteroidales bacterium
TGGCTTCACAATTTTCCCTTACAGCTTATTTTATAGGTTGCTTGCGGATTTAAGGGAGTACTTAAAACAATCGTAGATGAAAAAATCATTAAGAATTAACTTGCTGACTTATAATGTGGTATAGGATATTCCTATCATTTGCCATCACCTGCATTTTCATAAGCAAACTATACAGAACAGGTGATTTGTAAGAGTGAAAAGCATGAACAACTCCACACAAAAGTAAATGGATAAAAAACAAAGAGGTCATTTTGACCATGAACTTTGTACATTTGCTGTGTTTTAACAGATTAGAATGAAGCGTGCTATAATTTCCGAGAAGAATATTTTTAAATTAATTGTCATATTAGCGGCGGTTGTATATAGTATCACTGCTTTTAATTCTCATGGGTTTTACCATGCTGATGAACAGTATCAAATCATTGAGTTTGCGGGTTTGAAGCTTGGCACACACTCTCCGGATGAGTTGGCCTGGGAATTCAATAAACAGATCAGACCAAGCTTGCAGCCGGTTATTGGTTTTGTGGTATTAAAAGCATGTAATATTTTTAACCTAAATAATCCTTATAATCAGGCATTTGTGCTTAGATTACTTTCAGCATTATTTGCGATAATTGTCATTTCTATTTTTGTACGTAGCACTACAAGTTTGATCAAAAATAGATCCGTAAAAACTGCCTATTATTTACTGTCTTATTTTTTGTGGTTTATTCCGGTCATTAGTGTTCGGTTTTCTTCCGAAACATGGTCTGGTCTTATGTTCCTGTTGTCGTTAGCACTTTTTCTCAACAACTCTAACCATAAACTAAAACCCTTTTTAATAGGATTTACGCTCGGACTAAGCTTTTTGTTTCGTTTTCAAATTGCTTTTGCAATAATTGGTTTTGTATTATGGCTGATAGTTATTGATCATTCAAAACCGAAGTACTTATTGAAAATCTTTGCCTCTATCTGTGCAGTTTTATTTTTTGGCGTGTTATTGGATTCATGGTATTATGGCGAGTTTGTTTCTACCCCCTGGAACTATTTGCTATCAGTTATAGCATCAGGAGGTGATGGATTTGGCACTTCACCTTGGCACTATTATATTTTTAAATTCCTAAGCTATCCCAGTTATTTTATGGGTATCCCTCTCTTATTATCAATCGTCCTTACCCTGATATTCAAGCCTGATAGCTTGATGTTGTGGTGTATTATACCTTTTGTTCTCATTCATTCTTTTGTGCCTCATAAAGAGGAACGTTTTCTTTTTCCTATCGTTTATTTCTTTCCTCTCTTGCTTATTGAAGCTTACACAATAGTTAACAGATTGATTACGAAACGGGGGTGGATTATGTCCTTGAATATTGTACTTATTGTAGGCTTTATTTTGATCAATTTAGTTGGGCTAATTGCAATGGGACAAAAATCTGCTGGTATTGGCCGGATGGAGATTACAAAGTATATTCATGATAATTATGGTGATCATAACATAAATTTAGTTTTTTGTTCATGGGCTAACCCCTATAATCCCTGGCATAGTCTTCCTGTTAAGTTCTATCTCGAAGATTCTTTAACTGAACACAGAGTTAATAATTTATGTGAAGTAAACGATTCATTGTTTATAAAGGATGCTGTAAATCTGTTGGTTATCCGAAAAATTGATAAAGAAAAGATCGAATGTTCCCGGATTATTGATTCCGACAATTTTATATTTGAAACGCAAAGTGTGCCGGAATGGATTGAAAAGATCAATGTGAAATACAAAGGCTTTGAAAACAGTGATATTTTGGAATTATATCGCTATACAAATAGTGAATTAGAATGAATTTTAAGGAGAAGTCAACAGTTAAATGCCCTATCGTATAAATAGGAAAAAGTGGTTTACGAGCTTTTGTTTACTGTTTCAGCCTTTTGTGGGTGGACAGTCATGAAGCTCATGAATCTAATCTTTTCATTTTGGCATCTGTCGCACTGACTAAAAACTTCTTTACTCTGAAGTGGTATAAAAAAAATCCAGCTTCAGGTTTCGCTTTAAAAATCAACTTGCTTAAAACGGATTTAATTATTAATTTGGCTGGGTAAAAAGTGAAACCCGCCTGACTGCAGTTGGCTGGCAGGAATGAAAGCTGAAAGAGGTTTTTTAAACGGACGTAACCCTTCGGCCACGGGCATCTTGTGAGTAATTGATTAGGTGCTGACATTTGCGCTCAAAAACTAAAGCAATATGACAATACAAGAACGCAGAGAAAAAATGCTACAGCTTGTCAGCGATTGGCAGCAGAGTGGTCAAAGCCAGAAAACCTATGCAGAAGCACATAGTATTAAGCTCTTCACTTTTCGCTATTGGATACAAAAGCACCGCGAACAGCACGAGAGCAGCGGATCGTTTTTACAGCTTGGCAGCCATATGGAATCTACAAGCATTACCATTCGCTATCCCAATGGCACCGAGCTGCAGCTGCCGGCCAATACACCTATGGGCACCATCAAAGGACTACTAAGCCTGTAAGGCCATGTTTTCAATCACCTCTGCCAGGTATTTCCTGTATCAGGAACCCACCGATATACGCAAAAGCTTTGACGGGCTCTGTGGACTGGTGACCAATAAATTGGGTCAAAATCCCATGAGTGGTGATCTGTTTATCTTCGTCAATAAACCCCGTAACCGCATCAAGCTGCTGCGTAGGGAACCCGGTGGCTTTGTGCTGTTTTATAAAAGACTGGAAAAAGGTACTTTTCATCTTCCAAAACCAGCAACAGATAACAGTAAAAAACAACAATTGGACTACAGTCAACTGGTTATGATTACTAATGGTATTTATTTGGAAAAAGCAAAAAAATACAGACGTTTTTCTCCACAAAATGCTGTTGGAAACTTCAGCTTAAATACAACATAATCAAAAGCTTATTTGTGTAAATGTGCCACATGGCAAGCACAGAAACAGTAACCCTTTCCAAGGCAGAGGATGGCCGTTTGAACATAGACAACAACCTGACCGAAAACAGCATCCGACCAGTGGCATAAGGGCGCAAGAACTATATGTTTGAAGGCTCGCATGATGCAGCTCAGCGGGCAACCATGATCTACTCTTTCCTTGCCACATGCAAAATCAACAAAATTGAACCCTTCAACTGGCCTGCCTGGCAGCAGACAGGCTCAAAGAAACGTTGGCAATAATAGCTGATCATCCGGCTAACAGACTTGAAGAGTTACTGCCCAGTGCTATAAAACATAATCTTGCAACGGCAAGATGCCTTTGGCCGAAGGCTTACGTTTATCTGCCATTATAAAGAACTTTTAAAGCATTAAAATGCTGTCAGATATTATGATCGCTATCGGAAATGAACCGGCTGTTCAAAATCCTTAAAAGGCTGGTTTTACCTGCTCAGATGGAGTCGATAAAACCAAACAAGCTGCTTTTTCAATCTCAAAACTGAGACTTTCAAGGGCTTTTTTGCCTTGATAGAATTTTGCCAATTTGCTGGCGCTTACACTATCTCAGGATTCATTCCGAAGCTATTTTACAGCTGTCCAATAAGTTGTGCGGCCAATTAATGAAATTCCAATATAGCCCCTGATTTTTAGTTTGCCGTCCGAATCAAATTCCATGAAGGAACTGTAGGTTTTTCCTGATTTTGGGTCATAGATTTCGCCGTCGGTCCACTCATCGTCATCGCTGTCGTATTTGAATCCGGAAAGCATTTCAAGACCAAGCACAGGCCTTGATTTAAGTGCATCATCAGGATTTTTTTTGTCGAGTTTAGGTTTTCCAGTTTTATCATCGGTAGGAAATTTCAACCACACTAGTTTTCCGGAATAAACATCGCCAGATTTTGTAATTTCTACATGGGCATCGCCTTCCTCGTTGAGCCATTTGCCCAACACGCGATCCGCTTTATCTTGAGCCACAAGGCTGATTGCTGAAATACTGAAAATTGCACTTAGCAAAATAGTTAAAATCTTGTTTGTCATAGGATTAAAAAATTAGATAGTAATTAAATGGACTTCGTCTGGCATGCCGATTTTCAGCCTGCCGTCGTTGCCAACCCTTAGCTTAATGGCATAAACAAGGTCGGTACGCTCTTCTTTGGTTTGTATGGTTTTTAGGATAAATTCTGCTGAAGAAGCAATCCAGCTAATCCTATCCGGAAGCTCGATTGTATGGTTTGATCCGTCAATAAAGACTTTAACCTCTTGATTTAAAACGAAATTACCAAGTTGTTTGGCAGTAATAGGGACTTTAAGCTTTAAAAAACTTAAATCTGCTGTTTTGTAGAGGGCTTTTCCGGGAGCATCAGTTTCAACTGCTTCAGCATATTTGGCCTGCACCGTGCCATAAAGTGGCTTTGCGATATGCGATTTATGGATGTTTTTGTTGAGTTGGACAATTTGTGCCTGAACCACTTGCAATTTTTCTTTAATGCCATCAAAATGTGCTATGATTGCCTGTCGCTGTGCTTTTACCAGCTCAACAGCTCGTTTGACATCATCTTTTCTTTTGGCAACTATAGCAATGTTTTTAAAAAGCTGATAAATACTTGCCTGATCACGCAGGCAGTTTTCGAGCTGTTGATACTGAACCTTCAGTTGCGCTTTTAAGGCTAACAGCAGGCCTAAAATAGCAGCTTTTTGATCTTCGAGTTGTTGTTTTTGCAACCACATACTTGTGGTATCAACCAAACGGGTAAGTTCTCCCTTTTGGTAAGTTTTTCCTTCTTCTGCATTTACAAGCAGGATTTTCCCCACTGTTTCTTTGGATTCAACTACTTCCACGGCTTCAATATTTCCATAAGCATTTGCCTTTTCTGATTCTTGCTGACACGATGTGAGTATGGCCTGCATAAGCAGCCAAAGATAGATTTTATTGCTCTTCATATGATTAAAAATTTCCGGTGATGAATTTGAGCTTATTGACAACAAATTGTAATTGCAGTTTATTACTTAGTTGATTGTACCTACTTTGCAGGTATTTTCAGCGTTTTATTACGAAGGTTGGCTACCTGATAGTTCCTGATCTGACTTGGCTTTCAGCTGTTTTTATGTACTCTTTTTATGAGGAAATAATGGATTCTCCCTGTTCGAGTAACTTTTAGTGTTGTTTGATTTTTTCCCATTTAGTAAAGCGCCGCTGCTGTATTATTTTGTTCAAAATCCTGCTGCGCGAGTTCAATATTTCTGGTATGCAGTCTGATGATATTGTGTTCTTTTTGATTGCTTTTCCAGACGTAAGCCAGTATTGAAATCGGATGCCGGCAATAGCAAAGGGCATAAAATCATCATTCGTCATATTGAAACCCGTGCCGACCATATCCGGCTGCCCGAAAGCTTGAATCAAAGGTTTTCTGCCGGTTGTCTGGCAATTCCCGCTGCTTAAGTTTATCCTCTTGGTTAGCAGCCTGTCCGCTGTCAGCGTATAGTTTTAAGGCAGAATTCGCTATGGTTTCCGACAAAAATACCGAACAGTATTTTGTGCTTTTGATCCCAAAACCTAAACAATCAGAAATGCAGCATGGCTATCATTTTCCATCATTTAATCTGTTAGAGTTTGATGGAATTTAAGAGGGTTTCGATTACTTCATCCGATCTTTTTGCCATAAAGTTTTGACAGACTTCAAAATTTTGGTTAAAAATCAAGCCTTCTATCATGGGTTTGGCTAAAATGAGGAAAATAATCAAAGCCATTATGTTGATTGTCAAACTGTCGGTTTCGATGGGACGATCCTTTTTTTCGGTAACAGCTTGTGTTGTCTTGTTCAACAATTTGGTAAATGGGAAAACCCAGGCAACTGCCAAACTCCTGATACTATCGGGATTATTGACTCAGCTCATGAAAGTTAAACAGTGGAAGATGAGTGTTTTGTGAATGAAATTCAAGTAGAACAGCACAAAAAAGCGGATGAATGTTTTCTGGTCAATTAATTCATCCAACTTTTGCCATAAAAAGTGGAAATAAGCGACTGAAAAACTTAAGCAAAATCTGTTCAAAAAAACTTTTCCTTCGATCTGAAATAATAATGTAGCAAGGCCTTATTTATTCCTCCTTCGTAAGCTGTTTACTGCATTATGTATTATCAAAACCTTTTCTGACGAAAATCTCTATTGCTGCTTTCATGATTTGTTCTTCCGTTGTTAAAGTGCAAATTAAAAAGTTTATCTAAATGGTTAAATTCTTTAGCAAAAGGCTACAGTTTTTCATTTTGTCAAGTCTTTTGTCTGTCTTTGTTTTACTTTTGTAGCGGCTTTTGGATAGCTCATTACGAAAGCCGGAAATTATAGTACAATAAGCCAAAGACGCATCATTATGAATGTTATCACACTATTAAGGAAATTTACTGCAGCTCTGATTTTAGTTGTAATTGCTTCCTGTTCATCATCACCAGAGTCAAAATTGATTGGAACCTGGAAAGTTACAGATGTGCAGGTAGATTTTGATGAGCAAAAAACCGACCCCGGAACTGTCAATCAGGTAGCTGAGCGGGAGAAGAAAACCATTTTGAAGTTTACCAGCGACAGCACCCTCACTATTATCGATAACAACAATACGCACAAGGCTTTATGGAAGCTGGCAGAAGACGGAAAAGTTACTTATAGCTTTGAAGGAGATCAGCGTTATAATGATCTTGGCGTTTATGAGGAAGGAAAGATAACCATAACATCCGACACACCTCTGGGCGAAATCATCACTATTTTTGAGAGATCAAAATAGGGGTTGTTTTTGTAATGGTCGAGTAAATGAGCTGTATCGGATTTGGGTCACTTTCCTGTCAACCGATGCGAAAGTTTGAGCGCTACAATATTTGAATGCCCAATGAAATCCTTATGAAATATGCGCTTTGTTAACGTTTTGGTGTTTATTTATCTTGTTATTTTACTGTCATTTTTAACGAATCCTATTTGTTTGCTGTGGGTAAGGTTTGGCAAGCTCTTTTGCAGGTTTTGGGCATAGTGTTGGCTGGTGCGACCTGCAAATGTGCTTGACTACGAAGCGTGGGCTATTGTCTGTTATACCTTGTAAAATAAGCATCAATTTCGGGTCTTAATTCTAAACCGATTCTTTCAAAAATATCAAGCAAGTCTGTATATGCTCCTTGTCCACCTAAAAAATCCCAAAATTCAGCTGCAACCTTTAATTCATTGTCCAAGTCGAGCATTCCTCGCATTGTCCAACGATTGTATGGTTGTGGCTCATAAGGATTATAAGGAATTGCAATAATTGTCTGAACATTTGCATTTGGGTTTGCTGCAAGTGTTGTAGCTACCCATTCCAAAAGGGTTCTCTTAAATTCTTTAAAACCTCCCGCATTTGGTTTAGCTGTTTTAATGTCAAACAAGTAAATGGTTCCATCATGTCCAACTAGTTTGACGTCAACTTTTGTTGGCTTAACTGTCTTCATTTCTCCTGTCTGACAAACCTTTCTAATTGCATTTACTTCTTCAATTTTATTTGGTGAAGTGGTTGCAATCGCAAGACCGTCCATAATATTTTGGATAACTCTATGTGCTTCTGATGAAATTTGATTACCAGCAGTTTATTGTGATTCTGCACTTGCGAAACTTGACAATGCCAATGCTTTAGCCACTGGCTCAAAAATACTTGTGCCGAAGTTTGTATTTAAGGAATGAATAAATGAAAACAAAGCCATTCTATCCTGTCCTAGTAACCTTGTATGAAAGGGCATTACTGCTGGTTCAGGATTATAATTTTGGAATTTATGTCTTAAACTGTTTCGTAGAACTGCTTCTACTTGCTGTATTTGTTGTTATGTTAAAGCCATTATTTTATATTAATTAGTTTAGAAAAGCCATCCCAAATTTTCTTTTTGTTAGTCTTTCCGTATGATTCAAATAATTTGGTTAAAGAGTTGAATGTTTGAGTATTCTTTCCAAGAAAATTCCAAAAATCTTCTTGAACAATAGTCCCACCTGCCGGATTAAAGTAATAATGCACTTTGGGATTTTTGTAAACTTTTGGATGCTTGTTGTTATAATAGATTGCAAAATGAGAGTCAATTTTTTCTGACTTTGTTTTGAAGTAAGCCCACGCAATTGCAACAAGTAATCTCTTTTTAGCACCTGGAACTTCTGTTGTATTTGGGTCTGGGCCTTTCATTTCAAGGATGTATGTGTGCTTTTTCTTTGGGTCTGTTACGACAAGGTCAAATTCATAAGTATGTTGTTCAGTTGATTTAGATGGTTTCTTACAAGCATCAAGTATCATTTTCTTCTCTTTTTCATAATCGCTAAGAGTTTTGGCATTACTTAAGCTATTGATAATTGAATCAATCGTTTGAAAAACGTTTTTAGGAAGAGAAACATTCACTTTTACTTTTCTTTGAATATTTGCCTTTCCCCAAGCATCTATTGCAATTATCTCTGCAATTTTTTCCATTTCACTTCCCAAAGAAGTTTTAAGCCCGTGTATTCTATGAATAAGAGGCTCAAAGTCTTAGAGTAATGCCATTACAAATGGATTGCCTGAATTAGCTTTTGGTTTACTTGCAGCTTTACTGATGTATTTTTTTACTACAGCTTCGATTAAGGTGTTTATTTCCTTCTTTGCTTGAACAGATAAACTCATTATTTGCTTTTTAAATGAAAAATTATCTCAGCATAAGCACCTTTGTCTTTTTCAGTTCGGTTTAATACTGGTCGTTTAAATTGATTAACTATTTTCATTCCGGCATTTTCTGCAATTGTTGGATACATATTGTATTTGTCGTTTGCAACAAGGAAAATATCATAATCGTCAACGAGATATTTTTTTGCGTTATTCAACACATCACTAAGACCTTGAATGTAGCTTTGTTTTGCTTCTCTCCCTTGCCCTTTGAAAAGTGGACCGATTTCAAGTTCGTCTTTTCGTTCAAAGCCGAACAAATCATAAGCATATGCGTGTTGTTCGTGATAGTCAATTAAACCAACATAGGGTGGCGATGAAAATATTCCTTTGATTTTTTGTTTCTCAACAAGCTTTGCAAAATCAGGATTAATCTTTTTTAGGCCATCCAAGAGGTCAATACTTCTGCTGTCTCCCGTTAAGCAATTGTGAAATGTGTCTTTCCTGAGTTTATCGTATTGTGCTAATCTTTTTACGGTGTCTTTTGAATATGTTTCCCACCATTTAAGAATTGAAAATAATGGTTTACAAATTTTGCCATGTTTACTACAGTAATATGTAGCAGTTATTGGTTCGAGCAAAGTTGCTAAGTCTGCATGAGTAGTTGCTCTGCAACTTCTAATTGTACGACTTAGAATAATGCTAACAATCTTCTTGGTGTTAGTATTCTTAATCTTTTTGATTTCATCAAACACAAATCGAATTTCATCCCTGATATGTTGAGTATACCATTTGTCAAGGAATGAATCTTCTTTATCTTGACGCAATTTAATTTTATATTCCTTTACGAGATTATTGAATGCTGGTAAAAACTCCTTTTCCTTTTCTGCACCATAAGTTTTTTCGTCAATCTCTTTGCGTTTTACTTTGTATTTGTATTCGGGAACTGGAAAATACTTATTATTGAAAACATATAACTCTTTTAAAAGACGGTCTTCAAATTCAAGAGTTTTATGGTCTGCTAAAAACAATTTTAATGCCTTAGAAATTCTGTTTATTTCAGTTTGAACATCAACAAGGTTATATTTTGTAACCTTACAATTTCCAATCAGCGCATTGAAAGCAGAAACGTCATTTCCAACGGCATGAATCCCTAACTCACATGCCTGAACCATCGTTGTTCCACTACCCGAGAATGGGTCGTAAACAATGTCGCCTGGCTTGAAATAAATTTCCTTCTTGAATTTGTCAGTATGATTATCTAAGAAATATTCAACTAATTGAGGAATAAATTTTCCTTTATATGGATGAAGTCTGTGAACGTGTTTTGTCGTTTCAGCTTCTTTGTATTGTTCGAACGACAAAGCCCAATTTAAATCTTCGCCAAGTTGTTCTTTCCATTCTTCTTGTCGTGATTTCTTTTGGTCTTTATAATAATCAATTAATTCCTCTTTAATGACTTGTGTTGAGCCGTTGTCTCCTATTTTTTTTATTCTGCCATATTGGATTAGATATGAAATATTGGAAGTAGTAACATTTTTTTCCAAATATTCACTAGCCCATTGGCTTGCTTCTTTAATTGATAATAGTTCTGCCATTTTATTTGTTTTTTGTTACTCCGTATTTAATTGTTTTTTCAGCAACTTTTAGTGCTTGAATCCCTAAGTCTTCGTCTTTAAGTTCATAAAGAATTTTCTCACTTAAATATTGAACTATCAGGGATTCTTTGTTGATTTCAAGAATCTCAGCCAACTTATTAATTTGTTCTCTTGTCGCTTTTCTTTCGCCTCGTTCTATTTTACTAAGTATTGCTGTATCAATGTCGAGTAGAGCAGAAACGTGTCGCAATAGCAACCCTTTCTTTTCTCTGCTTTCTCTTAGTATTTCTCCTGTTGTCTTCAATTTGAAAATTTTAATTTGACAATATTTGTCAAAAATAGAACTTTTATTTAATCAATGAACTATAAAAACTTTTCAACAATCAAATAACCCTTTTTTAAAGTTGGTGAGTGGGATTGGGAACATCGAAAATGTGCCTGAATGTGAGTTGGATTTACTTTTTTTATTAGTCTTTATGCAGCATAAAATTCTTTGTCATACTGTCTTCAGTTTGGTTTTTTACAATGAATGCTAACTAATATTTTTGATTCATATTTTTTTTGAATAGCTATTTTCCCTACCTTCGCTTCTTTAACAGATTGAGCCTTTTGATCATGCGCAGTTTTGTAAAAGCTGATTTGTATCACAACAATGGCAAAGGCCTCTTTGCCTGCTGGCTTTGTTGATAGCTACTCAACCCGGAACAAATCAACGTATTTTCAATCTGTAATTCATGAAAGCTATAATTTTCGATATCCGAAGTTTTTCGGTGCACGATGGCCCAGGCATCCGCACAACCTTTTTCTTTAAAGGTTGTCCGCTTCGTTGTGCCTGGTGTCATAATCCCGAAAGTCATCAACCCGGCTTGCAAAAGCTAAGCGGATCGCGCAGATTGGGAAAACAAACAATTCCTTTTACAGAAGAAATTGGAAAAATTATCAGCTTGCAGCATGCACTTAACAGAGCTGAAGCCGACCGGCTTTTTTATGAAGATTCCAAAGGTGGTATCACACTTAGCGGAGGCGAACCATTGATGCAGGCAGGTTTTGTGAAAGCATTTCTTGATGGTGCACGACTTGCAGGTATTCACACTGCATTGGATACTTCAGGATTTGTGCATAAATCAGTTTTTCAGGAGGTTACAATGAGCGCTGATCTTGTTTTGTTCGACTTAAAAATCATGGATGCGGACTTACATCGGAAATTTACCGGAAAATCAAACCAATTGATTTTGGATAACTTTAAGTGGCTGATTCGTCAAAAAACTGATTTTATCATTCGTATCCCGCTGATTAAGGACATTACTGATACCACTGAAAATTTACAGGCAATCAGAGATTTATTAAAACAAGCCAAATACATTCAGCGTATTGATCTCCTGCCCTATCATCAAACGGCATGTAATAAATACGATCGACTTGGTTTGTCGTACAGCCTCAATCATCTACCAAGCTATCCCATTGATAAACAGCAATATGTAAAAGAATATTTCAATGATTCCGCTCCTCTGGTAACTTTGGGTGCCTAAAACCAAAAAGCAATGAACAAAAGTATTCAAAACCTCAGACAACTCAGCCTTGATGCCGTGCCAACTATCTCGGCCGAACGCGCTATGCTGATCACTGAATATTACCAACAACTACCAGAAAATCAACATGCTGTTGCCATTCAGCGCGCAGAGGCTTTCCGGCATTTGATAATGAACAAAAAAATCTATTTGCATGAGCAGGAAATCATTGTAGGTGAGCGCGGCCCAGCTCCAAAAGCCACACCAACTTATCCTGAGATTTCGCTTCATAGTCTCGAAGATTTGAAGACTTTGAATGAACGCGAAAAAGTGAGTTTCAAAGTAAGTAAGGAAACTTTTGAGGCTTATGAAAATAATATAATTCCTTTTTGGAAAGGCCGTACGCAGCGCGACAGGCTTTTTGCGTCCATGTCGGATCAATGGATCAAAGCCTATCAGGCAGGAGTGTTTACTGAATTTCAGGAGCAGCGAGCTCCCGGGCATACAGTTGCAGGAAAACGTTTGTTCTGCATGGGCTTGCTTGACATTATTGATGAGATAAACGAGGTGAGACAATCCAAAGCGGCCGGAGGAATTGCCCAAAGCCACTGGGAAGAGTTGGAAGCCATGCAGATAGCTGCCGAAGCTATGATTGCTTTTGCTGAACGTTATGTTAGAGCCCTGGAATTGCAGCTTAGGCAAACTACAAATGCTGAAAGAATTGCTGAGTTGCAAGATATGATTGCGGTTTGCAAAAGGGTTCCAGCCCATGCGCCACAAACATTTCACGAGATGCTTCAGCATTATTGGTTTATCCATGTAGGGATTATTTCGGAGCTCAATCCTTGGGACTCCTTTAATCCGGGAAGACTGGATCAGCACCTCTGGCCATTTTATCAGAGAGAAACAGCATCTGGAAGTTTAAGTAAAGAGCGGGCAAAAGAGCTGCTTCAGGCCTTTTGGATTAAGTTTAACAATCATCCGGCTCCGCCAAAAGTGGGTGTTACAGCTCTTGAAAGCAATACCTATACCGATTTTGCTTTGATCAATCTGGGAGGACTTACCGAAAAAGGAGCCGATGCAGTGAATGAGCTAAGTTTTTTTGATTTTGGACGTGATAGAAGAAATGCGACTCTTGCAACCCAGCTCAATGGTACAAATTAGCAAAAAGAATCCGGATCATTTTATAAAACGGGCACTGCAAATTACTAAAACAGGTTTTGGACAGCCTTCTTTTTTCAATACAGATGCCATTATCCAGCAGTTGCTCCGGCAGGGAAAAACAATAGAAGATGCACGCAATGGCGGTGCCAGTGGTTGTGTTGAAACAGGCGCATTTGGTACGGAAGCCTACACCTTATCGGGATATTTTAATCTTACTAAGGTATTGGAATTATCGATTTATGGAGGTTTTGATCCACGCACAAAGCAACAGCTTGGACCTCAAACAAAAGCCTTGGTATCCTGTAAGCGTTTTGAAGAATTCTATCAGCAATTTGAGCAACAACTGGAATGGTTTATCCATATCAAACTGGAAGGTAATTGCAAAATCGAATCGCTTTTTGCCGAATGGATGCCCGTGCCTTTCCTTTCGCTTTTTATAGCGGATTGTGTTCAAAATGCCGAAGATTACAACGCTGGCGGTGCCCGATACAACACTTCTTATGTGCAGGGTGTTGGGCTGGGTAGTATCACCGATAGTCTTGCCGCAATCAAAAAATGGATTTTTGACTTGAATGGAGTTTCAGCAAATCAGTTGATTGAATCCCTTGAGAAGGATTTTGTTGGCCATGAAATGCTCCGCTCCAAACTGATTTATGATACACCCAAATGGGGCAATAACGATTCAGAAGCCGATCAGTATGCCTTACGTGTTTTTGAGAGTTTTTTCACCTTGGTGGATGGAAAACCCAATAATCGCAAAGGGTTTTTCAGGATTAATCTGCTGCCCACTACTTCACATGTGTATTTTGGGAGTGTTACGGGCGCCACGCCTGATGGAAGACTGGCTTATCAGCCGCTGAGCGAAGGTATTAGTCCGGTGCAGGGAGCTGATATCAAAGGGCCGGTTGCGGTTTTGCAATCAGCCGGAAAGCTTGATCATGTGCGTACAGGAGGTACTTTACTTAATCAGAAGTTTGCACCTGAGTTTTTTAACAGCGATGAAGCCTATCAAAAACTGGTTCAGTTGATTCGAACCTATTTCCGTCTTGATGGCCATCACATTCAATTTAATGTGGTGGAAGCTGAAACTTTGCGCAACGCACAAAAAAATCCAGAACTTTACCGTGATCTGATTGTACGTGTGGCCGGCTATTCCGACTATTTTAATGATCTAGGTGTTGATTTGCAGAATGAAATTATTGCCAGAACAGCGCATACTTCCGGATAGCTTTAAATGCACTGTTGTCCGGTATAATTCACATAAAAACGCTTAATTGCAGGAATAATGTCGGCCCTGCTGGACTTGAAAAAATCAGGGGTAAATTTTTATTCTATCCATATTTTGTCCCTAGCAGGACAGTCCCGTTAAGCACAAAATATGGGTAAACAGTTCGTTACGCGTTATGAAAAAGTCCCGTAGGATCGACCTTATAATTTATCGGACAATAGAGATTTAAATTGTATCTTTTTTTGCAAAAACTTTTATCTTAATTGGCTCAAGGTGTTGAAAATCTAGTTTTAGTAGTTGTTGTGATCTTTCTTTTGTGATCTTTAGTATCAGATACCTACATTGAAGGAGTTTGCTATATCTGGTATGACATACTCACAGAATTCTTATTTATTAACGTTTAAAAGTGTAGGTTTTGTAAACAATAAGTTGCAGGTATTTCTTTCTGTGATAAAATTTTTGACTGCTTATAATAAAATTCGCAGATAATCAATAGTGATAAATAAGTTGCAATTTTTATTTTTGTCTTACTTTCGCAAAGGAATAGGTGCATCCTTTAATGCCTAAAATCCATCACGAACCAAAAAATATGTTAAACCAAAGGTTACAGCAGAAATTACTTCAAAAGCTTTCGCCTCAGCAGATTCTGCTGATGAAGCTCTTGCAGATTCCGTCTATGGCTTTGGAACAACGCATCAAACAGGAAATAGAAGAAAATCCGGCACTTGAAGTGGAAGAGGGCGATTTGGAAGCCGAAGAGCAGGTGGACGATTTTGAAGATGATGACAGTACTGATGAATTTAATGATGAAGAAGAGTATGATTCGACCGATGACGAATTTGATTTTGACGATTATCTGGATGATGATGATATTGCCAGCTATAAATTAGCATCCAACAATTCGAGCGCCGACGATGACCGCTATGAAATGCCTTTTTCGAGCCATCAGAGCTTTCAGGATTTTTTATTGCAGCAGCTTGGCTACCGAAAGCTCAACGAAAAGGATCACAAGATAGGAGAGTATATCATTGGAAACCTGGATGATGCCGGTTATTTGAATCGGTCTTTGGATGCTCTTGCCGACGATTTACTTTTTGCCCTCAATATCAAGACCAACAAAAAGGAGCTTCTGGAGGTTTTAAGTGTGATTCAGGATTTTGACCCTCCTGGTGTTGGTGCCCGCAATTTGCAGGAATGTTTACTCATCCAGCTTCGACGACTTCAGGAAGAACAGCCCGACAAGGATTTTAAGATGGCAATTATGATCGTGGATCGGTTTTTTAATGAATTCACTAAAAAGCATTACGATAAAATCATAAAAAGAGCTGAAATAAGCGAAGAGGCGCTCAAAGATGCCCTTGTTGAGATCCTTAAGCTAAATCCCAAACCCGGCAATTCGATGAGTGACGCCGGCCGCACAAGTCAGTATGTAATGCCGGATTTCATCATTTTTAATAACGATGGCAAACTGGAGCTAACGCTAAGCAGTCGCAATACTCCGGAATTGAGAGTCAGTAGAGCTTATGCTGACATGCTGGAGGCTTATTCGGAGAATAAAAAAAGTAAGAGCAACAAGGATGCACTGATGTTTGTGAAACAGAAAATCGACTCAGCCAAATGGTTTATCGATGCAATCAAACAGCGACAAAACACACTTTACCTTACAATGCGTGCCATTTTGGATTATCAGTATGAGTATTTCCTCACAGGAGACGAAACCAAGCTCCGGCCAATGATTCTGAAAGATATTGCAGAGATTGTGAATCTTGATATTTCAACGATTTCGCGTGTTGCTAATTCCAAATATGTTCAAACACCTTTCGGAACCTACCTTTTGAAAAGCTTTTTTAGCGAATCTATGCAAATGGACGATGGCGAAGAGGTTTCAACGCGAGAGATCAAAAAAATCCTGAACAATTGCATCGATGCTGAAAATAAATCTAAACCTCTTACTGATGAGCAACTTACAACGATACTCAAAGAAAAAGGCTATCCCATAGCACGCCGCACGGTGGCCAAATATCGCGAACAACTCAATATACCGGTTGCCCGACTACGTAAAGAACTTTAAAACATGCACATTACGCTTGAAAAACAATTTGCAAAGCTGTTCTCTGTTTTTTTTCATCCCCTGCTCATTCCTATATGGGTCTATCTCGGATTGATTTGGCAAGTTGACCTCATTATGCTGCGCATACCTTATAATGTGGTTTGGAAGCTGGCAGGTCTTATTTTTCTAACAACTTTCATGTTACCACTTTCTATCATCATGCTAATGCTTCGTTTTAAGATGATTAGTAGTTTGCAAATGCCTATGCGACAGGAACGTATTGCACCTTTGATGGTTACAGCAATCTTTTTTTTTCTGACTTATTATATTCTTAAGACCTTACAAATAGCTCCCGTTTTGTATGTTTATATGTTGGGAGCAACTTTACTGGCGGTTATTGCCTCTGCTATCACGCTATGGTGGAAAATCAGCCTGCATATGATTGGAGTAGGTGCATTAACGGGAGCTTTTGCCGGATTAGCTATACTTTCACCTAACACCTTTACAATGTTACTTATCCTGGCAATATTAGTAAGCGGACTTACCGGTACATCACGATTAATACTTTCGGCACACAAACCCATAGAAGTGTACATAGGTTTTTTAACTGGCCTGGCATTGGTGCTCAACCTTTTCTTGTGGATCGGAAATTAAGGAAATACATCTTGTGCTATTTCTGGCAGCACTACCTAAAATTTAGAATGGCACCACTGTGATACCTACCGAAAGCGGATAAAATTCAGGGCCAAGATCGCGCTGGAAAACCCTTGCGGGTTGATAATAGGCAAACAGGTTAATCCATTTATAGCCAATACGGAAGGTGGGGCCAAAAGTATAACTCTCGAGTGAATTAAGGCGTTTATTCTTAGTATATACGCGCGGCCCAACAGGCGTGATATCTCCTACGTATTTAGCTTTGCTGTTTATTATAACCCCTAATTTAAAGCCTATTCCAACTTTCCAGGCATTCTTGAAACGAAAGCGAAATTCTGCCGGAAAATCCAGGTAAACAAGGTTGATCTTGCTTCTTTTATAGTTATTGGTTATGGGCACAAATTCTACGGTATCCGCTGTAAAATCTCTTATTTGGGTGTTAGAATAAAAATTCTGAGACCGAATTCCAACGCCAAGTGAAAAGGTATGAGCACTTTTTCCGAGCGGGAAATTATAGGTGCCAAATACATTAAAGCCCTGATTGATGGTGCGGGCATCATAATCTACTGGTGTTTCTGTAAGAATATCGGTATAGAAATCAAAACCCACCGAAAACTTTTTACTCGTTTTATCTGTAATGATCTGAGCCTGAACGGTTGTTAAATAAAGAGCGAAGATCAGTAAAATTCCAATTTTTTTCATCTGAGACAATTTAGTTTTTACGGCAGCTTTTGCTGTATAACGTTGCAAAGGTACAAATTTGCATACGTGCTGTAAATTTTATTCGTTTATTGTTGAATTAACGCATCATTTCGTCTAATAACTGATGCATGCTTGAGCTATTCCATTTGGCTGCTCCGGTCTTACGGATGACTATTTTTTGCTCCGGACTAATGACAAATGTAGTTGGGATACTTTGTGTGGCAAACTCTTGAGGTACACCAGACTGATGATAAAATACGGGCAAATCAAAACCTCTTTTTTCCATGAAGGCATCCACTTTTTGGGGCGATTCATCGGTGACAAGAAAAAATGCAACTTTATCACCATATTTGTCATACAAATCCTGAATATCGGGCATTTCGGCTATGCACGGCGGGCACCAGGTAGCCCAGAAATTTAAAAATACCGGCTTGGCCTGATATTCAGTAAGGCTGTATGATTTTCCGTTTGCATCCACAACTGCCCAATTTAAGGCTGTGCTGCTCAAAATTGATTGTTTATCTTCATCCAGCGTGCCAGGACTCATCGCTGTGATGCCTGAAACAAAAGCGCTGATTTCTTTTCTGCTTGCAGGAATCAGCAAACTCACAACAAGCAAAACGAAAAACAAGTCACTAACTTTCGAAAACCAACCCTTTTTCTCCCAATAATCTTTCCATCTTTTCTTCAAGTTTGCTTTCATTCGGCAGATTATCAGTTAGTTGTTAGGTTTATTCAATAATTCACTCAGTTGTGCCCTTTCGTCGAGCAACCTGTCAATTTCTTCACTTTTGAGCCCTGGCCGGCTAAGCATTGCATCGATATAGGCAATTCTCTCCATTGGATCTTGCTTTAATGATGGAGAAGGCTGTCGTGAGATGGGAATTTCATCGGGTTCATTTTCAGTAAGGAAATCATCCTCGCCAAGCTCTTCTTTCATCTGTTTGATAAACATACGCAGCATCTGACGCATGGGTTCATTCACCGATCCCATCATCTGCATCGAAAGCTGGTCTTTCATGGTTTCGTAATTGCGCAAAAACATTTTAAGCTGTTCAAACTGAGCCTTGTCTATTCCCGGCATATTTTCTTCCGGATAACGCTCAATTAATTTGTTGAACAGGCGAAAAAGCTCTTCAATATCTTTTTTGAAATCATCGTTTTCCATAGCACAAAAATAATCAATTTGCGATTTAAGTATATTATTAGAACAACTAGCTTGCCAAAAAGTTACAAGACAATGTGAGCAGATAATCGCTCTGTAAGAGTTAGTTTAGGCTGCTGACAAGCTGTCAGAGTGATTCGAAGCGAAACCCTTTTTCGTTGTAATATTCCAGTGCTTTTGGTAAAGCGTATAGCATATTTTGAGCTGATTTTTCTGAATCGTGAAATACGATCACTGCGCCGTCTTCTGCATGTTCCAGCACATAATCCAGACATTGCTCGGGTGTGGTTTCAGGGTCAAAATCATAACTCAATACCGACCACATCACAATTTTATATTCTTTTTTTAAGGTGTGGATTTGCGTTGGCGTAATACGTCCGTAGGGAGGTCTGAAAAGCTCTGAATCAATATGATTACGACATTCGTTCACGTTTTCGTAGTAAAGATTCAAATTGGTTTTCCAACCGTTGAGATGGTTCATACTGTGATTGCCGGTTCGATGGCCGCGTTGCAAAATTTCGGCATAGGTTTGCGGAAAACGTTGCACATTTTCTCCTACACAAAAAAATGTAGCTTTTGCCTGGTACTTATCAAGTATTTCAAGCACTTTAGGTGTAATTTGAGGATGAGGGCCATCATCAAAAGTAAAGTAAAGCGTTTGATTTCCAGGGGGCATCTGCCAGAGAAGTGATGGATAAAAAATCCTCAAAAATGCTGGAACTGTTACTGCTTTCATGTTACAAATTTACATTTTGTTCATCGGATATCAGCATTAAAACGCTTAAATTTGCATGCATTATTTTAATAGTTAAAAAAATTCAATTTTTAAAAACGATCTGGAAATTTTAGCTTAAAATTTGAAGTCTATTTAACATTATAAAACTGGAATTATGAAAAAACTTGTTTTACTTCGTCACGGCCAAAGCACTTGGAACAAAGAGAATCGCTTCACTGGATGGACGGATGTGCCACTTTCGGCTCAAGGTATTGAAGAAGCCGTGAAAGCCGGCAAACAGCTCAAAGAAGAAGGATTTCGCTTTAAAATTGCCTACACTTCCTACCTGTCAAGGGCGATAAAAACGCTTTGGCTTGTACTGGAAGAGATGGATCAAATGTATATACCTGTGCTAAAAAACTGGCGCTTGAACGAAAAACATTATGGCGAGCTTCAAGGACTGAATAAAGCCGAAACTGCCGAAAAATACGGAGATGAGCAGGTGTTGCTGTGGCGTCGTAGTTTTGATGTGCCTCCAAAACCATTAGCTGAAGACGACCCACGCAACCCCGCCAAAGATCCGCGTTTTGCCGATGTTGACCCTAAAGATCTGCCATTAACTGAATCGCTCAAGGAAGTGATCGAACGAATGATTCCTTACTGGGAAAGCGATATCAAAGTTAGTCTCGAAAAACATAATGAAATTCTAGTTGCCGCTCATGGCAATAGTTTGAGGGCATTGGTGATGCACCTAAAACAGATGAGCGAGGAAGCCATAATCGCTTTTAATATCCCAACCGGAATTCCTTATGTATTTGAATTTGACGATAATATGCAACTGCAGAAGGACTATTTTATTGGAGATCCTGAAGAGATAAAAAAATTGATGGATCAGGTGGCCAAGCAGGCAAGTAAAAAATAAGATTTTGATTTAATTTTCGGGCTTCTCAATCATTTAGGAGTCCGAAAATTGTATATTTACCACCCAAACAACCCCAACTAACGGTGTTATGAAAAAAAGCTGGGTAATTCCCGACATACACGGATGCAAGAAAACGCTTCAGGCCTTGATCGAAAAACAGATCAAACCCGACAAATTTGATGAGCTCTATTTTTTAGGCGATTTTATCGATCGCGGGCCCGACAGCAAAGGTGTTTTGGATTACATCATGCAACTCGAAAATCAGGAGTTTCGGGTACAGTTTTTAAGGGGAAATCACGAGGATTATTGCATCAAAGCCTGGGAGGAGGATCAAACCAAAAAGCATTTTTTGGGAATGCGACAGAAAAAGAAAATTCAGAAAATATGGGAGTCTCATGGCGGCAAAGAAACCCTGGTAAGCTTCGGTGTGAAATATGCTTCCGAAATTCCGGAGCTGTATATCGCATGGATGAAGAAAGGCCGTTATTACATCGAGCTCGATCAGCATATTTTAGTTCATGCTGGTTTGAATTTTAATATTGATGATCCGTTAACTGATACCTTTGCGATGCTCTGGACCCGCGAATTCAGGGTTCAGAGGGAAAAAATCCGAAATAAAAAAGTGATTCACGGGCATGTGCCTGTTGATCTGGAGTTTATGCATCATGTAATGCAATCGAATAGTTATAATTTCATCGATCTCGACAATGGTGTTTATATGGAAAACATCGCAGGATACGGTAATTTAGTTGCTTTTGAATTGTATTCGCGAGAGCAACTCATACAAAGCAATATTGACTTTTAAAGCCATTTATTATGACGCTTAGCCCGATAGAACCAGGTCAAATAGCTCAACTTAATAACTTGAGCTACAATGAGTTACATGCAAGATTAAAACTTTTTTTACTCGATTTGCTGGAACATGATTTTGAGCGTTTGTGTGCGCTCATGTATCGTCATGATGTTTCTGAAATACATTTTAACGAAGCTTTGAAGCGAAAAACAGATGACGAAAGAGCTGGCGAGATTGCTACGCTTGTTTTAGAACGCGAGAAGCAAAAAATGGCAACAAGAGCAGCTTATGCTAAACACAAACAGCAAAGGATCGACAACAAATGATAACAAACGAGCATGTACTGATCGCTTTTGGTTTGACCTTGTTTGCCGGTTTGTCCACCGGAATAGGTAGTGCTATTGCCTTGCTGGCCAAGCGAACGAATACCCGTTTTTTATCAGTGGCGCTTGGGTTCTCGGCAGGGGTTATGATTTATGTTTCCTTTGTTGAAATCTTATCCAAAGCCCGAATCGAGTTAACAGAGGTTTATGGTTTGCGTGAAGGTTCCTGGTACACTGTTTTGGCTTTTTTTGCCGGTATTTTTGTCATTGGATTGATCGATAAATTTATTCCCAGCATCGAAAATCCTCATGAAATGAAGCGTATAGAGGATATGGATCAAATTGATGCCACGAAGAAGAAACTGGCACGCATGGGTGTTTTTACTGCATTGGCAATAGGTATTCATAACTTCCCTGAAGGGCTTGCAACTTTTACTGCTGCCTTGTCCGATCCCAATCTTGGTATTGCTATTGCTGTTGCAATTGCCATCCATAATGTTCCTGAAGGAATTGCGGTTTCGGTGCCTGTATATTATGCCACCGGAAGTCGCAAAAGAGCATTTTGGCTTTCCTTTAGCAGCGGACTGGCAGAGCCTGTTGGCGCCCTGATTGGATATTTATTGCTGATGCCTTTCCTGAGCCCTACCATGTTTGGGATACTTTTTGCCATGGTCGCCGGTATTATGGTCTTCATTTCGCTGGATGAATTATTGCCCGCTGCCGAAGAATATGGCGAACATCATTATTCAATCTATGGAATGATTGCCGGAATGGCGCTGATGGCAGTAAGCTTATTGATGTTTCTTTAATCTTCTCCTTTCAAAGCAAACGAAATAACTGTAAATTTGTTTGCAAATGCCTCTTATGCGCTTTTACTGCTTGTTTAGTGCCTTAATATTGCTGTTTCAAGTTCAGATTGTAATGGCTCAAGATCCTGTTTACAGGCAGTTTACCAATCAGAATGGCTTGCCATCCTCCGAAGTGTATGATGTGCTGCAGGACAAAAAGGGTTATATGTGGTTTTCGACCGATCAGGGATTGGCCCGATTTGATGGCTATCGGTTTATGGTTTATGACGAAAGTGTGGGTTTGCCCGAAAATACAGTTTTTGACCTTGAGCTTGACGCTGCCGGCAATATTTGGGTGAATACCATTAGAGGGCATTTAGCAAAATTTAACAACGATACCCTCTACAGATTTACTTATAATAATTTGCTAGACAGTTTGTTGAAAGATTATCGAGGTTCCTTTAAAATGTTTGATACCTATCATGTAGATGATTCCGGAACTTTGCAGGTGAATATTCCGGGTAGAGGTGTACTGCAAATTACGGAAGCTGGTGATTTTGAATGGAAAAAACAAAAGGAAAATGCTCACCTTTATGAATTAAGGCTGCTTGAAAACAACAAAATTTTTAAGCAGGATGCCCTTCTTGAGGGTTCAACTAGTGTGCTGTTTCTCGCCAAATCCGATACCTTCAGTTTTAGAGTAGCGGAGAGTTGGGAAAAGCAAATAAGTCCAATTTGGCGAGCCGTTTATGCTAATAATCACTTATTCCTATCAATTAATAATATACTGTATGTTGTAGATAATAACGGGAATATGATTAACAGTCAAAGCTTTCCCAGCAAAATTCAGGCCTTGTATGTGGATTCTAATGGAGATTTGTGGCTTGGAACAGTATCTGACGGTATTTTTCATTTCGGGAATGCTGATGTGTTTCAGACACCAGCCAATTTTTTAAAACGACTTTCGGTATCCTCTTTTTTTATGGATAATGAAAAGGGTGTCTGGATAACCACACTGAACAAAGGCGTTTTCTATATTCCCGTTTTACAAAGCCATTTTTATAATCGCATCTCAGGATATGATTTTGAAAATGTGATTGATATTGAAACAGAACCCGACGGAACATGCTGGTTGGGTCTTAATCGTGGAAGAATTGCCAGGATTAGCCCATCAGGTGAGTGTTTTATTACGCAATTGAATGAATCGCGAAACCTTTTAATTGATGATTTGGAATATGATCTGCAAACAGCATCGCTTTGGGTGGGCACATCCGAAAATTTGAATCAGATAAAATGGCAAGGACATACCGGTCAACAACCAATTTTTGTAAAAAATAAAGCCCCTTTAATTCAAGGTGTTAAAAACATTTTCATACATCCCGACGGAAATGCTTTTTTAGGGCATCATGCAAGTTTTTCGAAATTTGATCTAAAAGAACATAAAGTCTTGTTTTCCAGTTATAGTATGGATTTTAAGGAACGCGTTGAAGACATTGCAAGTATTGATGATCGGATTTACCTGGCAACACTGAACGGTGCTTGGGAATATAATAATCAGGAGCTGCGGCCACTTCACAACCTTCATCCTTTACTTGGAAAGCGAATTACGGAACTTGCTGTTGCCGGCGACACCCTGTTGATTGGAACAAAAGGTAATGGCTTAGTAATGTTAACATCCGATACGGTTTTGCAATTTGATCAGCCAAAAGGAATGATATCTAACGCTATTACTGTAATTGAAGTGTTTGGAAAGTACATTTATGTAGGAACCAACTCCGGAATTAGTATTATAGAACGTGGTAAGGCAGTTAAAGCGTCTGACATACAATCGTTCAACGTTGATAATGGTTTGTATTCCAACGAAATAAATGGCATTAATGTAACTTCAGAAAAGATTTACCTTGCAACGGCCAACGGATTGCATAGGCTGGCAAGAGGAGCTCTAAGGCAACCCTCAGTAGATTTGCCAATTTATGTCACAGGAATAAACGTAAATAATAAAAGCCGAGCGGTGAAAGATGTTCTGAAACTCCCCTTTTCAGAGAATAATATCCAGCTCGATTATTTTGCCTTAAGCTACAGGAATACAGGGCACCAAACCTATCGGCACAGGATGCTCGGGCTGGAAGACAATTGGGTTGTAAACCAAAAAACGAATGCGCAATATCCTTATCTGCCAGCCGGTAGTTATGTTTTCGAAGTAAGCGTGCAAAATGGCAAAGGAGAATGGAATCCTGAGTCAGCAAGGGTCGAGATCGTGATTTTGCAGCCTTATTGGTCTAAAATGTGGTTTATTTTGCTTGTATTGGCATTGCTTATTTCATTTTTAACATTTTTGTTTTTGTGGAGAATCAGAGTGGTGAAAAGACGTAATCAGTTAATTTACGACATCAACTGGTATCAGCAGGAAGCGCTTATCAACCAGATGAATCCGCATTTTTTGTTTAATTCTCTGAATACAGTACACCGCTATGTGCTTCAAAACGATAGAGTTGCATCTAGTCGTTACCTTACACGATTTGCAACCCTGATGCGTAAAATTCTGGATATGTCGCAGGAAAAATCCTTGACAATAGCTAAGGAGATAGATGCATTAAAGCTTTATCTGGAATTGGAATCAGCACGTTTTAAGGATAAATTTCAATTTGCTATCGAAGTGGATGCCTCTATTCCACAGGAGCAGGTTTTAATACCGGTTTTTATCATTCAGCCAATCGTAGAAAATGCTATATGGCATGGTTTGATGCACAGCGACAGGCATGGTGAAATTAAAATACATTTTTATCGCAAAGCTCAAAATGATTTGGTTGTGAGTATTCGTGATAATGGAATTGGCAGAGAGGAGGCTGAAAAATTACAAAATTTGTCGAAGACCGATCAGCGTAAATCTCTTGGCCTGGCAATCATTAAGCGCCGTATTGCCCTGATTAATACACAAGAAAAAACCAACATCTCTATTTCTTACAACGACTTAAAAGCGGCTGATGGAAGTTGCTCTGGAACAGAGGTTATCGTTCATTTTCCTAACTTTTTAAAATCACTTTCTCATGGAGCCTTTCAAAGTAATTCTAATCGATGATGAACCTGATTCAATAATTTCACTCGAAATTATTCTTCAAGAGTTTTGCGATGACAGCATAACCGTTGTTGACAAAGTTCCTGTAATTGATCAGGCCTGGGATAGCATAAAAAAGCATAAGCCCGATCTTATTTTTTTGGATATCGATATGCCCCGCGGTAATGGTTTTGATTTGTTGGAGCGTTTTCCTATTCGTAAGTTTGATGTAATTTTCATCACAGCTTACGGCCGCTATGAAGAGAAAGCCAAAACCTACGGGGCCTTTGATTATTTAATGAAACCTATTGATATAGAGGATTTAAAACAAGTTATTGATCGGTTTATTACGCACAGAAAAATGCATGGTACGCCAACTTTTAACCCAACTTGTTAAAAATGCCACCCAAAAAACAAAAAAATACGCAAATTT
>JACCQN010000048.1 GCA_015709215.1 Bacteroidales bacterium
CAAGAGGGATAATCTGTTGAAGAAGGGTGAGTGTGAGCAAAGAGCAAGAGGGATAATCTGTTGAAGAAGGGTGAGTGTGAGCAAAGAGCAAGAGGGATAATCTGTTGAAGAAGGGTGTGTGTGAGCAAAGAGCAAGAGGGATTTCCTGTATGCTCACTACTCTTGCTCTTGCTGTTTTTGGATTATTTCTGACTCAGATTTTTTGCCATCGAAAACAGCATTCTGGATAGCTCGTCAAGATCATTGTAAAGAGCGATGAAGGTGTCCTGATCTATTGCCTGAATATCTTTTAGATAATCGAAAATAGCCACACATTCGAAGACGGAGCCACGTGCAATCACATAAAAGTTTCGCTTATCTGCTTTTGAGTATCTTCCGGAACCTTCGGCAATATTGAGCATTATGCTGAATGATGCTCTTCTCAACTGATCATTAGTAGTTCTATCTAATTTTATAGATTTTAAAAATAAATAGACTTTTTTATTGAGCTGTTTAGCTTTTTGATAAACATCAAGTTTTTCAAAATCAAACATAATCCAAGTCAGTTAATATTTATAATTAGCAAACGTTTAATCAAGTGTATTGAGTCAATTGAAGAAGTGTGAGTGTGAGTAAAGAGCAAGAGGGATTTCCTGTATGCTCACTACTCTTGCTCTTGCTGTTTTTGTGGAGCTGGAGGGAGTCGAACCCTCGTCCAAACAAGGAATTATTAAGCTTTCTACATGCTTAGTCTGCTCTTGGTTTTCGTTGGTAGTAAGGATACAGACCTCCTGATCAACCACTTAGCTTCTGTTGTTTCGCCTTGCAAGCGAAGCAATTGCAAGACTATCCTGAGTTTGATTAGCACCCCGTGATCAGGCCGGAATCAGGCGTGTCCACCTGCGGGATGTCTCGTCCCAGCACCTTGTGTCGGGATGAAGCAGTAATCTACTAGTCTTCGATTACGCTGCGAGAGCGTAGTTAGTTTCGCCAATTGTGTTGTGCGATCAAGATTTACGAGCGTCATCGCAAGGCTCGGCATGCTTACATAACCATTCATCTTGCTGTCAAAACCGGTCAGCCCCAAAATGATTATCAGAACCTTTTCCGCAAAAATTGAGCCGAAAAGGGCGGCAAAGATAGTCATTATTCTATCCTTTGTCAATTATTTAGTGGACGGGCAAATTGTTTTACCGTTTTTTCAGTGATTGGTGAACCGCCTAATATTACCAGCCGTTCCACGGCATTGTTTAGCTCTCTGATATTGCCAGTCCATTGGTATTGCTGCATTTCGGCCATGGCTTCTTCAGTAAATTCAGGCAGAGGTTTACCCATTTTGGCACAGCTCAACTCAACAAAATGCTGCACAAGAAGTGGAATATCATCTAATCGCTCCCGCAATGGCGGAACGTGAATAACGATCACACTTATACGGTGATAAAGGTCTTCACGGAAACGACCCTTATTTATTTCTTCTTTGAGGTTTTTGTTGGTGGCAGCGATGATTCTTACATCAACAGGGATTTCTTTTTCGCCTCCAACGCGTGTGATTTTATTTTCCTGCAAAGCCCTCAATACTTTAGCTTGTGCCGAAAGACTCATATCGCCAATCTCATCCAGAAAGAGGGTGCCACCATGTGCCAGTTCAAAATCTCCTTTACGTTGTTTGATGGCGGAGGTGAAAGCACCTTTTTCGTGTCCGAACAGCTGACTTTCGATCAATTCGGAGGGGATGGCGGCACAATTCACTTCGATAAATGGGGCGTGGGAACGGCTGCTTAGCTCGTGCAGCTGCCGTGCAACCAGCTCTTTGCCTGTTCCGTTTTCGCCACTGATCAGCACCCTGGCAGCGGTGGGAGCTACCTTTTGAATCATCTCACGAATCTCGTCCATCGGGGCAGATTGACCTATCATCTGGTTATGCTTACTTACAGCTTTCTTCAAAGCCTTTGCTTCGGTGATGAGCTGCGATTTGTCCAGGGCGTTTTTAATGGTGATGAGCAAACGATTCAAATCCGGTGGTTTTGCGATATAGTCGTAGGCGCCTTTTTTGATTGCCTCTACGGCAGTTTCTATCGTGCCATGTCCGGATATCATAATAACAGGGCAGTCGGTGATTTGCTTAATGGCTTCCAACGTTTCGATGCCATCCATCTCAGGCATTTTGATATCGCAAAGGATCACATCAAAATCCTGTTCGCTGATTTTTTGAAGACCTTCCATGCCGGTCTCGGCGTCTTCTACCTGATATTTTTCATATTCCAGAATCTCACGCAGGGTGCGGCGGATGCTCTGTTCATCATCAATAATCAATATTCGGTGCATTTTCATGTGCTTTGCTGCGAAATTATTGATTTTTCTGGTGATGAGCGTCATGCAACCAAAACCAATTCATGTTTTATGATTAATTTTGATTTTCAAATTAAAACAAAATGAGACGAATTGACTTTTTGCTTTTCCTGTTGCTAACTTTTTCAATTTCTACTTCACTTTTTGCCCAGTTTAGTATTAAAAATCAAATGGGAGATGAATTGCCGAATCCCTGGGCTGGCGGATTGGATGCCTGTCAGTTTGGCCGTATGGATCTGGATGGTGATGGGATGCAGGATTTGCTGGTCTTTGATAGACGGGGAAATCGCTTGTTGACATACCTTAACAAAGGCATTGAGGGAGAGATTGACTTTGTGGCTGCACCCGAATATACAGACTTTTTCCCGGAGTTTAATGAATGGGTGATATTCACAGATTACAATGGAGATGGTTTTGAAGATATTTTTACCTATTCGCAGGGATGGGCAGGTATTAAAGTTTATCGTCATTTAGGGACTTATCCTCCACAATTTGAGCTAGTTGTGAGCCCCTATCTTACTTCGTTACAAGGGGAAGGTTATGTAAATATTCTGGCTACCAATGCGGATTATCCTGCCCTTTATGATGTGGATAAAGATGGTGATCTCGATTTGTTAAGTTTTTGGTCGTTAGGTACTTTCATCGAATTGCATACCAATCGCTCGATAGAGTTTTACGGGCATGCTGATTCACTTATTTATGAAAGAACAGATTTTTGCTGGGGGCGTGTGGCCGAAAATGAGGAAAACAATGAGATGTATCTTGACACTTGTTTGTTCAAGCAGAGTAGTTTAGCACAGGGAAGGACAAACCGGCATCGTGGGGCAACTTTTGGTGTGAAAGACCTTAACAACGACGGCCTGCCCGAACTGATGCTCGCCGATGTGGATTATCCGGGTATTTCGATGTTTACCAATGGCGGAACTGTGGATCAGGCTTTTATGATCCATCAGGATACAGCGTTTCCTGCTTATAGTACTCCCGTGAGGTTATTTTCGATGCCATTGCCTTATTTTACAGATATCAACAATGACGGTTTGTCAGATATGTTGGTTTCGCCCTTTGATCCTAATTACGAAGTGACGGAAAACGTGAATAGCATTTGGCTTTACCTGAATGAAGGCACAGAAAACGAACCCGATTTCAGCCTGCTTCAAAAAGATTTTTTGCAGGAAGAAATGCTGGATTTTGGCTCGGGAGCTTATCCATTATTGGCTGATTTGGATGGCGACAGCCTGAATGACTTGCTGGTGGGCAACTGGGGAAGTTATCAGTTTTCGTGGTATGTGGACGGCACTTTATTTTCGCGACAGCAATCTCAAATTCAGTATTTCCGACAAGTTGGATCAGCTGAAAATACGGTTTACGAACTAGCCGGGCCGGATTTGGGAGGGCTTTTTTCGCACAATCTGAAAGGCCTGGTGCCGGCTGCAGCTGATTTGAACGATGACGGCCTTACAGATTTGCTGATAGGCAATGAGCTTGGAACCCTGATTTATATGCAGCAACAGGCTAACGGGGTTTTTGCGGAAGCAGCAGAAAGCTTTCTACAGATTGATGTGGGCAGTTATTCAGCTCCTCAGCTTTTCGACCTCGACAGGGATGGCGTATTGGATCTGATTGTTGGAAAGAAAAATGGAACCATCAGTTTCTTCAGAGGCAGCGAAACAACGATTGGTCTGATATTTAATTTGGTTACTGACTTTCTGGGCGAAGTTAATGTCACTGATTTCAACCTTTCGTATGATGGCTACAGCACCCCTAAGTTTTTCAGGACTGCTGAGGATGAAACCATGCTGTTGGTGGGTTCGGAGCAGGGCAAGCTTTATCTATTTGAGGATATTGACGGCAATCTGGAGGGAATATTTCAGGCTTCAGGCCGTTTTGAGGAGTTATTTGGTTTTCCGGCTTCAAAAAGTGACCGTGGAATGCGTACTTCAGTGGAAGTGCTCCCGCCAAACGAGGCAGGAAAGCATGGGTTGATCGTAGGAAATTACAGCGGCGGCCTTGATTTTTTCAATGGAATGGCTGAAGTGTTACCTGGTTTTCCATCATTGGATTTTTTTCAGAAATTAAAGATTTCACCAAATCCTGCAAATAATGTGGTGTTTATTGAAATACCATCACAAATGGGCAAATCGGTTAACCTGAATGTATTCACTTTATCTGGAATAAAGATTAAACAACAACAGGTTTTACCAGCAACAAACGTTTTTAGATTAAATATTGCTGATTTTCAACGTGGAGTTTATATTTTAAGGCTAAGTAATTCAGATGGTGTTGCTTTTGGCAAATTAATCAAAAACTAGTGTCAGTTGCTTTGGTTTTCTGTTAACCATAGCTTTTCCACAAATCATAGGTTTTTGGATTTGATGTATTTTTGCAAAAAAAGTTCATGATCACATTCCAGGAAGCACTCAATCACACAACAAAAGAAATCCCAGAACTGGATACAGAGCTTATTCACCTTAGAGATAGTTATGGACGTGTTTTGGCTCAAAATGTTTACAGTGATATCAATATGCCTCCCTTTAATAAAGCCGCCGTCGATGGGTTTGCCTGTCGCAGAGTCGATCTGGAAGAACCTCTTGAAGTTATTGAAACAATTGCTGCCGGCAAGGTTTCGCAAAGGACTGTTGCGGAAGGTAAATGTGCTAAAATCATGACAGGTGCCATGTTGCCGAAGGGTGCTGATTGCGTAGTGATGGTTGAGCAAACAGAGCTATTGGCGGATGGACGAGTCAAAATCCTGAATCTAAAAACTAAAAATAATATTGCCTACAAGGCCGAAGACATCAAAACAGGTGAACTTGTGCTGCAATCCAATACCTTAATCGCTCCGCAGCATCAGGCTGTGATGGCTGCTGTAGGTGCCACAAAAATAATCGTTTACAGAAAAGCCCGTGTCGCGGTTTTCAGCACAGGTGACGAATTGGTAGAGCCCGAACAACAACCCGAACAAGGTAAAATACGCAACAGCAACGGGATTCAGCTAGTCAATCAGGCCAGTCGCATGGGCTGTGAGGTGCGTTATGGCGGAATTATTCCTGACACTGCTGAAGATTCAGAACGCATGATTCGTGAAGCCTACCATTGGTCGGATGTAATCCTGCTCTCGGGAGGGATTTCGATGGGCGAGTTTGATTTTATTCCGGCGGTTTTGCAAAAGCTACAGTTTGATATCAAGTTCCGGACCATTTCCGTGCAGCCCGGTAAACCCACTGTTTTCGGACGATCGGGAGATAAGTTTGTGATGGCATTGCCGGGTAATCCGATTTCCTCTTTTAATATTTTTGAGTTGCTTGCCAAACCCATGATTTACCGGTTGATGGGTTACGCATACACTGCCAAACGTTTTGAATTTCCGCTGGCTGTGGATTACAAACGAAAACGGTCGGTGCGTCTGGCTTTTATTCCGGCCATCCTGAATGAAAATGGTGTGAATCCGGTTGGATATCATGGCTCGGCACATATCAATGCGCTTTCGGCTGCCAACGTACTTTTTGAAATTCCCGTTGGAACAACCGAAATGCTCAAAGGAGAAAAGGTACATGTACGATTCATTTAACCGGAAGATCACTTACCTGCGGATTTCAGTAACTGACCGCTGTAACCTGCGTTGCCGCTACTGCATGCCCGAAGAGGGTGTGAAGCCGCTTCCACATGAAAAGATTCTGAGTTTCGAAGAAATTCGAGAGGTAGCAGGTTTTGCTTTGGCTTATGGGGTAAACAAAATACGCATCACAGGCGGAGAACCTTTGGTGCGCAAAGGAATCGTGGGGTTGGTGGCACAGCTTGCCAAACTGCCTGGCCTGAAAGATTTTGGCATGACAACCAATGGTATTTTGTTGCCGAGATTTGCTCAACAGCTGGCCGATGCAGGTTTAAAACGGGTGAATATCAGCCTCGATACTGTTGATCCGGAAAAATTCAAATGGATCACGCGACTGGGCAATGTAGAAGATGTTTTTAAAGGAATAGCAGCCGCACAAGAAGCCGGTTTAATGCCCATCAAGCTTAATTGCGTAATCAAAAATAATCATAATGAAATAGATGCCAAGGCAGTAAAGGCCTTTGCTGATGCCAATGGTTTGCAAGTGCGTTTTATCAAAGAAATGAACCTTGAAACAGGACAGTTTTCTGTTGTCGAAGGCGGCGATGGCGGACATTGTGCCAGCTGCAACCGCATGCGTCTTACTGCCAACGGCGACCTGAAACCCTGCCTGTTTACCGATCTGAGTTATAACGTGCGCGAACTTGGAGTAGAAAAAGCCTACCGACAGGCCATCCAAAATAAACCTTCCTGTGGTTCTGTTAATCAGATAAATCAGTTTAGTAATATTGGGGGGTGAGTGTTGAAAAGTTTAGGAATTTACGACTGGGTTTATGCCATTTTACCTGTTTAAGTTTGTTAGTGGATTTACTTCCTTTGCTTTGAGATTTTTATGAAAGATTGGTTGCAAACCAGTCAGGATATTTTTGCTGCCTAAGTTGAGGTAGTTGCTAAATCATTTTCCTTGCCGGAAGAAAATGCAATGCCTGCCAAAATCAGCGGCTCTGCTACGGTTACAGATTAAGCTTCGTGACGCTTGGTTTTTCACAAATGTTTTATTGATTAACGCCTTTGCAGATATGTTTGGTGCTTTTACTTTCGTTTTATTTAGAAATACATTATAGGTAGCCATTGCTTATTTGTGTCAAGGCATTGCATTCACGTGTTTTGATTTTGCAATGATGTACTGTTAGGCTGCAGGCCTGTATCCTATCTGCCGAACAGGCAGGACTGAAGCCGAACATTATAGTTCAAACACCTGACTTTATAGGCAGGCTCTATTTAATCTCATATTTAAAAGTATTAGGCTTCGGAATTGTCATAAAATAAACCATCACGATTAAAGTAACAAAAGCAGTCATTAAAAATGCTATTTTTGACCCTAACCAAAACCAAATAAATCCTGTTAGTGAACTTGCTATCATAGTACAAATACTTTGCAATCCGGTATATGTTCCAATTGCAGTTGCAGTATCTTTTTTAAGTGTAATATTTGAAATCCAGGCTTTTGAAATTCCTTCTGTTGCAGCGGCATAAATCCCATAAAGGAAAAACAATCCAAAAAAGAAATACAGGTTAGTATTCATTGACATGCCGAAATAAACCAATGCAAATAAAGCAAGACCAATTATGAAAATTGTTTTAAGCCCAACCTTATCGGCTAAAATGCCAAGTGGAAAGGCAAACAGCGCGTAGATAAGATTGTAGAAAATATAAACTCCTATTACCATTGTATCATTAAGCCCTGCTTGCTTTGCCTGGAGTAAAAGAAAAACATCTGAACTATTGAATAATGTAAAAACCAAAAGTCCAATTACAACTTTTCTGTATTCAGATGAACTTAGCTTCCAGTATTTTAAGAATGAAAAGAAAGGTGTTTTTACTTTTAAACTTTGCTTAGCTGTATTTTTATCCTTAAGGTAAAATGATGATAGCACTGCCAATAGTCCGGGAGCAAATGCTATAAAAAATAGTGTTTTATAATCTTCAGGGAAATAAAACAAATAGAGCAAAGCCAATGAAGGCCCTATAACTGCACCTAAAGTATCCATCGAACGGTGAAATCCAAAGATTTTACCCTTTGTTTGCGGTGTTGCTTCTTCAGACAGAATGGCATCTCTTGCCCCTGTCCGAATTCCTTTGCCGAAACGGTCGATCGTGCGTGCAAAAAATATCCAAATAGGAAAAATAAAAATTGCCATCATTGGTTTCGAAATAGCACTGCATGCATAACCAATCTGTACAAAAGGAACTCGTTTGCCCGAAATGTCGGAAAGTTTCCCAAAGTAGCCTTTACTGAGTCCTGCTGTTGCTTCGGCTACACCTTCAAGTATTCCTATTAGGACAATTGAGAATCCTATTTTTTTTAAATAAATGGGCATAATCGGATATAGCATTTCGCTTGCAATGTCAGTAAAAAGACTGACCAATGATAAAATCCAAACTGTTTTTGTTATATATTTCAATTTATTTTATTGTTTTCATTAAGTTCAAATAATAGTTCTTTTGCTTTTCAGGGTTGCACTCAAATGCCGGTATTCAAAATGTTTGGCGCGCCATAGCACTTTCTTCTCCAGTAGTTGCAAAGTTTATGAAATGTAAGTAATTCAAATTGCATATCCTGGCCATAATGTGCCGGCTAAACCGGAGTATTTGCACTATTGCAAACACGCATAAATTCAAAGCCAAAATTAAACATTAATTTGACTGTGATTCCATTTTGTTAGTGGAGTTTTTTTGCATATTGTTTGCATTTAACTCCACAAGTAAACGCATAATTATCTCATAAACAAAATGTTGAATTTTTTTAAACATGCTCTAACTACTTTAAATACGACGACATTTACCAAAAGTTTACAAAAATAGATGGGTTTTACGTAACCGACTGTTCTATTGTTTTTAATAGATTTTGAAAAGCCTGAAGGCTGGCGTAAAAGCCTAATTCGTTGAGGGATTTCTTAAAGCAGGGCATTTGCTTGGAGTTAAATCCGAATGGGTGGCCGATCTGTAGCTGTAATCAGCAATTTTCCGTCAACAACGACAAAAACTCGTTGTTTCCCTAAGACCTGCGGACGGCTGTTTAGGTGATTTGTATGACGGGCAGTAGAAGAGGTTTGCTCCTTCTGGTCTTAACTGTCGGACTGCTTACCCAATTAAGTGCGAGCTGTTTTATTCGTCAAATAATCCTTCAACTTCGGTTTTTTAGTTTTATCAAATGGTATATCACAAAACCCCAGATTTTTTCGTCAGAAACCATATTATATCCCTAAATTATTCTGTTACAAGTGGCTATAACCTGTTGAGCAGACTAATCTCAAAATTTTTGTTTTTTAAAAGCCAGGTTCACAACCTCTCCAATGATCGGAATATTTGCTCAATTGCCCGTTTTGTCCTGATGTTATTTTGATATTCGGTCTTAAAAAAAAATCGAACTGCTGTATTTTGCGTTACATATTTTATTGCTTTGGCAATGAACAATGAGTTTTTGTGTCTGTTATTTAACAATAAGGATAAACTTTTCTCCTAATTAAAAGGAATGTTAAACACTAAAATTAAAACCATGAAGTACAACTTGTTAGGAAACACAGGATTAAAAGTTTCAGAACTTTGTCTGGGAACCATGACGTTTGGGGGGCAAGGCATGTGGACAGCTATTGGTGCATTGCCACAGGATCAGGCCACTGATCTGGTAAAAAAGGCTGTTGAAAACGGAATTAATTTCATTGATACGGCCAATGTTTACAGTGAGGGGCTGAGTGAAAAGATGACCGGACAAGCCATCCGTGATTTGGGTCTTAAGCGCGACGACCTGGTTCTAGCAACCAAAGTCAGAGGAGCTATGGGCGAAGGACCCAATCATACAGGTCTCAGCCGGAAGCATATTTTACAACAGGCTCACGAAAGTCTTGAGCGGCTTAATACGGATTATATTGATCTTTATCAGATTCATGGCTTTGATCCGCTTACGCCAATGGAAGAGACACTCGAAGCACTTGATTCACTGGTACAGACTGGAAAAGTGAGATATATAGGATGCAGCAATCTGGCAGCCTGGCAGATTATGAAAGCATTGGGAATTTCCAGTCTAAATCACCTGAGCAAATTTGTCTCTCTTCAGGCCTACTACACTATTGCTGGGCGCGATTTGGAACGCGAAATTGTACCCATGTTGCTGGATCAGAAAATGGGTCTGATGGTTTGGAGCCCCTTAGCCGGTGGTTTGTTAAGTGGTAAATACAGTCGAACCGCTGAAACCAAAGAAGGTCGCCGCGTAAATTACGATTTTCCACCAGTTAATAAGGAGAAGGCTTATGATATAATTGATGTGATGCAGCAGATTGCAGATTCCAAACAGGCTACTGTTGCTCAAATTGCACTTGCCTGGCTTTTGCATCAGCCGGTGGTCACTTCGGTAATCGTGGGTGCCAAAAAGCCCGATCAACTTGCTGACAACCTTAAATCTGTAAATGTGGAATTATCTTCCGATGAAATGGACAAACTGAATGAAGTAAGTAAACTCGAGCCTGAATATCCCGGATGGATGATAGAACGCCAGGGAAACGATAGAAAATGAGATTACCCTTTATCGGCTGAGCATATGTAAAAGACAGATGTAGATAGTGACGTTGTAATTCTTCATGGGGAATTTAGTTAATTCTTCGCTTCAAGTTTGAACTGGTTCAGCAAATGATGCCATCAGGTATATTACCCAGCCTTGGCTATTATTTCATTGTTCTCGCACGTACCTGGACAATTAATGGTAAATGTAGCTGCATTTACTATTTCTGACTTTATCGCCGTAGCCTCTTGTGCAACTTATGTTTCAGCTGTTGTTTTGTTCTCTTTCGAACAACTTGAAAAAAGCACAAGAGTTGCTACTGCTATAATGAAGGTAAATCTGATAATGACGATTAACTTTTTCTGCATAATTTATTTTTTTGAAAGTCCTTAAATCCGCAAGCATCTATTAAAATCGGCTGTTAGGGAATCGTGTGTCACCAGGATGACTATTCCCAAATATTTTTTCAGGTTTCACGCAAAGAAATGCCAACACTTTAGACAAAATCCCCTTTCAGGCACAGGGTCTTGAGGTAGGTGTCCGAAGTTGGCTCAAATACCTTTTTTGGTTTTTCACAAAATTTTATAATGCGTTATTAATCAGCTATATATATGTTTTGAAAATTATTATTTGGGCAGACTTCTCCCATGAAGCCAAGTTTGGACAGTTCCTATCAGGTCAATAATTTGTCATAAGGTTGGTCTGTATATAATTTTAACACCCATTGCCTTGTCTGGTATACCCATTTTCCAGCTACTGTGGCAAGCAGGAATACAAACCGCTTGAACCGTGTAGTTGGTTTGATCTTTTCAAATATGCAGGAAAGTTTGTCCACATAAAAATTATAAAAGTTTTTTATGATGGAAGTAATGATCATAAGGGCGTTGTTTTCGTTCAAAAACGAAAATGGCAGGTGCTTCCATCCAAAATCATTGTTCATCACATCGAAGATCTTTTCACTCGCACCTCTATTGTTGTAATATTCAATTACTTCTTTTTCAGTACTTTCCCAGTCATTGGTTAAAATTGCCCTATACGCATAGGTGTCTTGGGTGAAGATATCAATCTGGTTGCTGTCATTTTTCTTCCGCATGATTACCAGATGGTAATTTCGGTCTTCATAGTACTGTTTAAAATGGGTTGGTGATATTCTTCCCGAATATGAAAAAGACTATCTGAAAGCTCAAGACAAATGGGATGAAGTTTTTGAAATTTAAAAAAAAATAAAAGATAAAGGTGAGTTTGATAATGATTATATCAACCATTTTTGTTGGCAGGTTTATGAAAAGTTTAACAATCAATATGTTATAAGAAAATGTATTGAATGGATGAAAGAAGTAACTGACCAAGAATCGAATTATACCTATTTAGATGCTTATGCTTATCTTATGTACAAATCGGGAAACAGAACAGCAACAAAGAGAATCACCAATTTGGCAATAGAAACAGCTAAAAAAGAAAATAAAAGTGCTATAACGCTTGAAAAATTAATAAAGACATTGTGAATATAAAATCTTGCAGCTAATAATTAAGAGTTCATGTGGCACGAAGTGCCCAGTATGAACTTCCGGTTGAACTACATTTCGACACTTCGGCTGGCTCAGCGCAACGCAGGCTCACTTCGATAAACTCAGCGCACCGCAATGCAGCCAATCCCCAACCAAGGACTGGTATTATTTATTATAGTAATTGCATAGGGTTTATTTGGAGAGCGGGATGTGAGACTTCAAACGAGTGATAACGAAATTGTAAGGTTCTTAGATTTTTAAGGATTTTTTTTGGGTTCAGTGACATTTTTGGTATTATTTTTTACACTGTAATGGCTTTAGTTTCAGTGCTGGCCAATAGCCTGGACATCCGGCATTAAGTGGCAGTTTAAGGTGGAACGATTATTTGATGTGGTGTTTTATATTCAGTTTGTGTCGTAGCCGTCCTGACGAACGGATACGAGGCAATATCCCGACTTCCATCATCTTGCCTTTGTTACATTTTGGGCAGCAAAACACATCGAAGCCGGTAAGTCTTTTTAAGCGCTCAGGAGCTGACTCTTTTACTGTGACATCCATTTTGTTTGTCAAGCCAGGTTCCATAGGTTGGCGTTAACATAGCTTGCTCAACCTGGGTGGGAGCATTTCTTTTTTTTCATGATAAATGATGTTAGAATGAATCTCATAAAAATACAAAAACGCGACCTATGCGTCAAAAAAGATGACCCGAGGGAGCGGGATTTAGTTCAACAATGTATAAAAATAATAACCGAGATAGTAGTAAATTCAAGGGGTATAACCCGCTTCAACTTTCTTGTAACTTGGCAGGAATGTGCCACGCAATTGGCTATTATTCTTATACTTAACGTTACTGCAAATAGTTGAAAAAATGACAACATGTATAGAAAACTGAAAATTATTATCAATAAAAACAATCTTAGTAAAGAAAATTAAATTCTCTTTACAGAATGTAGTATATTTGTAAAGAAAACATCGAAATCTTTACATAATGAATCAAAATGAAAATTGGAAATTAAAAGAACTGCCGCTGACTGTTGACATTGAGACGAAAGCTGTTCTTAAAAGTTTGCCGTCGGCTCATGCAGCTTTGGCAGAATTAAAAGGAATTGCATCGACAATTCCAAACCAAATCATCTTGATAAACACTTTGGGGCTGCAAGAAGCAAAAGACAGTTCTGCAATTGAAAATATAATTACAACCCATGATGAATTGTACAAATCGGAATTAAACCTCGAATCTTTTAAATCGCTTGATGCAAAAGAAGTTCAAAATTATATTTCTGCGTTAAAAAAAGGTTTTGAATTAGTTAAAACCAAAGGGCTAATCACAAATAACATAATTATTGAAATTCAAAAAGAATTGGAAGGAAACAGCGCTGGTTTTCGAAAATTACCCGGAACTGCTTTGAAAAATTCATCAACAGGAGAAACCGTTTATACTCCGCCGCAAGACATTAATGAAATAAACAAATTGATGGTAAACCTCGAAAAATTTATTAATGACCCTTCAATGTGCGATTGTGACCCAATTATTAAAATGGCAATTATCCATTACCAGTTTGAAAGTATCCACCCGTTTTATGATGGAAATGGACGAACAGGAAGAATTATAAACATACTTTATCTAATTATTGAAAAATTACAAAATCTCCCAATTTTATACTTAAGCAACTATATCATTCAACATAAATCAGATTATTACAGATTGTTACAACAACTCAGAGACAATGAAAATTGGGAGGAATGGCTTTTGTTTATGATTCATGGAATTGAAAAAACTTCGAGGGATACAATTGATTTAATTATCCAGATTCGGGAGTTAATGTTGGAATACAAACATAAACTTCGGGACAATTACAAATTTTACAGTCAGGATTTGTTAAATAATCTGTTTAAACATCCCTACACAAAAATTGAATTCATTGTTAATGACTTGAATGTTTCAAGAATAACAGCTGCAAACTACCTGAACAAATTAGCTGGTGATGGAATCTTAAGAAAAGAAAGAATTGGAACCGGAAACTATTATATAAATGAAAAATTATTTAATCTATTGGCAAAAAGATAGAACCACCTTGCGGTGAGCTGGTCCCTCAAAATCTTCCTGCTAAATATCGAAGCCGATTTTCTCGTAATAGACTCACACCGGAAAATCAAAAACTTCGCGGTAGGTTGTCTGAGTGAGCAATGGAAGTTTGCGATCTTTCTAAAGCATATTCATTGCTACTACACAACAATCCACATCGTTGAGCATGGTGCCGTTCCAGTCGCATAAAATTACTGGTTGTGGGTTCATCCTGCTTTTTTACGGACAGTTGCGCAGGTAATCAACCATATTGTGGCGGCCAAATTCTTTGGCTTTATTGTAATAGTAGCAAGCCATTTCCATATCCTGCTCTATTTCCATGATTTGACCCAGGTTGAACCAGGCATCGGCATAGTCGGGTTTTATTTCAACGGCTTTCAGGAAATCTTCAACGGCTTCTTTGGGTTTGCGTATGTTAAATTTAGCTGAACCGCGAAGGAAATAGGCCTCATAGGCCTCATTATCGTAAGCGATCGCACGGCTAAAAGCTTCAATGGCACCATTATAGTCGGCTTCATGGATCAGTAACCGGCCTTGTTCTATTATTTCCAATGTTTTACGTGGATTGGGAGTGCAGGAAATAATAAGGATCAGCAAAAGGGGTAGGAAACGCAACAGTTTTGTCATCGCAAATATTTTTGGCGAAAATAGGTATTTTTTAAAAAAATTAATACTGCATAATTGAACGTAAATCACACTTGATTGTTTCAGTTGTAGCGTATAATATTTTGAATATTGATCAAATTTTGAATTTACTTAAAACGATTATCCTATGAATACCTGGACTATTGATCCTGCACATTCAGAAGTGCAATTTAAAGTGAAGCATCTTGTTATATCGACTGTTACCGGAAGCTTTGGTAAGTTTAGGGGACAGCTCGAAACGGAATCTGACGATTTTACACCGGCAAAAATTAGTTTTGAAGCTGATGTGGACAGTATCAACACCAATAATCCTGATCGTGATAACCACCTCAAATCAGCAGATTTTTTTGATGCGGCCAATTTTCCCAAGATCAGTTTTGAATCGGAAAGCTTTGAAAAAACAGGCGATGCAACTTATAAACTGAATGGAAAGCTGACGATGCGCGGAGTTACAAAAGCTATTACACTTGATGTTGAACATGGTGGGGTGATGACTGATCCCTATGGCAATACCAAAGCCGGTTTTGAATTGCAGGGAAAGGTAAACCGAAAAGAATTTGGCCTCAGCTGGAATGCCGTTACCGAAGCCGGTGGCGTGGTTGTTGGCGATGAGGTTAAACTACTACTCAATATACAGTTGGCTAAAAACTAAACTGAATTTTTTCAACTAACTTAACCCGAATGGTCAACAGGCTTTTCGGGTATTTTTGTTTTTAATAGGTCAAAAGGTCGGAGGTCGGAAGTCTGAAGGTCTAAGGTCTGAAAGTCTAAGTGTCTAAAAGTCAACAGTTAGAAGGTGATCGAGCGAAGTCGAGAGCACCGCTGTGAAAGACGAAAAATTAACGAAAGTCGAAGGTCAGAACTAATAGCCAAAAGCTATCTGAAGCTTATTAGAAATACAGCCAGTGAAGCTTCATTTTATCTGTTTTGTCATACGAAAGAGCTGGCATTGGCACCTTGATAAAACTGAGAGCAGTTAGCACAAACTTTAATCCTTTGTGTTGTGTTTTGATTTTACGGAGGTTGATATCGGGGCTGAGCAGGTAAACGGATCGTCGGGTAAAAGGAGGAATGAGCTTGCCATCGTATTCTGTAGGGTTTTCTGCTGCGCCTGTCATGCCTTCGGCACTATAGCCCAGGGCAATGTCGAGCCAGTCGGGAAAGCGTGATTTGTCAGGAAGAAAGGATTTTGGATTAACGGCAAGCCAATAAGTTTGTCCGTTATAATCTTTCAGCAAAGCCTGCAATCCATTGGCGCCCAGCAGATCAGGCCGGTATTGCCGGTAATCAGAAGCATGGTAGGAGTATTTCAAACTGATGCGTTGCTCATTCCACAAAAGCTGTTGACCGATAAATAGTGCTGTACCGGCGGTGTTGGCAATCAGATCGCCTGTGGAGGCTCCCCATTCTGCCGAAAATCCATCAAAAACCTCTACCGTCATCAAAAAGGCAAAGCCTAAAGATCCGCCTATCCAAATGGCTTTTTTTTCGGGCATGCCTGCCCAGCGAAAGGCATCGTAGCCATAGTACCCCACCTGATAGGCTGTGGTAGCATGGCCAATTTTATCCATCCTGAGCCATTCGTTATTGTCGTTGAAAAATTGGAAATTGCTTTGTGGATAGCCCTCGTACCATAAAAAATAAAGTCCGGTCATACTCACGGCATATCCACCGGCAATCGTGTAACTGAGGGCATTAAGGCGTTTATAATTGATGTTTTCCTGTGACGCAATACTGTCTTGTGCTTTTATGGTTTGCAGGCAAAAAAGCAGTAACAGGCTGGCAATAGTCAGCGGTTTAGCTGAGTGTATCAATGATATGTTTGGTTTGGGTAATCACTTTCTCCAGCTTATCAGCGTTTTTAGCTTCGGCAATAAAACGCAGATAGGGTTCGGTATTCGAAGGGCGGATGTTGAACCACCAGTCGGTAAATTCCATCCTAACGCCATCAAAATCCATTTTTTTTATAGGCTGTTCATCTTTTTGGAAAAAAGTACAAACAGCTTCAATGGCTTCAGTCTTTTTGTCGATTTTAAAATTGATTTCGCCCGAATTGTGATAGCTGCTGATATTTTGTATCAGCTTGGAAAGTGTGAAACCGGCTTTTTTGAAACGGGCTAGCAGATCCAGCACGATCAGGGCTGCGAGCAGGGCGCTGTCAGAATAATAAAAATCGCGGAAATAATAATGGCCGGCAAGCTCTCCACCATACAATCCGTCAATTTCGCGCAGTTTAGAAGCTCCGTAAGCCCTCCCAACGCGCCATGTTTCAACCTGAGTGCCAAACTGATTCAGGTATTCACCAATGGCTTTGGAGCTGCGGATATCTTGCAACACCTTTCCCTTGTGTCCCTTTTGTTCAAAGAAATAATGTCCCATCAAGGCAATGATCAAATCGGGTGAGATAAACTTGCCGTTTTCATCGATAAACATCACCCTGTCGGCATCACCGTCGAAAATAAGCCCGATATCACACTGTCGATTGATCACCATACCTTTTATTTGTTCCTGATTGGTCGGATTGAGCGGGTTGGGGTCATGCCCTGGAAATTGTCCGTCGGCAATATCGTTGATATAAAAAGCATCAGCGCCTAACAAGTCTTTGATAAACAGGCTGACCATACCATTGCTGCAGTCAACTGCAATACGAAGGTCTTCCAGCGAACTCAGATAGCCTTGTAAAAAGGAAAGATAAGCAGGTTTGAGTTCAACTTTTTGAATAATACCTTTTTTTTGGGTGGTAAGAATTTTTTCGTTCAACACTTTTTCCTCTAATTGATTCAGGCCGTTATCGTAACCTACAGGCAGAGCATTTCGGGCAGAAACTTTTAGTCCGTTATGGCTTTTGGGGTTATGCGAGGCTGTTATCATCAGTGAGGCAGGAAAATCATACCGGGCAGTGGCCCAATAAATTAAAGGTGTTGTGGTGAAGCCGGCATCTGAAACATCAGCTCCGGCATCGGTTATCCCTTTGCTGAGTGCTTTAAACACTTCATCGCTCGAAAGCCTGCAGTCGCGGCCTATAAGAAAATGACCGGCATCGAGTACTTTCGGGAGGTGAAAACCAATCTTATAAGCCAGTTCGGCATTCCAGTCTGTTACCCATTCTCCGCGAATATCATAGGCCTTAAAAACTTTCATAACTTATTTTTTAATATTGAGCCGGTCGAGGGCTTGTCTGTAATTTCTTGCATTGATTTCATGCTCCCGGCTCGTGGCAGCAAATGCGTGATAGCCGGATAAATCATCCTTAGCACAGAAAAAATAATAGCGATGATTATCGTAATTCAGCACCGCATCTATCGATTCGGGCGAAGGAATGGTGATTGGACCTGGGGGCAGACCGTCATATTTGTATGTATTGTAAGGTGAGTCGATTAGCTTATGAACGTCAAGCACACGTCTGATTTTAAAATCACCGGTAGCATAAACAAGCGTGGGATCAGCCTGCAGCCGCCAGCCTGACTTCAGCCGGTTGATGTAAACACCTGCTATGGTTGATTTTTCATCATTCATAATGGTTTCGCGTTCGACGATAGCTGCCAGGGTTGATATTTCGATTGGACTTAGCTGAATAGCTGCTGCTTTTGCTTTGCGCGATTCATTCCAAAAGCGATTGTACTCTTGAAACATACGCGACATAAAAGCGTTGGCATCTGTAGTCCAGTAAAACTCGTAACTGTTTGGAATAAAGAGTGCCGGGAGTGTGTAAGAGTTAAATCCCATTTGAGCAATGTAGGCAGTGTCTTCCATTAAACCTACCAACTCGAGCGAATCGGCTTCAATCTGTCGGGCTATTTTTCCGGCCAGTTGCTGGGGCGTACGAACATTATTAAAGGTAACCATCACAGGGCTTTGAGCGCCCGAACGCAGCAGATTGATCAGCTCGTTATTGTTCATGCCATCCCGAATCAGATAACGCCCGGGTTTTATGAGTTCGGGATATTGCTTGTGTCGGGCAAGCCATTCAAAATTCTTCCTGTGAATGATGATGCCTTTGTTGTATAACGTATCCAATACGGTTTGATAATTAGCTCCCGAAGGAATATAAACAGCTGTTTCCTGCTTTTGAACCCATACATTCGGGCTAAAAATAACCTGATAGAGCAAGTAGCCTCCAGTCAACCCTATTAAAATTAAAACCGCGATAAAATTAAACAGTACTTTTCGCCATTTACTTTTTTTGCGTACCCGGCTGCCTCCGTATTTACTATAATAATAACTCATTTTGCAATAAATTGAAATATTCGATCAGGATTAATTTTCTGAAATTCGTATTGTCCTATAAATCCCTTGGGGGTTTTGAGCCAGGCTTTGCGAAAGCCGCACTGGACGTAACCGGCTCTTTCAAAAACCTTGATGCTGGCCAGGTTGTCTTCACCGATCAAACAGTAAATTTGATTCAGGTACAAAACCCCAAAAACATATTTTTCGGCCAGCTGAAGTGCGTTTTGCGCAATATTTTTCCCTCTGAATGCTGCCGTAACTAGTATCCCTATTCCGATGCGCTCATGAAAGGGGTCGAAGTCATAAAGATCAATACAGCCGGTTGATTGCTTGCTCTCTTTGAGGTCGATCATCATCCGGAGTTGTTTTTGGCTGTATAGGTCATTGTTGTTCATTAGGAATTGTTCGATCTGAAAAAGAGAGTAGGGTGTAATGGTGTCGCTCATACGCCAGATATGTATATCATTTTCCCACTGATAAATCAATGATGCGTCTGCCGGCTCTGCAGCCCTCAGTTGTAGCTTGTCGTCTTGTATAAACATCTGTTCTTTTTTTGCGGCACTAAGATACGAAGATTAGCTGTTTTGGGCGATGATTGAAAAAAATGAATGGAGCAAAAATTCTTATAAAGCTTATTGGTTTTACTAATGAATTGGCCCGGTAAAGCAACAGAAATAGGCAACAGCAAGTATTTTAAATCCTTAAATTTAGCTCGAGGTGTCGGATAACTTTCTGATAGCAGGGGTTATAGATTACTAGATTAGGTTTTCGGGGGGATAAACACTGCCATCGAATACAAATTGAACCGGTCCTCTCAGAAAAATTTGACCGAAGCCTTTTCCCTTTTGTTTCAGGTTTACCTGAAGTTCTCCGCCTTTTGTTTTGATTACAAAATGCTCGTTTCCGGTTTTCAAAGCTGCTGCTATGGCTGCAGCTGTTACGCCTGTTCCGCACGAAAGTGTTTCGGCTTCCACACCACGCTCAAAAGTTCTGAGCTCAAAGTGATTGTCATCAATAAATTGCATAAAATTCACATTCACTCCATCTGCTGAAATGCTTTTGTTGTGTCGTATTTCGGCTCCCAATCGTGCTACATCCAAAGCTGCCAAATTGTCAACCTCAGTTATATAATGCGGAGATCCTGTGTCGGCAAGTAAATACATTTCATTGCGTATAAAAGAATTTACGTCTTGCATGCTGATCCTTATATCAAACCAATATTGGTGTTCCATCAGTACCGATCCCTGATGTAAACCGTCAATGGCTTCAAATTGCCAGTTTTTCCTGCTGCGGTCAGCCATGTATTTGCTGGCAATAGCCACACGGCTTCCGTTGCCGCACAGGCTTCCTTCGAGGCCATCTGAGTTGAAATAAGTCAGCTTGAAATCGCTTTTTTCAGCATCGGAAAGTATAATCAGCCCATCAGCACCTATACCCAGATGCCGGTCGCATAACCAGATGATCAGTTCGGGCTTCGGCTCAATAACACCTTTTTGCAGCAAGATGAAGTCGTTTCCGGCTCCGTGAAATTTTTGAAAAGGAATGGGTTTTACAACTTTCATGCAAAGGTTTCTTGTGTTAAAACTTCTTAAGTAAATATTTAGTGGTGCGAAATTTGTGGTAAAAGTAGCAAAATATAAAAATTGAGGAGCCTTAACATCAATTAACACGAAAAAAGAAACTTTTAAAGTTCGTAAAGCGTTAATATAATCCCAATTTACTGAACTAAAACTATAAATAGAGCGATATGAAAAAGAATAGCAATCAAATCATGCGAAGTGTTGGCTTCCTGACTGCAGGAGCCATACTTATGGCTGGCATTATAGGCATTACGCAAAGCAGCAAGCGCAATAAGCAGGTATTTGACAAACAAAAAGTGGAGCGACTGTCAGTTCAACCAGAACGTGTGCAGCCACGAACGGCTTCCTTTGTTTCTATACCACAGGATATTGATTTTGTTGATGCAGCTGAAAAAACGGTGAATTCGGTAGTACATATCCGAACCGAAATCATCAGACGTAGTGCCACTTACGACGATTTCTTCGGTTCCTTGCGCGATTATATCTATGGTAATCCGCATTCCGTACCCAGCCAACGCAGCCTTGTGGGTTTTGGTTCTGGTGTGGTGTTATCTGCTGATGGATACATCGTTACGAACAATCATGTGGTGGAAGGTGCCGATAAAATTGAGGTTACTTTCAATGATAAACGCAAGATGAATGCTACTATCGTTGGCACAGATCCCAGCACCGATCTGGCTTTGATAAAGGTTGAACCCGACAATGACCTGGAATACCTTGAGTTTGGTAATTCTGATGAGGTAAAAATTGGTGAGTGGGTGCTGGCCGTGGGGAATCCGTTTAATCTTACTTCAACCGTTACGGCTGGTATTGTGAGTGCGAAAGCAAGAAACATCAATATTCTTGGAAACGGTTCATCTATTGAGTCTTTCATACAGACTGATGCGGTAATCAATCGGGGAAACAGTGGAGGAGCCTTGGTAAATAATCAGGGGGAGTTGATCGGAATTAATGCCGCAATAGCTTCGCATACTGGTGTTTATGAAGGTTATAGCTTTGCTATCCCGTCAAATATTGTGCGCAAAGTAGTTGATGACCTGATTCGTTACGGAGAACCGCAACGGGCCTATATTGGTGTAGAAATCAGAGAGATGACCTCCGAACTGGCCAAAGAACTTGACATGGAATCCATCAAAGGGGTTTATGTGGCCGGAACCATGGAAAATGGGGGAGCTGCCGAAGCCGGTATCCATGCAGGTGATGTGATCCTTGATGTAGATGATGTGGAAGTAAATACACTATCGCAGCTGCTCGAAGTGGTAGGGCAGCATCGTCCTGGTGATGAAGTGGTTGTAAGTATTTTCAGGGATGGTAAAATCTATGATTTTGATGTAATCCTTAAAAATCAAGATGGTACAACAGAAGTTAAAAAGCGTGAGGCAGTATTTTTCAGCGAGGAGCTTGGTGTGAGCCTGGAGCGCATTGGTACTTCCGATAAGAATAAATTAGGAATCAACAGTGGGCTTAAGGTTACCAATGTAGAAAAAGGAATCATGCTGCGCGGTGGCATTAGCAAAGGCTTTGTGATTATAAAGATCAACGGCCAAATGGTAGATGATGAGGCCTCGCTGCAGAAGGCTTTGGATAGCAAAAGAGGGAATACCATACGTATTGAAGGGATGTATCCCAATGGAATGAAAATAAGTTTTGAATTTTTTGATTAATTTAGAATAATTTTAAATAAATTGCGTTCTGAAAATGGGAGGCTTCAATTGCTTCCCTTTTTCAACTGTTGTATGGTAGCAATTTTGTAACCAGCAACATCGGGTTCGGTAAACAACCGAACTAAATTTACATTCAGTTGTTATAGTTTTTTACACTAAGAAAGGAAAACCATGAGGCAATTAAAAATCACAAAATCAATCACGAACCGTGAAACAGCCTCGTTGGATAAGTACCTCCAGGATATCGGTAAAGAAGAGATGATCACTGCCGAGCAAGAGGTGGAACTGGCTCAGAAGATTAGGGCAGGCGATCAAAAGGCACTTGAACGGATGGTTAATGCCAACCTCAGGTTTGTGGTGTCGGTTGCCAAGCAGTATCAGAATCAAGGCTTGAGTTTGCCGGATTTAATCAACGAAGGAAACCTCGGTCTGATCAAGGCGGCACGCAGGTTCGATGAAACAAGAGGGTTTAAATTCATATCATATGCTGTGTGGTGGATTCGTCAATCGATTCTACAGGCTTTGGCAGAGCAGTCGCGTATTATCCGCCTGCCGCTGAATCAGGTAGGTTCGCTTAATAAAGTGCGCAAAGCCTCTTCGAGGCTGGAGCAGGAATTTGAGCGTCCGCCATCATCAGACGAAATTGCTGCAAAGCTCGATCTGCCGCAGCATAAGATAGATTCGGTGTTGAAAATTTCAACTCGTTATATTTCAACCGATGCTCCGCTAAAGGAGGATGAGGACATGATGTTTCTGGATTCTTACATTTCTGACGATGCCATGGATACCGATGAGCCTTTGATGCAGGAATCGCTTGGAAGGGAGATACAGCGTTCGCTCGCTACACTGAGCGAAAAAGAGCGTGAAGTACTTAATATGTATTATGGAATCGGTATGAGTCACGGTTTTACACTGGAAGAAATCGGAGCCAAATTTGATCTCACCCGCGAACGCGTGCGTCAAATCAAAGAAAAAGCTATCCGACGACTTAAACATACGGCCCGAAGCCGCTTATTGAAAGCGTATTTAGGTCAGTGATAATATTTTATACCTGCAAATTGAAATTTGCAGGTTTTTTTATGCATTTTACCGCAATCGTTTGCGGAATAATCTTGTATATTTGTCGAAAAACCATTGACCTGACCCCTGAATAGATTTGATTATGCATGAAGGTCATTGTTGACAGGTTTAAATTGTTCATCAGAAAGTAGTTACATTAATAAACAACTGAAATATTTTGCCAACTTTTAAATAACCAAATTTTATACCATGGAAAAATTCAATAACTCTCTCAGGTCGTGGATTGAAAATGAAAAAGCTGCTACTGAGTTTATTGGCGTTGTAAGTAAGCTTTGGTTCGATAAATCTATTGAGTTGATTTTACTGCGTTCCGTACTTGTAAATCGTGGATCGGGTAAAGTGCTTAATAAACATATCAGGGCCGAAACAATTCTTAAAAAGCCTGTTAGGGTGCAGGATTCATTGCTCATTGCCAATGCTATTCTGGAGGAAGACATTGCACCTGCTCGAATTGATATCGGTAGGCTCAACTCAGAGTGGACCGATGAGAAAGACAATTATCCCTCCGTTAATGCTTTTGTCCGCGATAAATTGCAGGCTTTTTTGCAGGCTCCGCCGCGAAGTACCAAAACACAGGATGTTGTGCTTTATGGTTTTGGTCGTATTGGTCGTTTGCTGGCACGCGAGTTGACGCAGTTTGCCGGTAATGGCTCTCATCTCAGGCTACGCGCTATCGTCACACGCTCCAACACAGATGAAGATATTCACAAGCGTGTTTCTCTGTTCAGAAAAGATTCTGTGCATGGCGCTTTTGCCGGTGTGGCCAACGAAGACATCGCTAACAAAGCAATGATTGTAAATGGCCAGATTATCAAGTTTATGGCTGGCTCCAATCCCGAAGATATGGATTACGAAGCTGAAGGTATTTGCGATGCATTGGTGATCGACAATACTGGCGTTTTCAGGGATCGGGAAGGACTCGGACGGCATTTGAAAGCCAAAGGTGTTTCAAAAGTCTTACTTACCGCTCCCGGAAAAGGTGACATTCCAAATGTGGTGTATGGCGTAAATCAGGGTACATTGGATTTAAATAAGGAGACAATTTTTTCGGCAGCTTCCTGCACCACCAATGCTATTGTTCCTGGCCTCGAATTGATAGAGCAGGCTTATGGTATCCAAAAAGGACATATCGAAACGATTCACTCCTATACTAACGATCAGAATTTGCTCGATAACTATCACAAAAAATCGCGCAGAGGACGTTCGGCTCCGTTAAATATGGTAATAACCGAAACAGGAGCAGGATCAGCTGCCGCCAAAGCTATTCCTTCGCTCAAAGGCAAGCTTACCAGCAATGCAGTGCGCGTTCCAACGCCTAATGTTTCACTAGCCATTCTAACGCTCGAAGTAAACAAAGCTACAACTGTAGAAGAAGTGAATAAATTGTTCTTAAATGCCTCACTTAAAGGACATTTGATAGAGCAGATTCGTTTTAGTAATTCAACTGAGTTCGTTTCGTCAGACGGAATTGGCGATTCCTGTGCAAGTATATTCGACAGTCCGGCAACCAAAGTTTCTGAGGATGGAAAAACAGTAATTCTGTACCTGTGGTATGATAATGAATTTGGCTATACCAGCCAGGTAATCAGGTTGGCACGCCACATTGGCCAGGTGAAAAGCTATCGTTACTACTAATAAGATGTAATTTTTGCATCTTGCATCTGTTTTTGATCGTATAAATCAATGAATACTTAATTTGTTAACAAGGATGTGGATTAAATATCCCATCCTTGTTTTTTGGGACTTAACCCAACTTGTTATCTTACTATCATAAGATTCTGTATTCCAGTTGGATGGG
>JACCQN010000049.1 GCA_015709215.1 Bacteroidales bacterium
TTCCTACTATCATTATTGCAAAAAGGTATGTATTCTGTTTCATGTGTTTTTTTTTAATGCACGCCAACGGTCAAGTATAAGCGTAGTGCGGGATTTCGGAGCGATTCACTGTCCGCCTGCACAAAACTTTGATAAAAACCAAAATGCTCATTTTTAGCGATTCAGCCCGCATTACGCTTATACAGTGTTGTGGTGTCGTTTTTTATTTCAAAATGGTAGTTTTTCTTCAGGAATCAGTTGAACATTATTACCTATCCTTTTGAATTTAGCTATCGTTTTATATCGTTCCTTGAGTTGGATTTCCGCATGGTCAAATTTATATTCCTTTTTAGTTCGTAGCCCGCGATAAGTCTGTACTTCTGTTTCTATGATTTTGGAAACAGTTTTATACTGAATTTCAAAATTGCTCTCCTTTGAATTGTATCTATGGTATTTCTCTAAGTAGCCAAATTCTGTTTCTGAATCAGCCCAATATTCAAATACTTCTCCATTGTAAGGCATTACATATGGTTTGATTATCGGATTTGCAAAACAAAATCTGTAAAACTTAAAGTCAGGATTATCGAATTTCTCTTGGTAGAATCTTTCTCGTTCTTTTTCAAGAGCTCTTTCATCGGCTTTTTTCTTGTCTCTTATTCGTTGTTCTTCTCTTTGCCTTACTCGCTCCCTATCTTCCTTTATTTTCTCAACTAACTCATTTTCAAGATTGAAAAGACCTTCAATGAACTGGGTCTCCTTAATCTTCAAGTAGCCACATTCAATTGAACGTACTAATCGAACCATGCAGTCTTGAAAGTCAAAAAAGAGTTTGTTTGCTTTAGAATATTCTGATTTAGTCCATTTGTCAAGTTTGGTTTTTAAAGGTGTCTTTTCATCAGTTGAAAATGTCGATGCAAATTCCGAAAAAGTGAAATCCGTGAGGTTAATAACTAGGTAAGGAACGTATCCATGTTGTTTGTGGGCAATATATCGACTGTCCATTTCATCTAGACTCACAGATAGCGTGTGTTGAAATTCAATAGCTATATTCTTTACAAGACTATCTATTATGTGTGTTTCATTATCTACAACAATAATCTCTTCATACGTTTTCTTTCCGACTTCTCCATACTGGTTTTCAATCTTGTCGTATTGCCACTCTCTATGCCAATCACTTAATTTATTGTCGCGTTTGTTGTCAGGTGGAATGGCTTTTCTGCGGACATGGGGTTTGCTTCTTAGCATTACCGAAATAAAGATATCTTCATGCAGACTATACCAAACTCCTTTGGTTGGAATGCACTGTCTGAAATATTTTACTTTAATCGGTTCTTTCATTTCTTAAATGCACCACAACGGGTGAATACCCGCACTATTGCGTATATATTCTCCCTATCTGCATGTCCTGTTTTCATGTTTAAAATGCTTCTTAAAGGGTAAAACTATCAAATGCCAACAAACCCAATTCATCCCATGGGCTAGGTGTACTATCCAAATCCTTTGGTTGTGATATGGGTGTAAATTTCGGTCGTTTTGCTGCTGGCATGGCCTGGTTCTAGTTATTGTCGCAGCTAATGTAGCAAATCTTCTTTTATTAAACCAAACACGCTTTTAAAACATTAAAAAAAATCCATTTTGTTGTTCGTTGTTCTGTTCTTTTTTTTTGCTCGCTCCCCTATCTTTTCCGGTAACTTCTCAAACTTTTCCGGTAACTTCTCAAACTTTTCCTGGAATCATCCAAACTTCTTCTGAAATCATGCAAACTTTTCCTGGAATCATCCAAACTTTTCCTGGAATCATCCAAACTTTTACTCAAACTATCCTTACTTGCACAAGAAACATGCTAACAAACAACAGATATTCAAACCATTATAATAATTAGCCCAAATATGTAACGCTTAGCAGCCGTTTAATCATAAACAATAATTCATTCAATTTAAGATGTCAGGGCTACGCTCCTCATCGGCAATACTCAATTTTTTTTCTACGAAGATGTCAGGGCTACGCCCCCCAACCATAATCGAGACAGCAATAAGGCTGGTTTCAATTCCCCGTTCTCATTTTTCATTCCTGCCTGCTGACCGCAGGAAGGCAGGTTTCATTTTCCAAAATAAAGCACGATTCTAGTTATTGGAACAGACAACGCAGCAATGGTTCAAAAGAATCCATTTACGACAAGGTAGAAACTATTTACGACAAAAAGTTTCCATTTATGACTACGTAATTCCCGTTTATGGACAAAAGTAAGCACGTGAGCACACAAAGTAAGCAGTAAGTCGCAGCAAGTAAGCAGAATAGTGCGGGAAGCAGTTTAATGGCTTTTGGCTCGTATTGACTTAAGCAGCACATTCATTTTTCAGGAATTACAATCAGTTTAGATATAGCGCAACCCATTCTGCCTGCCTGACTGCGGCAGCAGGCAGGGGTTGTAATCCTTACTTACATCTTACCTGCTACAATAGCAGCAACCCTTTCTGAGTTGCGCTATCTAAGCATAATCAGACCATCACTACAAATCACCATCGTGCTGGGTGCGCAGGTTTACCTACTGCCAGGTAGGCATGTGTGAGCGGCTAGCGTGCGGCTAGGATCTGCCCGCAACGTCTTTGATAGCTGCCGGCTGAACCCAGACAGGGTTCTGCTATAAACCTACCGGTATTAGTTTGGCTTTGGCTGTTGGCGGTTAGCCCCGCTTAGCGGGGGCTCGTTTTACCTATAAACCAACGTTTTCGTTAGTTTTTTTTATTGATACGAAACAAAGACAACAACGAGAACAACCCCAAAAACCCCTCCCAATATCCTGCTTAGTTTAGCAACTGCTCCAGGAGTTTGATCTTTTCCTTTGAAACGGAATCAATTTTTGAAGCTGAATTATTGATCAAAGAATCGAGCTTTTGCACTTTCTCACTTTCTCTGTTGATCAGCGAATCAAGCGCCCACACTTTTTCAACTTCTCTGTTGAGCAATGAATCCAAGGACTTTGTTTCGACTTTTAATTCATTGATTCGCTTCTCTGCTGCCTAAGTCAAATCACTGCAAAATGACAGCACCAACAGGAATATTACCGGCATATAATATATTTTAAGCTTGCTAAGGATTCTTAATTTAAAGGTTTAATGAATGGTTTTCAAAAATTATTGCATCATTCACTTTTACTGAAAAATGCTGCAAGTTTTGCTTGCTCAAAATGTTCGTTTATACTTACGCTGCTTAATAAGTCAATTCCAAAAGGCTTTACAAAATCAATGGCTTGTTTCACATTATCCTTGTTTATGCCACCTGCAAGAATAGGCGGAACTTGATTATGTAGTTTATACAGCTTTTTACAATTTAAAAAATGCAGTGCCATCAGCCTGGATTTCCTGTGTTATAACAATACAATCTCCTGTTTTATTAGCCAAAAATGTATAATTAATAACAACAAAACACCTTCGACTTTCCAACTTTCGACCTTCTGACCTCCAACAATTTTTCATTTTTCATTTTTCATTTTTCATTCTTTCAGACCTTCTCTCCCCTCACTCTTTCAACTGATACTTCTCTGTGTTGATCAAATTGCCATTTTCATCAAAAAAGTCCCAAACGCCGTGCTGGAGATCATTTTTATATTGTCCTTTGGTTTGTACCTGACCGTTGGGATGATAGGTAGTGTAAGGGCCATGAAGCATATTATTTTCATAATAACCCTGTATCATTATAGTTCCATCCTCAAAATATTTAGTCCAGGAACCATTTAGCTTTCCATTTTCATAATAGCGTTCTTCAGCAGGTTGACCGTTTTGCGGATAATAGGTTACCGACAGGCCCTGTTTGATGTCATTATGGTAAGTTTCGCGTGCAATTACAGCGCTGTCGGCTGCACTGTAGAAAGTCCAGATGCTGTCTTTTTTTTGATTCAGATAAACACCTTCAGCCAGCTTAAAGCCCGTTGAATCAAAGGCCTGATGATAAGCTTTACGGCCTGTAGGGTCGAAACAATTGGTAGCCTTGATTCTCCCTGCTTCGTCATAATACGTAAAAACGCCCTGAGGCCTGTCGTTTACAAAGTGACCTTCGTAGCGCAGACTGCCATCTGCATGGTAGCCTTTCCAGATTCCTGTTTTACGGCCATTGTCATCTTTTTGGTTAAGCATCTCCTGCGCATGTGCTCTTGGCGGAATCAGCCAGCCCATAAAGGCTATCACCATTATTTTACTCAAAAAAGAAAGGGATATAAAGGTTTTAAAATTCATCCTGGTATTGCTTTGTAATGCTTGCCCTAAATAACGTATTTTTGCCAAAAAGCTTATCTGTGTCAGAATATTCTTCCATCCTCCTCGAAAATGCCGTGAATGAGTTGTCACGTTTGCCCGGTATCGGAAAGAAAACTGCGCTCAGGCTGGCTTTGCATCTTTTGCGCGAAGATGCCAGCCGTACCGAAGCGCTGGCATATTCCCTCACCCAGATGCGTAACCGTATCCTGCTCTGCAAACGCTGTCACAACATCAGTGATACACCCGTTTGTGCCATTTGTTCTAATCCGCGCCGCGACGAAAACAGCCTGTGTGTGGTGGCCGATCTGCGTGATGTGCTGGCCGTCGAACGCACTGCTACCTTTAATGGTTTGTATCATGTGCTGGGCGGTGTAATCAGCCCTGTCGAAGGCATCAGCCCCACCGACCTGCATATCGACAGCCTGATACGGCGCACGCACGAAGAGCATTTCAACGAAATCATCCTCGCCCTGCCCGCTACTATCGAAGGTGACACCACAAACTATTATATCTTTAAACAACTTCACGATTTTAATGGGAAGGTAACAACCATATCAAAAGGTATTGCCATCGGAGATGCCCTCGAATATGCCGACGAAGTTACCCTGAGCCGTTCCATCCTCAACCGGACAGCCTACCATCTTTGAAAAACTATTCCTCGTGAAACAGCTCCAGCTGATTCTCTGTCACATAAAAATTGGGCGGTACGTCATAAGTATAGGCCGTAATGAAACGTCCTATATTACTCTTTATCAGCTTAATGGGTGTAGTTTTGCGGGCCTTGCAATAGTTCGAAAGCGATTTATACTGCCCTTCGGTAAGCTTAAAAGTGATCGTTTTAAACTTCCTGCGTCGCCTTTTGGCTGATTTTGATCGTTTTGCCATGCGATTAGATTTTTGGTTGTGCGAATATAACAATAATCCTGAAAAACACGATACAACATCACTTATTCCATCATTTGCTGTGCCACATCGATCATTCGCTGTGCCAGTGCATTGGCCTGATCGGCTGTTTCGGCTTCTGAATAAATCCTGATGATAGGTTCGGTATTGGATTTGCGCAGGTGCACCCAGCCGTGATCAAAATCGATCTTCAGTCCGTCGATGGTGCTAAGCTCTTCGTCGGCATAATGATTGGCAAGCCTTTTTAGCAAGGCATCCACATCGGTGGTGACATTGAGCTGTAGTTTATTTTTCGACATGTGATAGGTTGGATAAGTCGCACGCAAATCAGCACAGCTCATGCCAGTTTTGGCTAGATGTGTAAGGAAAAGCGCTACCCCAACCAGGGCATCACGCCCGTAATGCAGCTCGGGATAAATCACTCCACCATTGCCTTCGCCTCCAATCAGGGCATTCGTTTTTTTCATCAGTTCCACCACATTTACCTCACCAACTGCCGATGCTGCATAGCTGCCGCCGTGCTTTTGCGTCACATCGCGCAGTGCCCGCGACGACGACAAATTACTCACCGTACTGCCGCTCTGATACTGTAATAAGTAATCGGCCACAGCTACAAGGGTATATTCTTCGCCAAACATCTGTCCGTTTTCATCCACAATAGCCAGTCTGTCCACATCCGGATCAACTACAAAACCCAGCGAAGCCTTTTGCTTGCGCACCAGCGCAGAGATTTCGGTAAGGTGTTCGGCCAGAGGCTCCGGATTGTGCGGAAACATACCGTTGGGCTCGCAATAGAGTGGATAAATCACTTTCACCCCAAGGGCTTTGAGCAGAGCCGGAATAGCCAGTCCACCGGTTGAATTCACCGCATCAACCGCCACCCTGAAACCGGCATTGCAGATGGCTTCACGATCGACCAGAGGTAACGCGCAAACCATTTCGATATGCTTATCGATCCAGCCCTCTTGCTTTTCGTAGGTTCCAATCTGATCAATAGATGCAAAATCAAAGTCTTCCAGTGCTGCCTGTTCCAGGAGCCACTCTCCTTCGGCTGCCGAAATAAACTCACCTTTATGATTCAGCAGCTTAAGTGCATTCCACTGTGCAGGATTGTGACTGGCAGTAAGGATGACACCCCCATCTGCCTTTAGAGCAGGAACAGCAATTTCCACAGTGGGTGTAGTGCTCAGACCGATGTCGATCACTTTTACACCCATTGCCTGAAGGCTTCCACAAATCAGTTGGTTTACCATAAAACCCGATGTGCGGGCATCACGGCCTACCACCATTTTGAGCTGACCTTCAGGATTTTCTTTGCGGATGAGCTGCACATAAGCAGCTGTGAATTTTACGATATCAACAGGTGTGAGGGCATCTCCGGGTTTCCCACCAATGGTACCCCGAATGCCGGAAATAGATTTGATTAATGTCATGCTTTTTTAGGCTTAGTTGGGCAGCAAAGATAAACAATGCCATGCATATAACAGTTTTGCAGTATGGTATTTTATAACTTTTCACGGGCTAAATTATTATCTTCGCACCACAACTCAAAATTTCAATCTATGACGCCCTAGCCTGTGCCATCCCAAAAATTTAGTGGATTGCTTTCTGCATTTCGTTAAAGTAGGAGGTAACGACCTGCACCACCTCGCCGGCATTTTTGCCCTCCGAGCCATTATAGTGCTGATTCTTTCGTGGGTTAAACATCTGTTTGGATAGCCTGTGACCCATCCTGCCACCGACGAACAAGTACAGATCGTAAATCTGCTTTAGAAAGAGGGCTTTCACCGCATTTTTTTGGATATGGTTGATAACTATACGGGTTATGCCCCGCTGGGAATAGTGATGGTAGCGCTGCTCGGTATTGGGATAGCCGAAAGCAGCGGCTTGATCAGTGCCGCTATCAGGCTTGCTTGCAATCAAAGTACCTTCGTCGATGCTTACCTTCGTAATTGTACTGGCAGGCATCCTTTCCAACACAGCTTCCGACCTGGGTTATGTACTCATCATTTCGATGGGATGAATTATCTTTCATGCTGTTGGAAGTCATCCCATTGCCAAGAATAGCCGCTGCTTGTAATACCGCCATATATTGCTCCACCAGTCCATTATGGAGCATAGTCAAGTTATTAACAAAATCCACATTTTAACCGTTAAAAAAAAACGCTGAAATTATCATGCAAGTAAGTTTCAGGATGTACTTTTGATAAAGTTTATTAAAGACTTAACCGTTAAAAATATATTTCTGGGATATTTAACTTAATTTTGCCCTGAATTTGGAGAAGAATTTATGAGCGAAGATTTTCAATGGAATGATGATTATCAGGTAGAACTGCTGGCAAGTCGGTTCGAAGAGATGCTCCATGATGGAAGTCCGGTATATTTTGATGCTGAGGAGTTTGAGGTTTTGATTGATTATTATCAAAACGCCTTCAACAACGAAAAATCACGTATGGCGGTTGAACTGGCCATGCAACAGCATCCATACAACCCCGGACTTAAAGTAAAGCTAGCCCGTCAATGGGCTACCGAAGGACATTTTATCAAGGCGCTCGAACTGCTCAACGAGCTCGAAATTACAGAACCCAATGACGCTGAGCTGATTATGACCAAAGGATCGGTTTACAGCATGATGATGGAGTTCGGGAAGGCTATCAATGAATACAAAAAAGCCCTGACACTCGCCGACAGCGAAGATCTTGAAGATATCTACGCAACAATAGCTTTCGAATACGAAAATCTTTCGGATTTCGACCATGCCCTCGATTACCTCAAAAAAGCCTTGCAAATCTCCAAACAGCCTGAGCAAGTGCTCTCAGAAATTGGTATGGTGTTCGAATTGCTTAACGATATGGATCAGGCCATTGCCTTTTTTAATCAGCAGATCGACACAAACCCATACAGCACAGCAGCATGGTTCAATCTTGGTCTTGCTTTTTTCCATGAAGAACTGTACGAAAAAGCCATCGATGCCTTTGAATATGTATTGGCTATAGACGATAAACATATGATGGCGCTCATCAATATTGGCCAGTGCTACGAAGCCATGGAAACCTACGAAAAGGCTATCGAAACCTATCATGAAGCACTAACCATCAATCAGCAGGATGCCAATATTTTTTATCGCCTGGGCGAATGTTTCGAGAAGCAAAACCGCTATACCGAAGCACTCACACACTATCAAAAGGCAACACAGATTGATGAATTTATGGCTGAACCCTGGGCCGGAATAGGTGTGATTTTTGATGAAGAAGGCAATACCAAAACAGCTGTAAAATATATGCAGCGCGCCATTGAGCTGGATCAGTTCAATACGGAATTCCTGCTGATCAAGGCCGATATGCACATCAAACTGGAGGAGTTTAACAAAGCCATTGATTGCTTTAAAAAAGCCGAAGAGCTCGATCCGCGCGATCCTGATCTTTGGGTGGAATATGCCAACCTTTATGTGCTTCAGCATCAGTTTGAAAAAGCTTCTCAAATCCTTAAGACAGGACTTATTCATCAACCCGAAAACAATAGAATACGATACAGACTTGCTGCACTTCTTTTTAGGCAACGCAGTGAGGTTCAGGGTCAATTCTACCTTGAAACCGCACTCGAGTTAGACTACGATGGCCATCAGGAATTTTTGGATTTTTATCCCGGAGCCCTCGAAAACGTATATATTATTGATATGATCAATATGTATGCACCAAGAAATTGATGCAACAACACCTGACAAACAGCCACTTCGAATTTGACTATGCAAAATCTATCCATTAGTGGACTTAAAACATACTTTCGGGAAGGAAAAACACGCGAGCTGCGATTTAGAAAAGAACAGCTGCGGTTACTGCTTAAACTTGTCACAACCTACGAAGTCCGCCTGCAAGAAGCACTTTTTCAGGATCTCGGTAAATCAGCTTTTGAATCCTACGCCACTGAGATTGGCTTGTTAAGGGAGGAAATCAAAAGACACCTCAAAAATCTCGATCAATGGGCACGTCCTCAACATGTTAGCACTCCTCTTGCTGCTTTTCCGGCAAGCAGTGCTATCGAACACATGCCCTATGGCGTTAGCCTGATCATCTCGCCCTGGAATTATCCGGTTCAGCTGGCTTTATTGCCGCTGGTTGGAGCTATTTCTGCCGGAAACTGTGTTGTAATCAAACCATCCGAATACAGCAGCCACACCGCTGCCGTGCTGGATGAAATGATCAGCACCAATTTTGATCCTAACTACATCCGTCTCGTTCAGGGTGATGCCTCAACCAGTAAACAGTTGTTGGCCGAACCTTTTGATTTTATTTTCTTTACAGGAAGCACCAGGGTGGGACAGGAAGTGATGAAAGCAGCAGCAAAGCAGTTGATTCCGCTGGTACTCGAGCTGGGAGGAAAAAGCCCGTGCATAGTGGATCAGTCAGCTAAAATCGATCTGGCGGCACGCCGAATCATCTGGGGGAAAACCATCAACGCAGGACAAACCTGTATTGCACCTGATTATGTGCTTGTGCATGAGAATGTTCGCGACAGTCTTGTTGAAGCCATGAAAAAGGAAATACAACGCCAGTGGGGCAATTCGCCAATCACCAATGCGGAATATCCTAAAATCATTGCCAAGCCACAATTTGAGCGCCTCTTGCAATTGTTAAAAGGACAAAATATTCTTTACGGTGGAAATGCAAATGCTGAAAGCCTCAAAATGGAACCCACACTGATAGAGGCTTCCTCGCTTAGCGAAACCGTGATGCAGGAAGAAATTTTTGGCCCCATACTTCCGGTAATCAGTTTTACGGAAATAAATCAAGCCATCGAAATCATCCATCAAAATCCGAAGCCCCTGGCGATGTATATTTTTACGGGTAGTAAATCTTTTGTCAATAATATAAAGTCAAATGTGCTCTGCGGAGGCATCACTATTAACGATACTATCATGCATTTCACCAATACCGGTTTGCCTTTTGGCGGATCGGGAAGCAGTGGTTTGGGAAGTTATCATGGCAAACACAGCTATGATGCTTTTTCGCACCAACGATCAGTTATGAAACGCAGCAATTGGCTCGATGTACAGTTGCGTTATCCGCCCTTTAAATCCAAACTTCGTTTGCTCAAAAAAATCATTCACTAAAAGATGAAAGCTACGCTACTGCATATTATCAAAGGCATTGCCATGGGCGCCGCCAATGTAATCCCCGGTGTTTCAGGAGGTACAATTGCACTGATCACAGGCATTTTCGAAAGGCTGATCAACGCCATCAAATCCTTCGATGGAAAAGCTGTTAAATACCTGCTGAAATTCGACCTAAAGGCGTTTGCAACACATACCGATCTGCTTTTCCTGATCAGCATCTTTGCAGGTGTTGGCCTGGCTATTGTATCGCTGGCAAAGTTGTTCGACTTTTTGTTTACAAACTATCCGGCATATATCTGGTCATTCTTTTTCGGACTTGTGCTTGCTTCGGTATATTTCGTTGGCAAAACCGTGCAAAGCTGGAAATTATCTTCCATTGTGAGCTTTATTATTGGAACAGCCATTGCTGCAGCCGTAACTTTTATGACGCCGGCCACTGAAAGCGACAACTTTTTTTACCTTATACTTTGCGGAGTGGTAGCGGTTTGTTCTATGATTTTGCCCGGCTTATCAGGTAGTTTTGTTTTAATTTTAATGGGCAATTATCAACTCGTTGCTATTGAAGCAATTAACAATAGAGACCTCACAATTTTATTTCCTGTTTTGATAGGCGCTGTAGTCGGTTTGATTGCGTTTTCACATTTTTTATCTTGGTTGCTAAAAAAATACAAAGATCAAACGATCGCTTTGCTTACAGGATTTATCTTAGGCTCGCTGAGTATTCTATGGCCCTGGAAAGAAGCTGTTTACCTAAAAGATATGGCGGGTGAGTTACTCCTCAAGGACGGACTCCCGAAAGTAGCCCGTTACATTCCCGAATGGCCTGCCGAGCTCAATCAGGAGGTTTTGTTTTCCGTTTTGCTGATGATTGCCGGAATACTTACCATTTGGGCTGTTGAGTTTGCCGCCCAAACCAAAAAAACCACATCAGAAACGGTTTCATGAAATTGTACGGGCTTATAGGCAAAAAACTCTCGCACTCCTTTTCAAAAAATTACTTTGATAAGAAATTTTCTGAAAACAACATTGATGCCGCCTATGAACTTTTTGAAATAGCCGATATCGAACAACTTCACGAACTGATTAGCACTCATCCTGATTTAGTTGGCTTGAACGTTACGATTCCCCATAAACAAAAAATAATTGCCTATTGCAGCAATCTCGATAAGGCTGCGCAGATGACCGGCGCTGTTAACACTGTGCTGATCACCCGAAAAAATGCCTTAATTGAACTAACAGGTTACAATACCGATGTAATTGGCTTTGACACCCTCATCAAACCGGTACTTTCTAAGCTGCAAAAACCCAAAGCCCTTATTTTAGGCACTGGCGGAGCTTCAAAAGCTGTGCAGTACAGTCTGCGTTCCAAAGGAATTGGCTACACGCTGGTTAGCAGACAGGCTTCCAAACCCAATCAAATCAATTATGCGATGCTTACTGCTTCCTTTCTGCGCGGTCATCAACTGATTATCAATACTACCCCTTTGGGAATGTTTCCGGATATTGAATCCAGGCCTCCAATTCCTTATCAATACCTAAACGAAAATCATATTCTGATAGATTTAATCTATAATCCTGAAGAAACAGCTTTCCTCAGGGCCGGCAAAACACATATGACAATTACACTTAATGGATTGACAATGTTGAAGTCGCAGGCTGATGCCGCCTGGGCAATTTGGTCGAAAAATCACTGATTTGCCGGAATGACCCAAAACTAAAGCGCTTGCAGTTTTGAATCAAGATTTATATTTGCATCGCGCAATTAATAAAACCATCCATGAAACGATTTTTTCAATTACTTGGTCCAGGACTTTTATATGCCGGCGCTGCCATCGGCGTTTCACATTTGGTGCAATCAACAAGGGCAGGCGCCGAATTCGGATTCGATTTGATGTGGGTGCTGCTGGCAGCCAATCTGTTAAAGTTCCCCTTTTTTGAAATAGGTAGTCGCTATGTGCTGGCAACCAACCAAAACCTGATTCATGCCTACAAAAAAGAAGGCAGCTGGGTGCTTTGGCTCTTTCTGGCCTTGACAATTATTACCATGTTTCCGATAGTTGCAGCTTTGGTGATTGTAACTGCCGGCATGTCGAATAGTTTGATTCCCAGTTCACTCAATGCATTTCAAACCAGTATCATTATCATGGTCGTTACCATGTTGGTGCTGATAATCGGGCGCTACAAACTACTGGATCAAATGATCAAAGTGGTGATTCTTGTGCTCACCATTTCAACAATTATTGCAGTAGTGGCAGCTTTTGGCGCCGAACGCGAAATGGTTGAAACCGCTCTTCAGTCTTTCGATTGGATGGATAAAACCCATATTATTTTCCTGATTGCTTTTATCGGCTGGATGCCTGCTCCTATTGATATTGTGGTGTGGGGTTCGCTCTGGAGCCAGAGCAAAAACGAACAACTCAAACAAAAACCTACTATCCGCGAAGCTTTGATCGAATTCAGGGTAGGGTATTTCGGGACTATGGGAATTGCAGCCGCATTTTTGGCTCTGGGCGCCTTGATCATGTATGGAACCGGCGAAGCACTTTCACCCAACGGCGCTGTATTTGCCGATCAGCTGATTAAGCTCTATACAAACAATATCGGTGAATGGGCTTATCCTTTTATTGCACTGGCTGCTTTCACCACCATGCTAAGCACAACCATTACTGTTTCAGATGCTTATCCGAGAACCGTAAGGGAAGCCATACGACAACTTTTTCCTCATAGCCCTGAACGCAGGCTTAGCTATATCCTCTGGATGATTATCCTTATGGCTGGTAGTTTGATAGTTTTGAGCCAGGCCAAAAGCATGCGTGTACTTGTTGATCTGGCTAACACGCTTTCGTTTATCACCGCTCCGATATTGGCTTATCTTAACTATCGCGCTATCACCAATAATTCCATTCCAAAAGAATTTCAGCCGGCACCCTATCTTAAAATCTGGTCGGTATTTGGTATTATTTTGCTGACAATCTTTACACTTTTTTACATTGGATGGCGCATTTTTGCCTGATAATTTGTTAGGTATTTTTCCAATACTTTTAAAACAAACTCGTAATGATCAACTTTGTGCACTTCTCGCCGCATTTTCCACCTAACTTCAAGCACTTTTCACGTGCTTTAAAAGCTGAAGGTGTTTGCGTACTTGGCCTGGGCGATGCTGCCTGGGAACAACTGGATCCATTGCTACAAAACTCACTTACCGACTATTACCGTGTGGATGATATGCATAACTACCCCCAACTCATCAAAGCAATGGGATATTTTACGCATATGTACGGTAAAATTGACGGCCTCGACAGCCACAATGAGTATTGGCTCGAAACAGAAGCCAGGCTTCGCACCGATTTCAATATCACAGGCATCAAAACCGCTGATATTGATATGATACGCAAGAAGTCGGCTATGAAAAACCGTTTCAGGGAAGCCGGCTTAAAAGTTGTTGAAGGAGAACATGTTACGGATTTTATTAAGGCAAAAAAATTCACCCAACTAAATGGTTATCCTGCGATTGTCAAACCCGATAGTGGTGTAGGAGCAGCCGATACTTACAAAATCAACAACGAAACTGAACTGCATTATTTCTTTGATAAAAAGCCTTCGGTTCCCTATTTTATAGAACAATTTATTGACGGCACCATACAGTCTTTCGACGGGCTTGTTGATTTGGAAGGCAATTTGTTGTTCCACACCGTAAACGTGAATAATGACGGTGTGATGGAAGTGGTAAACAACGACATCCACACTTTTTATTATTCGTTAAAAACCATTCCTGACGACATTTTCGAAGCCGGTCAAAAAGCACTCAAAGCATTTAATCTCAAAGGCCGGTTTTTTCATATTGAGTTTTTCAGAACCCATCAAACGAACGAACTAATTGCTTTGGAAGTGAATATGCGTCCGCCGGGAGGTTATACCATGGATATGTACAACTTTGCCTGTGATGCCGATTTGTATCAGGTGTGGGCCGGTATGATCGCTAAACGTTTATCACACTTCAATTACAGCCGAAAATACCATATCGCTTACGTCAGTCGGAAAAATCATTATGCCTACGAGCATTCGCATCTACAGATCCTTACTGCTTTTCCTGATGAATTAGTTTTGCATGCCGAACTTCCTGAAATCATGTCCAGAGCCATGGGAAATCACGGCTATTTGATCCGTCACGAATCCTTTGAAAAACTTATGGAGATGCAACGTTTTATTCACGAAACAAACAACTAACTCATGCATATAGAATATCACAAGTGGTTCAGCCCGAGCCTTCAAAAAGATATGGAGCTGAAAATTTACGGACATTATGGCAAACCTTTCCTGCTTTTTCCTACTCAGGGAGGACGGTTTCACGAAGCAGAAGATTTTGGCATCATAGCCGCATTGGAACCTTTTATCATTAACGGCCGCATCAAAGTGTTTACAATCGACAGCATAGATTTCGAAAGCTGGTCGAATCAAGATATGCATCCCCATGATCGCGGGAAACGCTATGAGGCTTACGAAAGCTATATCATGGAAGAAGTCTTGCCTTTGCTGCGGCTAAATTGCAAAAACGAGCAGATCAAAATTGGCACAGCAGGTTTTAGCATGGGAGCCTATCATGCCGCCAATTTCTTTTTTAAACATCCAGATCAGTTTGATACCGTGATAGCAATCAGCGGCATGTACGATCTGCAAAGGCTTGTGGGCGACTATATGGATCAAACGGTTTACTTCAACTCGCCCCTGCATTTCCTGCAAAATCTGGACGATAATCAGCTTCTGGATCAAATCCGGCATGGGAAAATAGTAATTGCCGTTGGGCAGGGCGCCTGGGAAGAGGAAATGATTGCCGATACCGCTAAACTAAAATCGCTGCTCGAATCCAAAGACATCCCGGCATGGGTTGATTTCTGGGGTCAGGATGTTGACCACGACTGGCCCTGGTGGCGTAGAATGATGCCGTATTTTATGGATAAACTTGGGGTTTAGCTTGCTGCTAATCCTTTAAAGCGCTCAACTTGGCCGAAAACGCGTAAAAAATTGCCGCTCCAAATCTTTTTGATATCCTTTTTCGAATAGCCTCTTCGGAAAAGCTCGCGGGTGATATTTTCCAGCTCCATTACATCAAAACAATCTGATAGCGCACCACCACCATCAAAATCTGTACCGATGCCAACATAATCAACTCCGATAAGCTTTACGATATGGTCAACGTGATCCACAAGATCGGCAACTGACGCCAGATTGGCCGGAAATTGCCGGTTGGCAGCATACCAGTCAGCACGTGCCTTTTCCATTTGTTCATCGCTTTAGCCTTTGAAACCGTTGTACTTTTCTCCCAAAGCACTGAAAGCGCTGTCGCGAGCGGGATTCTTAGGCGTGTCTTTTACGTAATCGCTAAGCACACAAAGCTGAACCACTCCCCCATTTTCTTTTAAGGCCAGCAGCATCTCGTCCGTGAGATTGCGCGGGTGATTACAGATAGCGCGGGCATTTGAATGCGAAGCAATTACGGGTTGATTGCTCAAGCGAATTACATCATAAAAAGCACTGTCGGAAATATGGCTCACATCGATCATCATGCCCAGGCGGTTCATCTCTTGAACCACTTCCTCCCCAAAAGGAGAAAGACCATTGTATTCCGGACCTTTATCATCTGTCGATGAATCACAGATATCGTTATTATATGAATGCGAGAGTGTTATTTAGCGCGCTCCTCTGTTGTAAAAGGTTTCGACCAGGCTGAGATCATTTCCAAGGGGGTAGCCATTTTCGATGCCGATATAAATGGCGCGCTTCCCCTGTTTGGCTAATAAAGCTGCATCTAATGATGTGAATGCCAGGGCTGCCTGATCAGCATTATTGGCCAAAGCCAAATTGATGGTTTCAAAAATCTGAAAAGCCCTGTCGCGTGCCTTGATATGACTCAAAGAATCCCGAGGGCCCTGACCAATAAACACGGCGAAAAATACGGCATCAAGGCCGCCTTCCTGCATTCTTGGAAAATCAATTTTCCCACCTTCATTGCGTTTACCAATATCAAAACCGCTACGTCCAAGCCGAAGAGGCGTATCCGTATGGCTGTCGAAGGTTAGAATTTTTTGATGAAAACGGGAAACCTTATCAGGCTTTGGCTGTGAATAAATAGATTGCAGAACAATAAACGAGCTGATTAGTGCGATCAATATACTTTTTTGCATCAAGGAATTTTGCTTTAACTGCAAATCTACGATATCCTATTCATTCAGCATTCAGATGAATAAAGATAAAGCTATTTTGACTAAATTATTCATGCGCTTAATTCGAGTAAGGTAAGAAAATGAAATTACCAGACAGGAACAGGTATTTTCTGCAATAAAAATCCCGGATCTCAAAATGAACCCCGGGATCATCCTAAACATTCTAACTTTGCGATCACTCATTCATTACTACATCAAAGGCAGCTTCTCTTTCAGCAGCCTTTTGTTTCCAAACAGGAACAATTTCTTTCAGGAATTTATCCTTTTCAGCTTTTAACTTTTCCATTGGCAAGCCAATATATTCCTGTGCCTTTGCTTTGGTAGAAATATCAGGATAAGCCACTTCACGATTTACGCCTTTAGCAGCAAGTAGGCGCGCCAGTTTGATACGTGCTGCCTGGGCATTATCAATAGATTTTCCAAGGATTCTGGCACTTTCGACCGGCGAATGGAAAGAGCCACCATGCGAGGCAGCTACATAATCCCAATACCATTGTCCAACGCGAATATCATAAAGAATATCCTTCATTTCAGTCTCAGTTGCACCATTATCCCATGCCAATCCGGCCTCAACGTGCGCCCTTACCAGCAATTCCTCAGCTTTTTTCCGCATTTCAGCTATGCGCTCCTGACGATCATATACATTTTTCATCAGCGTTTCTTCGCTTTCGCGATGACAAGTTTGACAAGCCTGAGAAATATATTTCAAGGGAGAAGTAACATGGTGATTGGAAAACTTCAGGCCACCTTCGCTTATATACGGCATATGACAATCGGCACATGAAACACCACGTTCGGCGTGAATTCCGGTTGTATAAACCTCATAATCCGGATGTTGTGCTTTTAACATTGGCGTTTTGCTTATAGCATGTGTCCAGTCAGAAAAGCCCATATCGTCATAATATTTTAGCATATCTTCGGGTTCGTAACCATTTACCCATGGAAAAGTGAGGTAGTTAGGGCGTTCTTCCTTGTTTTCATTATTGAAATAATATTCTACATGACATTGTGCACAAACCAGCGAACGCATCTCCTGATGGGTTGCCTGAGAAATATCTTTGCCCTGCGCTTCAAAGGCTTCAATCAGTGCCGGACGTGAAATAGCCAGATCCATGGTTTCAGGATTATGGCAATCGGCACAGCCAATTGAATTGGTGATTTCTTCGCCATGCTCTGCCCATTTTCCTTTATAAAACTCTGCCGGCCCTCCTAGCTCGTTCATCATACGAGGCACATCCGGACTTTTACAAGTCCAGCAGGTACTTGGCATTGGACCTTCGTCGGGAGCCAGCGGGCCTCCGGTTCTGAGCGTATTATGAATATCTTCAATTGCATGGGAATGTCCCCTGCCCTGGCTGTAATCCTTAGAAAACCCATATCCAGCCCACAGAATAACGAGCTCAGGACCTTCCTCCAACATATCGCGCATGGCATTACCTCCGTGAGGTGTACGAAAATCTGTTTCCTGAGTCTTGCGGTAGGTTTCATATTCCTTTGGATAATTTTTTCCCCAGATCTCATTGCGGGGTTCAAATTCGTTGAGTTTCACTTTAGGTTTATAAGCAAAAATAGCTTCTGCCCTGCGCTCGGTGATTGATGAAACCAGCAGTCCGAGAAAAAATACAACAGCAAGGGTAACGATAAATAGTGTCCAGTTTACCCAGGGACTTCTCTTTTTTGGTGTGTTCATAATTATAGGTTTTTGGTTTTTATTCTTGATTCAACATTTCTTTTAGCCACGAAGGAACTGGTGATGGCAGCATTGGAACTCTTGCGTAAGGTGTGCTCGATAAACTTTTTACACGACCATGAGGCACCTCGCGATGACATTCCCAGCAAAGACGATCTTCAAATTTATGATGAAAAACCGCTGTTTGAACCATTAGCTTTTCGTCAGAAATCAGCTCGCTGTGACAACGGATACAATTTTCCTGAACCACTCCGATTCCGGCTTCCTTGATGAAAATATTCTGAGGTTCGAGCCTCAGGGTAAACATGGTGGCATGTCGGGCGCCATCCATCGCCTTGAAATAATAAGTCCTAAAAATATTATCGTGAGGCACATGACAGTCGTTGCATGTAGCTACTTCGCGGTGCGAACTATGCTGCCAGGTAGCATATTGCGGAGCCATGATGTGGCAGTTGACGCAGGTTTCGGGTGCATCTGAAAGGTAAGAATAAGCCTTGCTTGAATAAAAAGCATACAGACTCAAACCCACTATTGCACCCAACATAATCACAACCGCAAGCTGCCATTGCGGAGGTGGAATAAGTCTTTTTATTAACGGGTTCATGGTTCTGATAATTGGTTCAACCTATTTCGGTAATTGAGTATTTGAATTCTTTTACAATACAAATGTACTTTATATAGGCAAACCCTACAAGCAAAAACGCTAATTTAGAATTGATACAAATTACTTAAAAATGACCTTCTTTTTCCTTAGCCAACGCATCAATCCAGCCCATAAAAGCAATAAAAAAGCAAGGCCAAAAAGCGGAATTATGAGAATGTAAAAATTACCAATTATTGCCTGAAAAATTCGCGCAGTATGCACTTCCAAGGCCAGATTCCAAAGTGGCATAGGCTGTTGAGCAATTTTTTGGGGCATGGCAACTGATTCATTCATAAGGCCCCGGTCATAATCAAACAACATCATCCTTTCATTATGCCGAATCATCCCGGAAATCATATGCTGGCCAATTGGCGAACCCGCATTTGAAGTGGCTTTGGGAAGCTCGCCAGTAATCATATCCCTCACATACTCCTGATCGGGCTGCCATAAAAACAATCCATTGAACGAACCAACAGCAAAAATACCGGCTGATAATTCTTCAAAAACATTGATCCCCATAACCGAAAGCGGCGGCTGCGTTTTGAAGGGTCTTAGTAAATCCTGGAATTCAGCATCAGCTTGATAAAGCCCTTCATTGGTACCTACAATCCAATACTTGCCCGCATCATTCCATTGAATCATCCTTAGGTGATCGTGCCAGGGATTGGGATCGCTTAGCGTTGAAAACGGAATCTTCCCAACACGCGACTCAGCAATGGCGATAAGCAAAGGCGGTCGTAAAAACATACCTGTAAACGTATTGAATAGCAAAAAACCCACTACCCAAATACCCAATTTATTGTGCCATTTTTGATTAAACTTAAGCTGACTCACTTGATTTACAACCGGTTTCGCAGCACGTTTTCTACGCCTGATCCATTTAGGATAGAAAAACCAAATGTAGCCGCTTACAGTTAAAAATATAAGAATAACAGCCAATAAATCAACCAGTAAAATACCGATCTGACCATAAATTTCACCACTGTGTAATACCCACAATGTTCGGAAAAGACTTACTCTCCCATCATCATCAACTGCCCTTGGCAGCTCGAAGCGGCTGAATTGGTCTGGACTAGCAATATCATCGGCAATTATCAGCTCGGAACGGGTTAAAAAAACCAGTTTATCTTCACGCTGCGTTATATCCAAAAAGCGCGAATCATGCAAATTAAAAGGAATGTTTTGCCAAACAGATTTCTCTGCATCTAGCTGATATAAACCCGATTGCGTGGCAGCATAAACCTGACCAGATTTGGTTCTGAAAAGTTTGTTAATCTTTCTGTTGTCAGTGCCATCAGGAAAACCATCCCAAAAAGGATTATATGCCGAAAAAGCAGTATCGGTAAGCCATACACCAACATTACCATAAATCAACAGGCTATCGCCACCCAAGGGCAAGCCACCCCGGATGGCAGCATTATTCCAGTTGTGATAGCGATAAACCTCTGGCAACCAATTGCGGTTGACATCTATACTGCTAACAAGAGTTCTATGATTGAGGATAATTCCCGAAACAGCCCACAAAATCACAAAAAAGCCAAGGATTAGCGAAAACCACTTATGTATCCATTTCCATTTTTTCATCAACCTGTATCGCCTGCTATTTCATTGACAATTATTCCCAGTCCAGCAATCTTTGCTCGCCCTGCAAACTTCTTATTTCCGTGGCATCCATGCTCATTTCGAGCACCCCTTTGTAAACTCCATCGCTATTGCGCAAGGCAAAATACTGAATCAAAATGAATTTTCCCTTCATGTTGATCCAAAATTTAGCTTCAGAACGCTGACCTGATCGAAATCCTTCAATAATCTGTTCAACAATATAGACGCTTTCAGGAGGATGACAATTTCTAACGTCGCGCCCAATGATGGCTGGAGATCTGGGGAAAAACCTATCGGCCGGCCGCGAAAAATACCGTACTTTATCATTTTCGTCAACGAAAGTGATATCGGCAGGAAAACTGTTCAGAATCAATTCCAATTGTTCTGTATCCAAAGCGCCTGTAGCCGTCTGGAATAATCCCCCAAAAGATTCTGGGGATGAACTTACAGCCTTATCGCTAACTTTTTCGTTGTCAACAAGAGGTTTTTGGGGCGCCTCAATAAACGGAAAAGGAAACTCAAAGCTTTGCTGGTGCATGGCATCCCATTCTTCAGGCAAAATAGTTTCAGAAGCAATGGGATAAATCACCAATTCTTCTTTTTGAATTATGCCGAATGTCATAAAAAAATACTTCCCGATTCTTGAATTGATGCCCGTCCACTGCGTATTTTCATCTTTTAATAATTGAATCAATTCCTTGAGCATTTTTCTGGCATCATCATGCAGCGACCACATCACTTTGAGCGGCCTGTAAGCTTCCCATTTTTGTTCGAGATAAGGAAAAAGTATATTCTCCTTTTTCACATAATGCCAGTCAAATTCTTGCAACGATTCAAAATGAGGAAGCAGTTCAGCGCGCAAATCATCAAAATCCTCGGCCTCGCGCTTACTATATGATTTAAGCACTTTTTTGATTTGATTGAGTTTGAATCCCATGGCTTGATTTTCAAGCATCAGATAAAACAAAAAGCTTCCTTCAGCAGGTCGTTTCCAGGGATATTTACTCAATTGTTTAAAAAAGGTGTTTACAACCTTATCCACATCCTTTTTGATCGTTGCTGCAGTAATTCCCATTTGCATCTGACGATCTTCGAGTTTGAGCATGTCGTGTGGTGTGAGCGAATTTAGCGCATCGGCATATTTTTCCATCAGCTCCCTGCCATTTTCGCCATTCATCATACCCAAAGAAAACGCCAATAAGTCCTGTAATCGCTTTTCAGTATTCGAAATAAATTCTGACATAGTTTAGTCGAAGGTTTTTAGCAGATTAATACCCGATTCCGGCAGCCATCACATTCTCCGGATCAAAGGCATGGCAGGGCGTTACGGCATAAACCATATCGCAATGCGGACAATGTGTTTCAAAAAAACCCATCTCGAAATCGCTGCCACAATTTTCACAGCTGAGTTGAAATGCCATTGGCATAGGCTGTTGATCAAAACCCATTTGTCTTACTTTATCGGCAACCATTTTTCCATTTTGAAAGCTGCCTGAGCATCCGTCATGCATCATTGTTTCTTAAATTAAAGTTAATATTTCAGATTCTCTCCTTGCAAAACCGCCCCACTTCTGAGGGCTGTGCGCATTTTTTGATGTTTAATATCTGCTTTCTCGAGCTCGGCTAACAAGGCACGCTCCTCAGCAGAGGTTTTTATAACACTGTGAATACCACCATTTTTAATCACGATGCGCTGATCGGCCATCAGCGCCAATAACGGATCATGTGTTGCCATCAGTACGATTTTATCTTCACCAGTAAGAATTTCCAAGGCTTTCTTACGATCGATTCCGGCATTTTCAATCTCATCAATCAACACGACAGGCGATTGACTTAATAGCGCTGTATCGGCAATCATCAAGGCGCGCGATTGTCCGCCACTAAGCGCGGTAATTGCAGTGTCCGGACTAAACTTTTCGCCAGCCAGTTCGTTAGCTGAACTGATAATTCGATTAATCAAATCATCCGCATCCGACACCATCCTGCTTTTGGCGTGTAATTCAAGAAATTCTTTTACCGTGAGATCCATCACAAAATTCATGTTTTGCGAAAGCTGTGCCACCAGTTTTTTATTTCCTGAAAATCTCCAGGCACTGTCCGGCAACTGTTCGTTGATCAGCATTTTTCTTCTGGTAGGTGTATCACCCTGTGCTACCCATTCAATATCTGCCAGCAAACGACTCTTGCCCGAGCCTGTAGGACCAACGATACTGGTAATCGTTTTAGGCTCAAAATCGAGCTTTTCAAAACCTTCCGGCTCGCCTGATTTGTTTGTGCCAGGCAAAATAGTCAGCTTATTAACCTTAAAAGTATCATTGCCGATAAAAGCCTGCATCTCAGTTATAAAATCGATCAGCTGCCCAATAAATGCATCAGCATCAAAGGCATGATCCTCAGCAAATCCTTCATCAATCAACGCAAAAAGTTCGGCCAAAGACCGAGTTGGATTTAAATCAGCCATCCAGTGTTGTCCATCAAAAAACGAGGTCAAAAAAGGATACTTTTCGATAAGCACCTGAGGACTTTGCTGCAAGATTTCGTTTTGAGTCATTTCTTAATTATTCTTGAGGTCAATTTTACGCACATTACCCATCTGATACGACTCACCAATTCGAGTTTCGCCAAGGCAATAACTACAAAGCGCAGAAGGCATCGAAAATCTTAGTTTTTTACCTTTGAGTGTGTCAATATGCTGGTTTTCATCAAATAAGAGCGTGCTCAATTCATAAGCTCCCTGTCCTGTTAGTCCATTCACATGCATTATCACAGCACCCGGATTTACTGCATAAACGCCGGCAGCAAAAACTTCGCGCTCGGCCTGTGATACAATATCACCTTTTGTGATTACCACAATATCAGCCATGCGCAACATTGGCCCAATTTTTCTCGGGGTATTGATTCCGCTGAGGTTATCAATGACACAAACCGCTTTGATATCTTTGACGTAAGGCGAACACCGATTGCATAAGCCAGCGCTTTCCGAAACCAGTAGATCAAATTTTTCTTCCACGCCCCAGGCGGTCACTGCCTCGATATTCGAAACGAAATAATGATCAGGACAAAGCGAACCTGAAAGCCCTTTTTTAACAGGAATTCCAGCCTTTTCGTAGGCTACATCATCATCTGTGTAAAGACAATCAAATTTTACAGCACCAATTTTTAGCCCGCGCTGTTTAAGGCTTTCCGCTGTTTTTAAGATAACAGCTGTTTTTCCGGAAGAGGGAGGACCTGAAATAGTTACCAGATTCATACGATCGATTTTTTAGTTTGAAAAGCGCCTTCAAAAACGGCTGTACAAGCCTCAAATTCCTGATTCAGGTTGTGCGCATTGATGTAATCCCAACCCAGCCACATATATTGATTATCAGATGAAATGCCATTATCTATTTGAGGATGAAGACTTGGAAACAATCCCTGATGAGATAGAATTGAGGCCAGTTTCTCACCTCCCAAAAAAGCAGACAACTTTTCAAATTCAGCGCTTTTACGGTTTTTGCCAATCGCAAAAATCGGGCTAATTATAGCACCATCAGCTGGCCAAACAGCGAGCATAGGGCCACCTGCCTTTGCCATTTTTGTGAAGAAATAAGGCATGATGGTGATGGCAGGTTTTTGTGCTTTTGAACGATCCGATTTAACCATTTGAGCCGGATGCAAACTTTGCTGCATATTGCGTCCGAGTGCCTCAATAGCCTGCATTCCATAGCGGTTGCGCATGGTTAACAAAATCGCATTAAACAAATCAAAATCTGAAACCGGCAAACTGATGCTGTTTTCCCATTCTTCAGCAAGAAGGTCTTCCCAGCGTAGCGGCACTTTTCGTCCGTTGAGTTCCTGTTGATTTACCAAAAAAATCGCCGGCACAACAGCGATGATACCATAGCGCGCCTCAGGATCTTTCAGCTGCAAATTTTCATTATCAAAATCCGAATTGATGCTTGCCCAGGGAAGCGGATCAGCCAGCAAACCTTTTTGTATGAAACGACCAAAATAATCCGCTTCAAAAAACAAGTCAAAACCGGCAGAGATATAAATATCATCCAACTCATTCACCGATAAAGCATTTCCTATATCGTCCTTGAGCCAGTCGAGCCCCATCGAAGCAGCCTTTAATTCAGCATTTACAGGTGTTTGCTGCATATCGCTTTCCAGGAATTCGTTAAATGCCTCCTGTAATGGAAGACGAAC
>JACCQN010000050.1 GCA_015709215.1 Bacteroidales bacterium
GGTGAGTAAACAGCTGAAAAAGTTTAAACCTGGCAGCAAACTACAAATTGAAGGTCCGTTGGGATTTTTCACTATTGAACCGGAGTTGGTTAATACAACCAAATTTTTGTTTGTTGCAACAGGTACCGGAATTGCGCCTTTCCATAGTTTTGTTCGTTCCTATCCCCAATTGGATTATAAATTGATTCATGGTGTGCGGTATGCCAGCGAAGCTTACGAAAAGGAATCCTATGATCCTGAGCGATTTGTGTTGTGCACCTCGCGCAATACAGATGGAGACTTCAACGGCAGGGTAACGGATTACCTCAAAGCAAATCCGGTAAGTCAGGAAACACATTGTTTCCTTTGTGGAAACTTCGAAATGATTCATGAAGTATTTGAAATACTTGAACAACAAGGTATTCCACCACAACAGGTACACGCCGAAGTTTATTTTTAAGCATTAACTGAGAATTCTTATGCAAAAATATCACCTTATTTCATTGGGTTGCCAGATGAACCTTTCAGACACAGAAAGGGTGAAAACGGTACTCCATGAACTTGGATTTGAACCGACTGAGAATGAAATGGAAGCAAGTGTTTTAGGAATAATTGCCTGTTCGGTTCGTCAAAAGGCTATCGACAAAGTGTATTCACGCATCGCCAAATGGAATCGATTAAAGCATCGCAAAAACTTACTTACTTTTGTTTCAGGCTGTATCTTACCTTCTGATAATGAACGGTTTCTAAAGCTTTTTGATCTGGTGTTTCCAATGAGCGAACTCCCGCACTTACCGGATATGATCAGGCAGTACGGAATTGTAACACCCGCTTCGCTGCGCCAAACGGATGATGGTCTTGTTTCAAAAGTGAAAGCAGAAACGATTAAGCCACGGGATGGCGTTGGTTTTGTGCTGGAGGATATTAAACTACCCAAAAAACCTGCTGCTCCAAAACTCAATCCTGGAAAAGACATTGATGAATTTTGGACTGTTGAACCAACTTATACCTCTGATTTCGAGGCATTCATTCCTATTCAAAATGGCTGTGATAAATTTTGTACGTTTTGTGCTGTGCCTTACACCCGCGGTCGTGAAGTTTCGAGGCCATCACAGGAAATACTGGATGAACTGGAAATGCTTGTAAACAAAGGGTATAAGTCAATTACTTTATTGGGACAAAATGTAAATTCTTATGGTCTGGATAAAAAAGGCGATGAAATTAGCTTTGCAGAACTTTTGCGCAGGGTAGGAAAGTTTGGCCTTCAATCAGGTAAAAAGTTTTGGGTTTATTTCACCTCACCTCATCCACGAGATATGACCGATGAAGTGATCGAGGTGATTGCACAATACGACTGTTTGGCCAAACAAATTCACCTTCCGGTGCAAAGTGGTGATGATAAGGTGCTGATGCGGATGAACCGCAAACATGCTATGGACAAATACAGACATATCGTACATACAATCAAGACTTTAATCCCACAAGCTACTTTGTTCACGGATATTATTGTCGGATTCACAGGCGAAACAGACGAGCAGTTTGAAAATACCCGCAAAGCCATGGAAGAATTCAAATACAATATGGCCTATATTGCGCAATACAGCGTCAGACCTGGAGCTGCCAGCTCGCGCTGGGAAGATGATGTGCCTAAGGAAGTTAAAAAGCAGCGTTATCACATCCTCACAGAGGAACTTACAAAGCACAGTCAGGATTACAACAACAAACTGATTGGCCGTATGCTTGAAGTTTTAGTGAGAGGACACGACAGGAAAGAAGGTTTTTTAACGGGTTATACCGAAGGAAAATTGGTGATTCGTTTTGAAAGTGAAGACAAAAGTCTGATCGGACAGATAGTGCCGGTAAAAGTAGAATCAGCCAGTCCGCTTTCGCTCGAAGGAAGTCTGGTGATGGTAAACCAAATGGCATGATAAGGAGATTATGATGAAGAAAATTGCTTTTAAAACATTGGGCTGCAGGCTCAATCAATACGAAACAGACGCACTGGCCTCGCGATTTCATAAGGGAAGCTATCAGCTTGTAGATTATAATGAGCCGGCCGATGTTTATATCGTAAATACTTGCACTGTCACCAATCAAAGTGATCAGAAATCAAGGCAAACCATTCATCAGGCTGTCAAAGCAAATCCTGATGGTTTGATGCTGGTGACGGGTTGTATGGCAACAAACTACAAGCAATCCCTGCTCGAAACACCCGGGATTGACTATGTGGTGGATAATGATCACAAGACTTCTATTTTCTGTTTGATCGAATCGCATTTCAGGGGAAAACATCCTGATCCCGAAGGCTTTGATGAAGATTTATTTAGCTACGATCCGGCTTTCAAGACTTTTCACACACGCAGCCTGATCAAGATTCAGGATGGTTGCGATAATTTCTGCACTTTCTGCATTATCCCATCCGTGCGTGGCAGAGCGGTTAGCCGTCCTGTAAATGATATCCTCGACAATATACGTGAGGTTGTTGATCATGGTTTCAAAGAGGTAGTGCTCACCGGCGTTAACATTGGCCGTTACGATTATGAGGGCTTGAATTTTGAGCAATTGGTAGCAAAAATCCTGGATTTACCCGGCGATTTCAGGCTAAGGATATCCTCCATAGAGCCGGATGGTTTTACGCCTCATTTTTTTGAATTGTTTCAGCATGAGAAGCTTGCCCCGCATCTTCATTTATGCCTGCAAAGCGGATCAGAGGCTATCTTGTTGAAGATGCGCAGGATGTACACCGCACGCGAGTTTCGCCACCTGGCAGTGCAATTATGGGATCGCTATCCCGATTTTAACCTGACTACAGATATCATTGTTGGTTTCCCTGGCGAGACAGAGAAAGACTTTCAGGATACCATACAAATGGCTAAAGATTTAAGGTTTAGCCATATACATACCTTTAAGTATTCGGTGCGCAGCGGAACACGCGCAGAAAGAATGGATAATCATCTTACTGAAAAGATAAAAAACCAGCGTAGCGCCCTTATCCGAAAAATCTCTGATGAGAATAAACGTTTGTATTTTAATCAAATGATGGGTAAACCACAACGCATGCTGATCGAAAGAATATCGGCAGATGGTATTGCGAGAGGTTATGGCGAAAATTATCTGCCTCTTCGTGTAAAGGCAAATGGTTTGGAACGTAACCAATTTATCAATGTTTTGCCCGAAAGTATCTATCAGGGCAAGGAGATTGAGCTTTGGGCAAAGCTCTTGTGAGCGTTTGATTAGAAAACTTTCAATAAATAGTTTTTAGTTCAAAAAATATTTTTAATTTTGCAGCCCGAAATCAAAAGAAACTTTTAAGCGAATACCGATATGGCAAATCACAAATCGTCGATCAAGAGAATCCGTCAAACTAATGCAAAACGTTTGCACAACCGTTATTATGCAAAAACAATGCGTACAGCAGTTAAGAAATTCAGAAGTCTTACCGACAAAGCTGAAGCAGAAGCAAAACTACCTGCTGTTTATGCAATGATCGACAAACTGGCCAAACGTGGCATCATCCACAAAAACAAGGCTGGTAATTTGAAATCGAAGATCACAAAATACAGCGCAACTTTATCATAAAGATTGGTTGTATTGCTAAGAAATTAGCCTCTTCTAAAGCAGAAGGGGCTTTTTTAGTTTGAGGAAATAGCGTAATTTCGCCCCCAAACAACATAGTAATGACCATCTATCCGGAAAATTCCAGAAAATCGATCAAGCAATGGGCAGAAGATGATCGTCCCAGAGAAAAACTATTAGCCAAAGGAAAGGCAGCACTTAGCGATGCCGAATTGATAGCCATATTGATAGGTTCGGGAAACTCATCTGAATCGGCAGTTGAGCTTTCCAGAAGAATTTTGCAAACGGCTGCCGATAATTTGGTTGAATTGTCGCGCATGAGCGTTAGTGATCTTATTAAGTTTAAAGGGATTGGCGAGGCTAAAGCAATCAGCATTGTGGCAGCTCTTGAGCTTGGAAGGCGCCGACGGTCGGCCAAAGCCCAGGAACGAAAGCGTATTGTTACCAGCAGAGACGCTTTCGAATACCTGTACGCCAGCATGGCTGATCTGCATTATGAGCAATTCTGGGTTTTATTGCTCGATCAATCCAATAAAGTGATTGGAACTGTTCAGGTTAGCGATGGTGGAATTGCCGGAACAGTGGCTGATCCCAAGCGCATTTTTAAAACCGCCATCGAGCGAAATGCTGCAGCAATGATACTATGCCATAATCATCCCTCGGGACAGCTCAAACCCAGCGATGCCGATGTAAGGCTGACAAAAAAGTTGTTTCAAAGTGGTGAAATGTTGGAAATAAGAGTGATTGATCATCTGATAATTGGACATGATCAATACTTTAGCTTTTCTGATGAAGGAGTTTTATAAACTGAAAATGAATTAATATTGCATCCTAAGCATGATCAAAATTGTAACCATCATCGGTGCCAGACCTCAAATTATCAAGGCAGCAGCATTAAGCAGAGCCATTAAAAACAGTTTTAGCGATCGTCTTCACGAAATTATCGTGCATACCGGCCAGCATTACGACGAAAATATGTCGGAAGTCTTTTTCAGGGAATTAGGCATTCCGCTGCCGAACTATAACCTGAATGTTGGTTCGGCTTCGCATGGGGTGCAAACCGCAAGAATGATCGAAGGGATAGAAGCAATTCTGATCAAAGAAAAACCCGCCTGGCTGGTGCTTTATGGCGATACTAATTCGACCCTTGCTGGCGCTGTGGCGGCTTCCAAGATTCATGTCCCCATCGCACATATCGAAGCGGGATTGCGTTCGTTTAATAAAGCCATGCCCGAAGAAATCAACCGGATTCTATGTGATCATTGCTCCACCTTGCTTTTTTCACCTACCGAAACAGGATTTAAAAACCTTGTTCAGGAGGGTTTTAATCCCAACAATCATCCTCCATATATTGCTGATAATCCCGGAATTTATCATTGTGGTGATGTGATGTTCGACAATAGCCTGCATTTTGCTGAACTTGCTATGAAACAATCACAGGTATTGAAAAACAACCAATTGATTGCTGATCAGTATATTTTGTGCACCATCCATCGCAACAACAATACCGATGAGCCGGAAAGATTACAACAAATTTTTGAGGCCTTATTAGAAATAGTGAAGCAATCGGGCAAACAAATCGCGCTACCGTTGCATCCCAGAACCGCTAAGTTGCTCAAAACTAATTTGTCTCCCAAATGCTATCAGGATGTGATTTCGAACCCCCTGGTTCATTTGATGGAGCCTGTTTCCTTTTTGGATATGATTGCGCTCGAACAAAATGCCAGTCATGTAATTACTGATTCGGGAGGTGTGCAAAAAGAAGCTTACTTTTTTCAGAAACCCTGTATCATTTTAAGACCTGAAACAGAATGGAAGGAGATAGTGGAAGTGGGAGCCGCCCAAATTGCTGATGCTTCAAAAACTAAAATTCTTGCTGCCTGGAGTCGTTTTGTGGAAGCTCCGCCAATGGATTTTCCTTCGATTTTTGGCGACGGACAAGCTGCACATTTTATCGCTGAGGAGTTGATAAAGCAAAGCCAGATTAGCAAATAGATTGGTGTTGGTAAAGGTGGATTGCAAGATTTTCTAAATGAGTCGGCTCAGGGTTTGGATGAAATAAAAATTAGCTTTACTTTTGCACTCCGATTTTACAAAATTATTCACTTTAATTAATTAATTATGAACCAGTACGAAACCGTTTTCATTGTAACTCCCGTTTTGTCTGAAGAACAGATGAAGGAAGCGGTAAAAAGATTTCAGGAATACCTGAAAACAAATGGTGCCGAAATCGTGCACGAAGAACACTGGGGTATGCGTAAACTTGCCTACCCGATCCAAAAGAAGTCCACAGGATTTTATCACATGGTGGAATACAAAGCCGACGGACAACTGATTGCTGACTTGGAGCTGGCATTCAAACGCGATGAGCGGATAATTCGTTTCCTTACCGTTAAGCTCGATAAACATGCGATTGCTTACAACGAGAAGAAACGCAGGAAAGCAAAAGAAGCTAAAGCTGAAAATACTAAAGCTTAATCGTTAAACCTCAAAAATTAAAAAAAATGGCACAAGGAAGCTCAGAAATAAAATATTTGACCCCTATTGCAGTAGATACCAAAAAGAAAAAATACTGCCGTTTCAAGAAAAATCGCATCAAATACATCGATTACAAAGATGCCGATTTCTTGTTGCGTTTTGTCAACGAACAAGGTAAAATTTTGCCACGCCGCATAACAGGTACCTCCACAAAGTACCAGCGCAAAGTTGCGCAGGCTATCAAAAGAGCCCGTCACCTTTCGTTAATGCCGTATGTAGCTGATTTATTGAAATAAATAGGAGGACAATAACAATGGAAGTAATTCTAAAACAAGATATTGCAAACTTGGGATATACTAACGATATCGTAAGTGTGAAAGATGGTTATGCGCGTAACTATCTCATTCCAAATAAGATGGTTATTATTGCTAATGAAACAAACCGAAAAGTACTTGAAGAGCTGAAGCGTCAGCAATCCTTCAAAGAAGAAAAGATTAAGAATGAAGCACTCGAAATTGCAAAAGCACTCGAAGGAATGCAGCTGCGTATTGCCGTTAAAGCTGGTACTTCTGGAAAAATCTTTGGTTCGGTAAATAGTGTCATGATCGCTAAGGCAATTAAAGAGGCAAAAAACATCGAGTTGGATCGCAAACGCATCCACCTCAACGAAGATGCTATTAAAGAGTTAGGTAGCTACAAAGCTAAAATAAAGCTTCACAAAGAAGTACAGCTTGATGTTGACTTTGAAGTATTTGCTGAATAGTTCATCTTTTCCTAAAAAACTTTTTAACTTTACTGCCCGGTGTCTAAGCGACATCGGGTTTTTTTATGGTATCCAAATCAGAGGTAAAATTCATTCGCAGCCTGGCATTGGGAAAATTCAGGAATAAACACAAACAGTTTGTTGCCGAAGGCCTTAAAATTGTGGAGGAGATGGTGCTGACCGGAGGTTTTAAATATAAATTGTTCGTGTCGGTTAGTCAACTCGGAAAACTTTCCCCAAATCTGGGGCACGTAAATTTTGAAGTGGTATCTGATAATGAAATGAAACAAATGAGTCAGCTTACCACGCCTCCAGGAGTTTTGGCAGTAGTTGATATTCCTGATTACAGTTTCAGTTTAGCCGAAATGAAAACCGGATTACATGTGGTTTTGGATGGCATCCGCGATCCTGGTAACCTGGGAACGATTATCCGCACTGCAGAATGGTTTGGCATTCAGCATATCTTTATTAGTCCTGATACGGTTGATCCTTTTCATCCAAAAGTTGTTCAGGCCACGATGGGATCTGTTTTCAGGGTTCAACTTCATGAAACCGAGCTAAGCTCTTTTTTACACCAATGCCAAAATGATGGTTTCAAAGTTTATGGGGCTGTGATGGATGGAGCAAATATTTATCAGACAACGCTTAAAACCGTTGGCGCATTTCTGGTAATTGGCAGTGAATCTCATGGTATCAGTGATGCCATAAAGACGCTGATCAAACATCCGGTAAGCATTCCAGCCTACACTTCCGGAGCAGTAAGAACAGAATCTTTGAATGCTTCTGTTGCAACAGCGATATTATTAGCCGAATTTAGGAGATTGGGAGCATAACTTTAGTTTAACCAGGATTAAGAAAAAAAGGAATTTGCTTTAGAAAATGAACTTTTTAAGGGCTTCAAAGGTTTAATAATTGTATTTTTGCATCATAAAAAATTACTATCATGTTATTAAAACTCATATTACTCAGCATTGCAATCGTAGGATTAGCAATTGCAGGAATAGCCATCAAAATGTTTGTTCAAAAGGACGGAGAGTTTAAAAAGCAATGCAGCAGTATGGATGTGCATGGTAATCGTGTAGGCTGTGTCTGTGGTGGCGGTGAAGGCTCATGCGAAAACAAATCAATTGAAGCGCATCATAACGCTTAGCCTGTTTATTCAGTTATATAGGTTTCAAATCCTGACGTCCATTCTGTAACAAATCCCTTCTCTTTATCCCAGCTTATAAAATAAGCTTCAATTGATGGATTCTGATCGATCAGTTCCAGAGATTTTTCTCGTCCCATAACTAAAATTGCAGTCGCAAGCGCATCTGCTTCGGCTGCTGTGGGTGCGATAACAGTTACACTTAATAAATTATGCGTAACAGGATAACCAGTTTTTGGATTGATAGCATGTGAATACCGCTTGCCATTTTCTTCATAATATTTTCTGTAACTCCCTGATGTTGCCAGGCTTTTGTCCTGAATCTCAATAACCTGTTGAATGCTTCTTTCATCACCTGGCTCCAGCGATGGCTTTTCAATTCCAACGCGCCATTTCGATCCATCAGGTTTAGTCCCTTTTGCTCTTATTTCACCACCCACATCAACCAGATAACGATCAATTCCTTTTGATTCTAATAATTTTCCCAACAGATCAACAGAATGACCTTGTGCTATGGCATTAAAATCGAATCGGGTGCGCGGATCTGCTTTTATTACTTTTCCGTTTTCAAGTGAAACATTTTGCCAGTTGACAAATGATTTTATGCTATCGACCCTTGCCGGAGTCATCGGGATTTTACCTTTAAAACTAAAACCCCAGGCTTCGACAAGAGGGGAAACAGTGAAGTCGAAATAGCCATCTGTTAGCCTGGCCATTTCGGTGCTTAACTCAAAGTTATACCGAAAAATTTCGTCAAGAACTACTGTACTATCACCTTGATTTACCCTGCTGATAATTGATTGTGGAACCCAAAGTGAAACAGATTGATCAAAATCTGCCAACAGGCTGTCTGCTTCTGATTGTAGGTTCCGGTTTTTAGCATCGTAATAGGTAATTGCGTAATATGTGCCTTGTGCTTCGCCTGCAAAGCTTATTTTGTATTCTTGTTTGGTAGTATCACAGCCATAGCTGGTAATAAGAAATATAAAAACTACGATTAATGCATTTTTCATGGTTTGCATGTTCAATTTTTTTCAAAGCTACTGTATTTTTTCAAACCCCTGATTCATAAAAAAAAGCCCTGTAAAATACAGAGCTTTTGGATGAGATTTTGAAATAAGTTAGCCTCCAAAGTCATCAAAGGCAATCATTTCCTGTGGTACACCCAGATCGTCCAACATTTTAAATACCGCATTGTTCATCATAGGCGGTCCACAGAGATAATATTCAATTTCTTCAGGTTCAGGATGATGTTTAAGATAATTTTCCAGGATTACCTGATGAATAAAACCGGTGTATCCTTTCCAGTTATCCTCAGGTTTGGGTTCAGAAAGAGCCACATGAAAAGTGAAGTTATCGAAATTCTTTTCAATAGCTTCAAAATCTTCCATGTAGAAAAGTTCTCTGCTCGAACGGCCACCATACCAGAAGGTAGTTTTACGATCAGTTTTTTCGGTATGGAATAGATGGAAGAGGTGCGAACGCATAGGTGCCATTCCAGCACCACCACCAATAAACATCATCTCACGTTTTGTGGGTTTAATATGGAACTCGCCGTAAGGACCGCTTACCATTACTTTATCGCCTGGCTTGCGTGAGAAGATATAGGATGAACAAATTCCGGGATTTACATTCATGAAAGCATTCTTCTTGCGATCCCAGGGTGGAGTGGCAATACGAACATTGAGCATTACGATATTTCCTTCGGCCGGGTGATTTGCCATGGAATACGCACGGAATTGCTCTTCATTGTTTTTCATCTTCAAATCCCACATTTTAAACTTATCCCATTCGTCGCGGTATTCTTCTTCTACTTCGATATCCTTACTAAAATCAACTTCAATCTTGGGAACATCAATCTGTATATATCCACCAGATTTGAAATTAAGGTTTTCGCCCTCTGGCAATTTAACAACAAACTCTTTGATAAAAGTTGCAACATTGCGATTAGAGATCACTTCGCATTCCCATTTTTTGATGCCAAACACCTCGGGAGGAACGCCAATTTTCATATCCTCACGCACTTTCACCTGGCAGCCAAGACGCCAGTTGGTTTGTTGCTCCTTACGAGAGAAATATCCTTTTTCGGTAGGTAATATTGATCCGCCTCCTTCAAAGACCTGGCATTTACACATGGCACAAGTACCACCTCCGCCACAGGCTGATGGCAGAAAGATTTTGTTGGCCGACAAGGTAGATAACAAGGTTGAACCGGGATCAACTTCCAGCTCTTTTTCATCATTGATCGTAATCTTTACCTTTCCTTGCGGAGTGAGTTTTTTACGGGCAAAAAGGAGTAATCCAACCAGCAGTATGATAACCACGAGGAAGAAAATCACACTGATAAGAATTACAGTTCCAGTTCCGGTTGCAAGTAATGTCATGGTTACTATTTATTTCTGTTAATTTTCTTTTACAATTTAATTCCAAGGAAACTCATAAATGCGATTCCCATTAAACCGGTGATTATAAAGGTGATACCTAATCCACGAAGAGGTTTTGGCACATTGGAATAACGAATTTTCTCCCGAATTGCGGCAATACCAACAATGGCTAAAAACCAGCCTACACCTGATCCGAGACCGAATGAAGTGGCCTGAGCAAGTGATTGATATTCACGTTCCTGCATGAAAAGCGAACCTCCAAGGATAGCACAGTTTACAGCGATCAGGGGCAGGAAAATACCCAGCGATGAATAGAGTGCAGGACTAAACTTTTCAACCACCATTTCTACAAGCTGAACCATTGATGCAATGATGGCAATGAAGAGGATAAAACTCAAAAAACTCAAATCAACATCTTTGAATTCAGGATCTAACCATGCGAGTGCGCCAGGTTTCAGGATATAGTCGTTGAGCAGGTAGTCAACCGGTACTGTGATTCCCAATACAAAGATTACAGCCAGTCCAAGCCCTACGGAAGTGTTTACTGTTTTGGAAACGGCCAGGTAGGAGCACATTCCCAAAAAGTAGGCAAACACCATATTGTCCACGAAGATAGACTTGACGAATATGTTAAATATTTCTTGCATAACAATTTAATTTTTTGGATTGGTTACTTTTCTTCAATGAGTTCGGGATTGCGCGAGCGTTGAATCCAAATGATGATTCCAACAATGATCAGAGCCATCGGCGGAAGGATCATGAAGCCGTTGTTCTTGTACCCAAGTTCATAAAATGCTTCCGGGATGACTTGAAATCCCCAGATGGTTCCCGAACCAAACAATTCCCTGACAAACCCGACAACAATCAAAATTACGCCATAGCCTAAACCGTTTCCAATTCCATCAAGAATGGAAGGCCAGGGTTTGTTACCCATTGCAAAGGCTTCCAGGCGTCCCATGATAATACAGTTGGTAATGATTAATCCAACGAAAACCGAAAGTTGTTTACTAACATCGTAAACAAAAGCTTTGAGCACCTGATCAACGAGGATTACTAAAGAAGCAATAACGACCAATTGGACAATAATTCGGATACGTGGTGGGATACCATTTCGCAACACAGAAATAATCAGGTTTGCCAGTGTAGTAACAACAATTACTGACAATGCCATTACGAATGCAGGTTTAATTTTTGCTGTTACAGCAAGTGCCGAACAGATACCCAAAACCTGTACCGTAATCGGGTTATCAATATTTAAGGGATTGGTGAGCAGTTTACGGTTTTTTGTCGAAAACAGTGGCTCTCTTTCTTGTTTATCAGTACTCATAATCTATCCTCTTTTTTGAATATACGGAACATAGCTTTCTAATACATTTTTCAACATATCATTCACCCCATTACTGGTGATTGTGCCGCCGGAAACAGCATCAACATTATGACGTTGAACTTCGGCCGGAAATTTTTCTACTCCGCCCTTGATCACGCCGATCGAAACAAACTCACCTTCATCGTTGAAGATCTTTTTACCCGGAAACTGTTCCTTAAATACCGGCGATTCAATTTCAGCACCCAGCCCTGGCGTTTCAGATTTATGTCCAAAAGTGACACCAACAACAGTGTTAAAATCGCTTTTAAGTGCAATATTTCCCCATACAGGACCCCACAAACCAACGCCTCTTAATGGTATGATATTAATGGTTTCACCATCTTTTTCGAGCACATAAAGGGGAAGTTTGAAACTACGATTCACGGATTTATTATACAGCTGTTCTTTAAGGTTTATCTTAAAAGCTTCACTGTTTTCTTTTCCGGCTCCTTTGAATTCATTTATAACATTTCCATTATCATCGATAACGATCATATTCACTACGTAGTCGTTGAAAAGTTCTATGGCGTTATCAGCTGTTACATTCTGGATGCCCGAAGCAGATAAGATACTCTGCATTTTATCTATTGCTTCATTGCGTTCCTGCAGAGGTTTGAGGAGCATGGCTGCCGAAGAAAGGATGGTTGCCACAAGTATTACCATCAGGCCGGCATAACGAAAGATATAAGCATTACTATACATAACTCAATTTTTTCAAGTAGTTAAACTTTGGCTGTGCCTGCTTTAGAGCGTTTCAAGCGTTTTTTGATATTCGATTGAACCACATAGTGGTCAATCAGCGGAGCAAACACATTCATTAGCAAGATGGAAAGCATCATTCCTTCCGGATAGGCAGGATTGAAAACCCTGATCAAAACTGCAATTAAACCAATCAGAAAGCCATAGATAAGCTTACCGCGATTGGTTTGTGAGGCTGAAACAGGGTCGGTAGCCATATAAACAGTACCAAAAGCAAATCCACCCATAATCAAGTGCTGATAAGCTGGAATATCCATATAAGCGTTGGCTCCCCAAAGATTGAAAAGCAATCCCATTACAAGTCCCCCAGTCACTACGGATGCCATAATTCTAAAACTACCTATTCCGGTTGCTATCAAAACGATAGCCCCTAAAAGGATTGCTATCGTTGATGTTTCTCCAATACTACCTGGTATTAAACCTGAAAACATTGCCCAATCGGACGGGAGTTTATCTGCATCCAAAACGAGCAAATGACCAAGCGGTGTAGCTCCCGAATAAGCATCAGCCTTTTCGGCAATCCAAACTCTATCTCCCGACATTTCGGAAGGATAAGCAAAGAATAGAAAAGCACGCGCTGTAAGGGCAGGATTAAGAATGTTCATACCTGTTCCGCCAAAAACTTCTTTCCCAATGATCACGGCAAATGCAGTTGCAACGGCAACCATCCAAAGCGGCACATCAGGTGGCATCACGAGCGGGATGAGCATTCCTGTTACTAAAAAGCCTTCATTTACTTCATGGCCTCTGGATTGAGCAAAGGCAAATTCAATGGCCAAACCTGTGATATAAGAAACAACAATTAAAGGTAAAACCTTTAGTAATCCGAATCCGACCATTGGCCAAAAATCAGGAGCCATTCCATTGGAGAGAAAATGTTGATAACCAACATTCCAGATACCAAAAAGAAGTGGCGGAATCAATGCCAGCACCACAATAATCATGGTGCGTTTCATGTCGATGGCATCGCGGATATGCGCGCCAGTGTTTGTTACTGTGTTCGGCACAAACAAAAACGTCTCGAAAGCCTCGAAAGTAGAATGCAGCTTTTCAAAGCGACCACCTTTCTCGAAATGAGGTTTTTGTTTGTCAACAAATTCACGTAAAGCCTTCATTTTTATACTCTTGATTTTTATTTAACTCATTTCTTTACGCATCAGGTCGAGGCCTTTGCGCACTATTTCCTGGATGTTTGTTTTTGAAGTGTCGATCACTTCACAAAGGGCAAAGTCTTCTTCATCTACTTCATAAATCCCCAGATTTTCCATCAGGTCGATGTCTTCTACTATGATAGCTTTGAGTAGCTGCATGGGATAGATATCGAAAGGAAATACTTTTTCGAATTCACCGGTCATTACAAAAGCACGCACGCCACCGTGATAATTGGTGTCGAGACGGTATTTTTTGTTTTTGAATAAAAATGACGGGAAAGAACGTGAAACGCTGAATTTGTTAAATCCCGGCACAGCCCATCCGAAAAGCTCATAGTAATTTCCTTCGGGGATTACAGTTACCTGCGAAGGGTAAAATCCAAGGTAGCCGTTAAGATCAATTTTGGTGCCTGTAAGCACGTTTCCACTGATGAAACGTTTTTCTGTATCCGTGACATTTCCTTTGGTAAGCGGTTCAATTGCAGCACCAATTTTGGTTTTGTAATAAGCCGGCCGCAACACTTCGGAACCTGTAAGGGCAATGATTCGTGTTGCATCAAATTTGCCGGTAAGGAAAAGCCTGCCGATAGTCAGCACATCCTGCGGATAAAGATACCAGATGACTTCACCTTTATTAAGCGGGTCAATTTTATTGATTTGAACACCTACATTACCAGTTGGGTGAGGCCCGGAAAACTGATTGATCTGCACTCCTTTGCAATTGGTGAACACCTTTGAATGCGTAGCATTGGCATCAACGTTCAGATGAATCTTTCCTTCGGTAAGTTTGCCGAGGGCATCTATACCTGCCTGGAAATCCTCACCATGGCCATGTACAATGAGGTCGTAATCTGGTGCCAAAGGAGCGGTATCGAAAGTGGAAATAAAAATCGCTTTGGGTTTATCTGCGGGATTGGCAATCACCGAATAAGGCCTTTGACGAATGAAAGGCCATACACCACTGTCGAGCAGTTTCTTAATAACCTTTTCGCGATCCAGCGTTTTTGGATCTTCGGCTTTAAAATCAATGGCTTCATCTTTGCCATCAGCTTCGATCTTAATTTCCAGCAAAACCCTTTTTGCACCGCGTTTTATTTCCTTGATTTTTCCGCTTACCTGAGCTGTGAATACAATGTTGTCGCGGTATTTGTCTTTAAAAAGTGGTGTTCCTGCTTTCACAAGATCGCCCTCTTTAACAAGCATTTTAGGAAATACGCCGATAAAATCTGTGGGTTTGATGGCAAATTGATCCGTGACAAGATCTTTGATGGTCTTCTCGGCTTCGCCTATCAATTTGATATCGAGGCCTTTTTTAATTTTTGTGACGGTTGACATATCTACCTTCATTCATATTTAAATAATTCACAAAGAAACGACTTTAATTTTTTTTGTGAAAGCGCTTTTAGCGAAAAAATGCGACTGAATCATCTATCTTCATCAATACTTTTTTTGATCTGTATCAATAAAAGGGTAGTTGAGCTTTGTTTTGGTCTTTTATTTGTTACTTTCTGAACACTTTTCACCTAAATTATTAATCGAAAAAGATTAGGCTTCACCCTTTTTATTACAGAATGCTTTACTTTTGTTAGGCTCATATGTTGAATCAATCAAAATCTATTTATGCGTTTGGGTTTTATTAGACTAAGTTTATTTTCGTCCTTGGCTTTTGTTTTTTGGTTTGCCCCAATCAACACACTTTTTTCGCAGCTGCCCGAAAACCTTGTTTTTCGCGATGTTGTCTATCAGGATATTGTCCAAACTGTGCTTTTGCACCCAGTTGATGATCAGTTGGAAGAACCGCTTATTTTGCTGAACGATCAGCAGGAGAAGCTAAAACTTTCTTTCGATTTGTTGGGCGATTATGCCTATACTTATCAATATACGCTGATTCATTGCACGCACGACTGGAAACCTTCGCAATTGCAAAAGATTGAATACATCCAGGGTTTTGAGGAAGAAAGAATTGATCAGTACAGATTTTCTTTAAACACGATTACACCTTATGTCCACTATGATGTTTTGTTACCATCTTCACAGATGCGATTAACCAAGTCGGGCAATTATTTGCTTGTAGTTTATGAGGATGAATTTAAGGCTGATCAGTTGTTGCTTTCGAGGCGTTTGATGGTAGTAGATCAGCAGGTTGGTATTTTAGCAAAAATTCCGCAATATGCCCGAAAACTTTCCGAATCCTCCAAAAAGCAACAAGTGGATGTTGTTGTTAGTGCATCTAACTTTTATTTTGATAATCCAAAGCAAACTGTCAATTTGCTGATCAGGCAAAATTACCGATGGGATAATGCCGTAAAGGCTTTAAAACCGAACTATGTTTATCCTGATGCTTTATCTTTTGAGTATCAGGACGAAACTTTGTTTGAAGGTGGAAATGAATTTCGGTATTTTGATATGAAGAGTTTCAGGTATCAAGCCGAAAATATCGAGAGGATTTTTGAAGAACCTGATTTTTATACCGTTCGCCTTTGGCCAGATGAAAGACGAGTTTTGGAAGACTACCTGAGTCAACCAGACTTGAACGGTCGTAAGTTCATCAAAGCCAGAGAGGATCAGGATACAGAAATTGAAGGTGATTATGCCTGGGTTGAATTTTTTCTGAAGGCAGCCGCTCCTTTTACCCATGAGGACGTTTATATAATAGGTGCACTCAATGATTGGAATCTCGATGCGAAAAATAAACTTACGTATAACTATAAGCGGAAAGGCTATCAGGCTGCGATGTTTCTGAAGCAGGGCTATTACAACTATTTATATGGTGTGGTTGAGCGCGGACAGCAAAAGGCATTCGTTGAGCCGATCGAAGGAAGTCATTGGGATACTAACAATATTTATACGCTCTACTTCTACTATACCAAACCAGGAACCGGATACGATCAACTTATTGGAACAGCAGCTTTTCCGTCTCATCCATAGCATTATTTTTTTAGGTGCAGTTCAAACTATGAATGGGATTTTGTTTGAGGCAAGGATGAGCGACTAAACAACGCTGTGCGAGAGTTCTTAATGTTGAAATAAAGTCTTATTTTGGGAAATATTTTATAATTAAAAGTAATTTAAAAAACTATGCTAAAGTTAGTTATATAATTTGGAAGGTTATTTGTTAACCTATTATATCATTTAAACCAATCGCTATGAAAAAAATATTTCTCACCCTCTCAATAGGAGTCTATTTGCTGTTTTTAGCATCATGCAATAAAGACTCAAAGGAGCCTGATGAAACACCAAAAACCAGTATGGAAAACCTTGTCGTTAATTCATCATTCAACTGGTCAACAACGCGAAATGCCACTTTTCGTATTATTGCACTTGATAATCAGGATAATCCGCTTGAAGGTGTAAAATTTGAAGTGCTTTCAGGAGATCCTGAGGAAGGCGGAAAATTGATAGTAAGTGGAACGACCAACAGCAACGGTGTTTATGAGCTTGATTATCAGGTTCCTACCTACTACACTCATTTGTATGTGACTACAGATTATTTGGGTTTGGTAAACCTTTCTCAGGTAGAACTTAACGATGGTGGATTTGAGTTACAACTTGGAGGAAGAAAGCAAGTTCCGATGTTTAAATCGGTTCAGACACCTCAGGCTGCCAACGCTGTTTACAAATTCCTGGGTGGTTATAATAGCCAGGGCGTTCCGGATTATCTGGAGCCAGAAAATGATCCGATAACAGCAGATTTTTTGGATGATATCAATAACACACTGCCAGAGCGCGTTCGGCTGGATAATTCCCATCCTGAATACTTTTTTGATGTGTATGATCATAATCTCAGGCTTGTTGAAACTTGTGATGTTTGGGTTACATTTATTACTGAAGGCGCTGGCTACAAAAATGTACTGGGTTTTTATACTTACCAAACGGGTGATGAGCCTCAAACACCTGAAGATATTGATACAATTAGCATTATTTTCCCAAATGGATCACTACAGGGAAGCGGAGGTGGCTTACAAAGCGGTAATAAAGTATATCTGGGTCGTTATAATGCAAACACTACAATAAGCTGGGCATTGATTGCTGATGGATGGGTTAATGGGCAAGTAACTGATGGGAGGTGGACAGTTTATTCTAACAAAAATCTCAATCCTGCGCCTGATCCTTCGCTCAAACAGCAGACTGTCCTGCTTTATGATCCGGGTCGCGAACGATTGTTGCTTGGTGTGGAAGATATCAGGCGAAACAGCAGCGGTTGCGATCATGATTTTAACGATGCAATATTTTTTGTAACGGCTAACCCTGTTCAGGCTATTGATGTAACAGATTTACCTATAGTAGATTATACAGGTGAAGATGACGATGCAGATGGCATTCCTGACAATTTTGATGACTATCCCAATGATCCTGAAAGAGCTTTTGACAATTTCTTTTTCACTGAAGGTGATTTTGGCACGCTAGCATTTGAGGATTTATGGCCTTTTCGTGGAGATTACGATTTTAATGATGCTGTAATTGATTATAATTTTAATCAGATTACGAATGGAAATAACGAATTGGTTGAGTTATCAGCAACACTTATTTTGCGTGCCCATGGAGCCTTTTATCACAATGGGTTTGGAATCGAGTTTCCTTTTCCTGCCAATGCAGTGGAATCGGTGGCTGGCACCTTCTTGAGCTCAAATTACATTACAAATAATGCAAATGGTACCGAATCCGGACAAAGTAATGCCGTAGTAATAATGTGGGATGACTCGTATGAGGTTCTTCCCCCGCAATACAGCGGAATAGGAGCTAATACTACCGAAGGTGTACCTTTTATTATTCCTGATACACTTCAGATAATGCTTCGGCTCGCTGATCCCATTCCGTTGAATCAAACAGGAGTACCACCCTATAATCCCTTTATCATCGTGGATGGACAGCGTGGCGTTGAAGTACATTTACCAAACAAAGCTCCAACAGCACTTGCTGATCTGAGATTGATTGGTACTGGCCATGATGATAGTGAGGTGGCAATTGGCCGTTATTATAAATCTCCTGAAAACCTTCCCTGGGCAATCAACATTATTGAAAAGTTTGCCTATCCTGTTGAAAAAGCGGAGGTAATACAGGCGCATTTGAAATTCGCTGATTGGGCCGAAAGTAGCGGAGAGTTATTTCCGGATTGGTTTAAAGATGCAAGCGGTTATCGGAACAACAACTTGATTTATAAAGAAGAAACAGAATAGTAAATTGGTTGATACTTTAAAAGGGTCGGAGATTTCCGGCCTTTTTTTATTTCGGGGCGGGAGGAATAGTTAACTTCGCGTTTCAAATTGTATGCTGATTTTATGAGTTCCGAAACGCGTACCACACTATTTGCAGATGTTATCATTCCACTGGCTGTTCCAGGAACTTTTACCTATCGTATTCCTTTTGTGCTTAATGATCAGGTTGCCGTGGGAATGCGTGCTATTGTTCAGTTTGGACGAAAAAAAATAATTGCTGGCGTAATTAGTCGGGTTCATGAAGAAATTCCCAAAAGTTTTAGTCCAAAATACATTCTTGATTTGCTTGATGAAAGACCGGTAGTTGTTGAAAAACAGCTTCAATTTTGGAAATGGATAAAAGAGTATTACCTCTGCAATCTAGGTGAGGTTATGCAAGCGGCAATGCCTTCAGCACTTAAACTTAGCAGCGAAACCATGATTCAATTATCGGATCAATATACTACCGATAAGCATCAGCTGAATGAAAATGAATTTTTGATTATTGAAGCATTGGAATTGCAGCCTAAAATCACACTTTCTGAAGTGAGTAAAATTCTTGGCATTCAGAAAGTTATGCCTATTATCCGTAACCTCATTGATCGGGGTTTGGTTATTACCGAAGAAGAGGTGAAAGAAAAATACCAACAAAAGAAAGAATCTGTTATAAGTTTAAGAAAGGCATTTCACAACCACAGCGCTTTGCAGGAGCTGATGAATCAACTCGAAAAACGAGCCTATAAACAACTGGAGCTCTTGCTTTCTTATCTGAGCATGGCTCCTTTAGGAGGAAATGTTACTGAGGTTTCGACAGCAGTTTTACTTAAAAAAGCAAATGCTTCTCATGCCCAATTGAAAGCGCTTGTGGATAAAGGTATTTTTACGCAATCTAAAAAAGTGATAAGCCGTCTTGATCAATATACGGCTGATCTTCATCCTGATGATATTGAACTAACCCCTGCGCAACTTTTAGCCTTAGACGAAATCAGAACGGGAATTACAGGGAAAGGGGTTGTTTTGCTGCATGGCATCACCTCGAGCGGAAAAACAGAATTGTACATCAAGCTGATACACGAAAATCTGAAGCAGGGCAAACAGGTTTTGTATTTGCTGCCTGAGATTGCCCTCACTACACAGATTATTCAAAGATTGAAACGCTATTTTGGCGAAAGTTTGGGTGTATATCATTCGCGCTATAATATGCATGAGCGCGCCGAAATTTGGCAAAAGGTTTTACAATACGATGTTCATGACCAGGAATCAGAGCATCAATTGATTATCGGGCCCCGCTCGGCTTTGTTTCTGCCGTTTCAAAATCTGGGATTAATCATTGTGGACGAGGAGCACGATCAATCGTATAAACAGTATGATCCAGCCCCACGCTATCATGCCCGTGATGCTGCCCTGGTTTTGGCCAGGATGCATGGGGCTAAAGTATTGCTTGGCTCGGCAACGCCATCTTTTGAATCATATTTCAATGCCAAAAACGGAAAATTTGGCCTTGTGAATTTGATGGAACGTTTTGGTGGAATTGAACTGCCTGAGATAGAAATTGTTAACTTAAGAGAGGAGAAAAAGCGTAACACCATGCAATCGCACTTCAGCCGTCCGCTGATGGAAGAAATGAAAACCGCTATCGAGCATAAAGAACAAGTGATTCTGTTTCAGAATAGAAGAGGATTCGCTCTCCGGCTCGAATGCGAAGCCTGCAATTGGGTTCCCGAATGTCGTCATTGCGATGTGAGTTTGATTTATCACAAAAATCAGCGCCTGTTGCGCTGTCATTATTGTGGTTTTGCTATGGAGGTTCCGGCTGAGTGTCCTAACTGCCAAAGTACCGCACTTAAAATGCATGGGTTTGGCACGGAGAAAGTTCAGGAAGAATTGCAGCTTTTGCTTCCCGATGCCAGGATTAGCCGTCTTGATTTGGATACAACCCGTAGTAAATTTGGGTTTCAGCAGATCATTGAGGCTTTCGAAAAGCATGAAACAGACATTTTGACCGGAACACAAATGGTTACCAAAGGTTTGGATTTCGACAGCGTGCGTATCGTTGGGATTTTGAATGCGGATAATATGCTCTCTTATCCAGATTTCAGAGCGCACGAAAGGAGTTTTCAACTGATGGCTCAGGTTGCTGGACGCGCCGGACGAAAAAATAAAAGAGGTAAAGTGCTGATACAGACTTATCAACCTCGCCACCCACTTTTGCAAGATGTGATACGAAACGACTATGATGCTGTATATGAGCGTCTAATGACAATTCGAAAGGAGTATCATTACCCGCCTTTTTACCGCTTGATTTTAATTAAACTCAAACATCGCGATCAGTATAAACTCAATATGGCGGCAAACGATCTGGCTCTGGCACTTCGTAAGGATTTTGGTCAGCAAGTGCTTGGCCCCGAGTTTCCTATGGTTTCCCGAATAAGAAATCTTTATATTAAACATATCCTGATTAAATTTGACAGGCGTCAGCATTCCGGCAAAATAAAAGCTTTGCTTTCAAGCAAATTATCAGCTTTTAATGCAAACCCTGATCATAAATCCTTAATTATTCAGCTGGATGTTGATCCTCAATAATTTGTTTTAAACGATACAATTCAGACTTATGCAGAAGGTTTGATTAACAAGCCTTAAACAGGCTTACCGATAACTGATTTTTAAGAGAATTTTAATTTTTTTGAAATACTTTTGGCTTCTTTTTTGTTTTATGCTATAAGTGTTTTTAATTCCAAAATTTACTTTTTTTCAACAGCGTTTTTCGGGATTTTTATCGGTTTACGAAATGGATCATGTTCCATGACAAAATTAAAATTTCAAAATAATCTTATGAATTTTCAATCAATAAAGCATTTAATCAAGATTAATTTATCAGTTCTTTTTCTTGCCGTTTTCTCATTTAGCGGTCATGCAGAGGTTCCTGCCGACAAAGATAGCGGTGTGAAAGGAAAAGTAGTTGATAGTCGAACAAAGTCAGTAGTTGAATATGCTACTGTGATGATTTATCGCGCTGCTGATTCCAGTTTTGTAGAAGGCGGTATAACCGATGCCAATGGTAGTTTTCAAATGAAACTTAAACCCGATGTGTATTACCTGACAATTCAGTTTTTGGGTTACAAAACCATGATGGTGGATGCCTTTGAAGTGGATCGCGGCAGAGATTTATACGATTTGGGACGTTTAATGATTGCGCCTGACAATGCTTTGCTGGAGGAAGTGGAAGTTGTGGCAGAAAAAAGTACGGTTGAAATGACATTGGATAAACGTATATTTAATATCGGAAAAGACATGAGTTCAACGGCGGGAAATGCCATCGAAGTGCTCGAAAATATTCCTTCCGTCACTGTTGATATTGAAGGTAATGTGAGTTTAAGAGGCGATGAAGGTGTGAGAATTTTGGTTGATGGAAAAGTGTCTGGGCTTGCCGGAATAAATAGTCGCGATGCTTTGCGCAGTTTGCAGGCTGATATGATTGAACGAATTGAAGTTGTTACGAATCCATCGGTTCGATATGATGCCGAAGGAACAGCCGGAATCATCAATATTGTGTTGAAAAAAGATCGCCGAAATGGATTTCATGGCTCAATTGATCTGAATACCGGATATCCATTGCAATATGGTGTGGGAGTTAATACAAATTATCGGTTTAATAAAGTGAACCTTTTTGCAAATTATGCTTTGAACTACCGTGAAAGGCTGGGTTCCGGAAATTATCGTCGTGATTTTTTCAGACCCGAAGGAACTTATACAACGCTGCAGGAATCGGATCGAGACAGAACCGGGCTTAGCAATATGATCCGCACTGGCGCTGAATATTACTTTACCCCTAATGATGTACTCACTTTTAGCCTGATGTATCGCTATTCTGACCAAACAAATAAATCAACAATAGTTTATAACGACTTTGGTCCTGGAAATGAATTTCTTGTATCCAGCGAACGTGTTGATGATGAAACTGAAACGGACCCAAATCTGGAGTATTCAATCAACTACAAAAAAGATTTCGGCAAGAAAGACCACACGCTAACAGCTAATTTGCGTTATTTTGATAATTCCGAAACAGAGCGTTCAAATATTGTTGAAACTATCAAGCCTGTTGATTTGTTGATGAGTCAGGAGTTTCAGAAAATAGAGAACAAAGAGCAGGAGTCTAATTTTCAGATGCAGCTTGATTATGTGCATCCTTTTAATGAACGTTCAAAATTTGAAGCCGGTGCTAAATACGAGCAACGTGAAATTGATAACAATTACATTGTCGAAGAACTGAACGATAATGGTGAATACGTGAATCTGCCGGATTATACCAATCGTTTTATTTATGATGAGAAAATTTTGGCAGCCTATGCACTTTTTGGCAACGAATCGGGTCGCTATTCTTATCAATTAGGATTGAGATCAGAATATTCAGAGATCAGCACCCTTTTGCAGGAAACTGATGAGTCGAATAGTCAATACTATTTGAATCTCTTTCCAAGTGCTCACCTTAATTATAAGCTCACCGAAAACGATCAGATTCAGGTAAGCTACAGCCGCAGAATCAGACGCCCAGGGTTCTGGCAGCTGAATCCCTTCAGATCATTTACTGATAACAGAAATATTAATACCGGTAATCCAAATCTAAGACCAATATATACAGATAGTTACGAGTTGGGCTATTTGAGATATTGGGAAAATGCACGTGTGAATTTTAATACCTATTACCGCTACAGCACAGATGTGTTTCTGCGAATTGAACC
>JACCQN010000103.1 GCA_015709215.1 Bacteroidales bacterium
TCTCTTAATGACGGATGGCATGGCTTTTGGCCGCTACTGATAATAAATGCATTAGCTTGTAAAAAAGAACACCAGAACTGCCACTGAAAACACTGAAAAACTTTAGAAAACCAAAGAACCTTCCAATTTCTTTATCACTCGTTTGCCGCCTCACATTCCGCTCTCCTAATAAACCCTATGCAATTTCCATAATAATTGATTTCGGTTGGGGATTTCGTTCAACCGGGAGTTCATGCTGGGCACTTCGTGCCACATGAACTCCTGATTATTGGCGGTAGTTATTTATTTTCTCCATCTCTTTTATTTATAGCATCCTTTGCTCCTTGGGGTATTTTCATCTCATAAAATTCCTTTATTTTCCGAGGCTGTGTAATCAAAATGTCACAAATAATATTTAAAAATCCAAATAGTTTGTAAGCAGTCTCAACATCATCTTTCAAATCAATTTTTCCTGGATGCACTGCATTATTTCCAATTACGCGGACACTATCAAGTGCTTGTTGTATTGATTCAGGGAGTCCTTTTGCAACCAGATTTTTTATATCGGTATTAATATCTTTACCGTTTTCACCTAAATGAACACATAATTTTTGTAAAGCTAATCTAAGCAAGGCCGCTGAACCTCTCGGTGAAAGATTAACAACCATTTTTGCTTCAAGATAATCCTCTTTCACATCGACTGGCATATCTTCATTTGGAATAGCCACATTCCCGGTTATTGGGAAAATCATTTTTTCCTTTTGCCAAATAGAAATATCGTCGCAATGTTTACAGCGAGCAACATTGTAGGTGGCGTGCAAATCATAATACATCTGAATTGATTCACCATTCGCTTTTCTGTCATCGTAATAAATTCTAAAAATTTTTGACCATGTCTGTTCTGCAACTACTCCGCAGTTAGGGCAAGTGAATGATTTTGTTTTAAATTTAGGTTTTATAAATACCATGATTTTAAATTTATTAGTGGAGTGGAGAGGGGGATTCGAACCCCCTTGCTCTTATCTTGATAGATTAAAAAATTGTAATCCATTTTATGAGTCATATTTGTCTTAAGGCTCCACATAACAGCACCCACTCCTACAATTACGCTTTTTAATATATTCATAGTTTTCAGATTTTTAAGTTCATTAATTAGATTTCCAATCATGAAGCTGGTCCAAAACTCTACGCTCATAACAATTTCATACAATAAATCAATCTTTGTACACAAGCAATATTAACCTTCTGGAGGAAACGGGTCGGAACTTTTAGGAAATGTTCGTTCTTCCTGAATCTTGCCATCAGTCTTGTGAATTTTGACAGATGTGTTGCCTTGGTTTTTAGCTAAATCAATTGTTTTCTTCATTACGTCAGCTTTTGTATCTCCTGTAATTGAAGCTCTTTTCCCACCTTCTACTTTACCTTGCCAGCCATCATCTGTTTTTGTCACATGGTAGGTTTTTCTTTTTGTCATACTAATTTAATTTTTGTCATTTTGCTTTTGCTACACAGTAATTTGATGCGGGATAATCATCACTCTTTTTCCTATTGTTTTGCCATTGTAGTGGTTGCAGATTTGATAATTCATCACCACCACCTTTCGATACTGGTTTAATGTGGTCAATTTCCCATCCAGTTCCATTTTCATTTGTAATGCCATATTGATTCCAGTCAATCCATGCACCACAATGGTCTTTTCTGCGAATTGAGGAATCAATACCGGCTACAATTTGCGCTTTACTCCAAACTTGTCTTTTGGTATAGTCAGAAAAATCATTTCCAAGTCTGTCTGTGTTATGATTTCTTGCCATTTTAATAAATTTAGAATTATTATTTAAAGTTAGTTTCAGTCTTTTTCCATAATTACCGCCAACGGTTGGTACATGTTGTCGGGGCGGATTTCGAAGAGCGTTCCTGTCCGAAGGACATGGAACTGCGAAATGAGAATCCGCAGTTGGCGTACCACCGAACCCCGCCCTGCAATATGTACCGTGTTGAACTAAATCCCGCTCCCGCGGGCCATCTTTTTTTGACGTAAAGATAGCGTTTTTGTATTTTTATGAGATTCATTTAAACTCAAATATCATGAAAAAAAAGAAATGCTCCCACACAGGTTGAGCAAGCTATGCTAACAGT
>JACCQN010000051.1 GCA_015709215.1 Bacteroidales bacterium
TAAATAAATGTCCCAACTTAAACTGTCACTTCATGACGGATGGCATGGCTTTTGGCCAAAGCAGAGACTTAAACCATTTTCACTGTAAAAGTAAGGCTTAAAATGGCACTCAAAACACAGAATAACCTCAACAAAGGCAAAACACCTTCCAATTTTATTTCTGCACTTTTGCCGTTTCACATCCCGCTCTCCAAATAAACCCCATGCAATTTCCATAATAATTGATTTCGGTTGGGGGATTATAGTTCAACCGAGAGTTCATGCTGGGCACTTCGTGCCACATGAACTCCTAATTATTGAAGATAGTTTCATTATCTTTTTTTAATCATTTACATCATGTATTTAATGAGAGATTTGATTTTCTTCGCTCCCTTTAGGGAAGGGGCAATCGAAGAAAATCATTGTCACTTTATCCATGATTCCTGATACTCAGTTTACTTAAATAAAAAAAAAAGTTAAGACTATTTGGGCAACCACAAAGCTCAAAAACGTCAACATCCAATAGTCAACTATCCAGCATCCTCATTCAAATCTCTTTTTAAACGTTTCCTCCAACACTTCTACTCTTTTAATGGTATTGCGGCACCATTGCAAAAGGAGTTCGTCTTTTTCTTTGCGGCTGAGTTGCCAGGAGATATCACTGGTATGCAGCCTTCTGCTGAGGGTGTAGAGTAATAGGGCAGCCGACACGCTGATATTGAAGCTTTCAGTAAAGCCCACCATGGGGATGCGCACTAAATCGTCGGCATGCTGCAGGGCATAATCGGACAGGCCGGTTTTTTCGGTGCCAAAAACCAAGGCTAAAGGTTTGTCGAGGGGCAGCGTTTCTGGTGTGTAGCCGTCATGGTGCGGACTGGTGGCTACAATCCTGTACCCTTTGCTGCGCAGCTTTTCATAAGCTTGTATGGTGTTGAAGGGCAGTTCGTTGTATTTATAAAGGTTGAGCCATTTGGTGCTGCCTACCACCACATCGGGATTGATATCGTAAACGTAATTGTTTTCGATGATGTGCACATCCTGCACGCCTGTGAGGTCGCAGCTGCGCAATACGGCACTGGCATTGTGCGGCTGAAAGATGTCTTCGAGCAAGACCGTGAGATGGCGGGTGCGTTTGCTCAAAACGGCTTCAAACTTGGCTTTACGTTCCGGAGTGATGTATTCCAGCAGGAAGTTAAGTAGTCTTTGTTCTTTCATAACCTTTCTCAAAGCTTGCGTTCCGGATAAAGTGATTCCCACCATGCTGGCTGGTCTTTCAAAAAACGGTCGAACCAGGCTATGATGCTTTTTTGCCAGAGCTGACGCTTTTTATAGTCCACAATATGGTGATCCTGTCCTTCAATCTCAATGTATTCGGCTGTCTTGCCCAGTAGTTTTAAGGCTGTGTAAAGCTGGATGCTTTCGCCTGGTGGCACATTGGTATCGCTGCCGCCATGCAGCAACAGCAGGGGGGTGTTAATTTTGTCGGCAGCAAACAATGGGCTTTGGTCGATGTATATCTTTGGGCTGTTCCATGGGAATTCATTAGCAGTAGCCGTTGAACTGTATAGGTAGCCCCAATAGCCTTCGCCCCAGTAGGAGGAGATGGAGCTGATGCCGGCATGGGCAATGGCTGCTGAGAAAATATCGGTGCGCGTAGTGAGCAACATCGTCATAAATCCGCCATAAGAAGCTCCGATACAGCCTATCGCATTGCTGTCGGCATAGGGATGACTGCGATAGAAATGCTTTGTTCCATTGATGATTTCATCTGCAACGGTTTTGCCCCAATTATTAACGTGTCGCGCCGAAAATTCCTGTCCGTAACCTGTTGCACCCGAAGGGATTATAACATAAACCAGATAACCGTGAGCAGCAAAATAATTCTTCGGATAGCGCCCCCTAAAGCTTCTGTCGATGGGATTGGTACCGCCATAATAATAAACAATAACCGGATATTTTTTTGCCGGATCGAAATCGGGTGGATAATAGATATGTCCATCCAGGGTGTCGCCGGTGGCTGTGATAAAATCCCAGTCCTTTACCTCACCAAAAACAACATCTTCGAAAAAGTTTGCCTCAGGATCACTGATAATCTTGGTTTGTTGGGTGTTTAGGTCTGTGATCCAGGCTTTATCAGGGCTGCTGACAGATGACCCATCAGCGATCATCAATTGGCCATTATAGTCCATGTTGAAATGTTTTACAACATCTGCTGGCTGTTGCAGTTGCAAAAAATTATTTGTTGTTATATCAAATAAGTAAATACGCTGGTAGGAACCTTCCTGAACGAGGAAATAGGGATTTCCGTTAGCTTTATTCCATCGGGCATCTAATATTTTCGGATGAAAGTTGCGCGAAAGGGGTATCGAATTTTTTGTTTTGAGGTCGAATAAATAAGCTTGTGTGTCGTAATCATTGGGGATGTCGTTCTGAGACAGGGTATTGCCGGACTGGCCAAAGAGCAGTGGACCTCCTGTTACAAGTAGTTGTTTGCCATCGGGCGAAAAAAGCGCACTGCTGCCATAATTGGAAATCCAAAGGGTGTCAGCTTTCCGGCTTTTGAGGTTGAGTAAGATCATCCAGGATTTGCTGTATGGACGCTCTGAATAATCGGGCTTCGACTGGCTGAACAGGATTTTATTGCCTTCGGGACTAAAATCCTGAAACTGACTACTGAGGTTTCCGGCTGTCAATTGGTGATGTGTTCCGGTTTGCAGGTCAACAAGGAAAAGCTGGCTTCTGTTGCGCCACCAGGGCCAGCGATCGGGCATGCCTTCGTGTTTTTTAACACCAGTGTTATCTTCCTTTTCTTTGAATTGCTTGCTGTAAACCAAGCTATTACCTTTGGGTGAAAGTTGAATATTACCAGCATCTTTCAATTCTTCAAGGAGTAATTTGGTTTTACCTGTGAGCAAATCTTCCTGCCAAAGGCTGTTTGTGCCATTACTGCTTACCCTATAGATAACTGCATCGGCTGTGGGATGAAAGCGTATTTGCTTTTTATCGCTGTGGCGGCTGCTGAAAAGTATGCTTTCATCATTCATTGGCATCACTTCTGTCCAGTTTTCGGTTTTGCCTTCGGGGGCATGCGTATAGCTGTAATTCAACATCAGGTATTTGCCACTGAAATGTATGCTACTGCTTGTCAATCGGATGCCATCGAGTAGTAATCCCATGTTCATGTGTTTTTCGGAATCGGCAGACCAATTGATTGTACCTTTTGATTTTAATTCATACTTCAGGCTTAGCTTCCAGTCATCATCAGAAGCAGATGCATACATGGTTTTGATGAGGATCAGATGCTTTCCGGGCTCAAAAGTATGTTGCAGGGTTTTGTCTGTTTCTGCTTTATTGGATGCTTCAATGATTGTTTGTCCATCAACAGCCAAGCTTGCCATGGCAGATGATTTTAATGTAAACGTGAGGTTTATCAATCGATCTGTTTCAAAATATCCTGCCGCCAAGGTCCAGCTGTAAGTGCTGTTTTTAAGCGGTTTTAAAATCAACTCACCCGATTTGGAGGCTTGCTGCTTTTCCCAGAGGGGCGACCCATTTTGATCAGTTACAAGCGGCTTACCATCAATTGGATTGACTTGAGCCGGAAGACCAAGCCGGTCGAAGAGATTTTTCAGACTCAGGGTATCACCATAGGTGTCTTCTTGCTGATAGAATAGGGGAGGCTCATAAGATTGGGCCGGCAGGATGAGCCATTGATCGGCATAAAAAGTATCATTTTGTTCCTGACTTATTGCCCTCGTACTAATTGTCAACGTAAAAAAGATTAGCGCAATAAAGCATACAAACTTGTTTTGCAGTGCAATCGGTAACTGTTTCATGAAGCAGTGGTTTTGGTTAAAGCCAATTTTTTTATTGAGTATCGGGATTGTTGATTATAGTTTCATTATCTTTTTTTTAATCATTTACATCATGTATTTAATGAGAGATTTGATTTTCTTCGCTCCCTTTAGGGAAGGGGCAAACGAAGAAAATCATTGTCACTAATATTCATGATTCCTGATACTCATTTTTTTTTGACCATCAAAAATACAGGAAATAATCAAAAAACAGCAGTCAATTGTGTTGTTTCAGGCTATAAAATAGCTTAATAGGGTGGAAAAGTTTTCTGAGGTTGCTCAAAAGGATTTAGCGGACGGAATTTTTCTTTTTTCTCTGCATCGAAAGGTTCCGGTGCATCCTGATCCATTGTAATGGAAATTACCTCTTCGATAAGTGCATTTTTGTAATCAGGAGGTGGAAGAAAAAAAGCCTCGGGGATATGAATCGAACTTATTTGTTTGATTTCGGTTGTGCTTTCGCCAATGGGTGTTGGGATGACAGAACGCATAACCAACGCATTTTTAACGAGTTGCTGATAAAGTTCACTTTCACGATGTGCAGCTACACGCGTAGGGGGCTGAAAAATGTTGGTCATTTTGCGTAATGCAATCCTGTCGATTCCTGCATAGGGATTTATTTCCTCAGTGATCCAAATGGTTTCGAGTAGTACGCTATCAAGGTAAAAAGTATATTGAATGGTTGGATGTCCGAGGATGGTGTCGATGCTGGCTTTTTTCTCTGTTTTTATTGGAAGCAGGCTGTCTGTAAGTTGCTTCCCGGATTCAAAAAATTTGAGGTCTTTCCTGAAACTACTATCGGCTTCGGCTCTGATGTATTCGGGCAGCCGGGCCAGGATTTCTTCTACCTGTTGTTTGAGACGGTTTAAAATGGCCTCACGCAATTGTTGGGGTCGTCCGTGCCAATAAATCTTTTGCTCCGGAAAAACCAAGGTGAGCGTATCATTGGCCAGATCGAGTAAAAATACCGACTCGGCATTTTCTATTCTTAGTTGCTGATCCTGAATGAATACTGATTGGCTAGAAAAGTTGCCAAAACGATCTTCCTGTTGTTCAATTATAAACCAACCGGATTGCTGGCTTTTTAGAACCAGGCCACAAGTAGTAATAAATAAAGCCGTCAGAATAAGTCTGATATTCATACAAAATGCTTCCGGGTTCAAATGTAAAAAATTATAAGTGAGTGTCTTTTATTTCAGGAAAAAAACTACTTTTGCACTTCAAAATTCAACAGCTATGACGAATAATAAAGGATTGGAAAAAGGCGACGAAAGACTGGAAGCGGTAGAAAGCACCCTAAGTAAAACTGAACAGTTTATCGAGAACAATCAGAAATCATTGGTAATAGTGGTTGCTGTTATTGTTGTTGTCGTTTTGGGATATTTTGGTGTTAGTCGCTATTATCTTGACCCGCTTGAGAAGGAAGCTCAAACGCAGCTTTTTATGGCAGAGGCTTATTTTGAACAGGACTCATTGAATAAAGCGCTTTATGGCGATGGAAATAATCTTGGTTTGTTGGATGTGATTGATGAATATGGGTCAACCAAGGCTGGCAATCTTGCTAAATATTATGCCGGTATTTCTTTTCTCAAGCAAGGCGAATATGAAGAAGCATTGGATCAGCTGAAAAGTTTTAAGGGTAAGGATCATATTGTTGCTGTCATGGCGCTTGGTGCTATTGGAGACGTTTACCTTGAAATGGATAAAAAATCGGAGGCAGCTGCACAGTACCTTAAAGCTGCACGTCAAGAAGCCAATGAGCTTACTAGTCCTGTGTTTTTGCTCAAAGCCGGGCAAACTTATGAATTGATCGGAGATGCAAAAAAGGCTGTTGAAATATACAATGAATTGAAAAAGAACTTTCCAAACTCTACCGAAGGTCGTAATGCAGAACGTTACATTGCCAGAGCAGAAGGAAAAAAATAGGTTTAATTGAAGTAAAAAATATAGACCTGATTTCGAAAGAGATCAGGTTTTTTATTTTGAAACAGTGTTGTCCGGTATAATTCACTCAATATGCTCTATTGATGTATGCAAGTTGTCTTGTAGGGACGGCATAACATTTTACCGGATAATCGTGTTTTGAAAAAGAATAGTTTAATTTTGCTTCAATGAATACGAATCCAACAAAACCTTCGGTTATTTTTTTTGGAACACCCGAATTTGCTGCTGCCCAGCTTGAAGCCTTGCTGGAGGCTAAAATTTTGGTAAAAGCTGTTGTCACAGCTCCAGATAAGCCAGCTGGAAGAGGTAAGAAACTACAGCAATCCGCAGTTAAAAGTCTGGCTATTGAAAAAGGCTTGAAGATTTTGCAACCACTAAACCTAAAGGATCAAACTTTCCTGAAATTGCTAGAGGAACTAAATGCCGATCTTTTTGTTGTGGTCGCTTTCAGGATGTTACCGGTTGAGGTTTGGAAGATGCCACCTTTGGGAACTTTTAATTTGCATGCCTCCTTATTGCCGCAATACCGGGGTGCGGCGCCAATCAATCGGGCTATAATGAATGGTGAAACGGAAACCGGATTAACAACATTTTTGTTAAACGACAAAATTGATGAGGGCAGTATCATTTTGCAGCATCGCATGCCAATAGCTGCTGACGAAAACGCCGGAAGTTTGCACGACAGGATGAAGGAGGCCGGAAAAGTATTGGTTGTTAAAACAGTATTTGGCCTTGCTGATGGCAGTTTAACGACCACTCCACAAGCAAAAATAAGTGCGTCGCAGCTAAAATTGGCCCCTAAAATTTTTAAAGCCGATTGCGTGATCGATTGGTCTAAAAGTTTAAGTGAAGTCAATAATCAGATCAGGGGATTGTCACCCTATCCTGCAGCTTTCACAACTCTTATTAATATGGTGTCGGGTCAGCAAGTTTTAATCAAGATTTATCAGGCTGAAATATTGAGGGAAGCTCATGCTGGTGAAAACTATTTGCTTCACACCGATAACAAAAGCTACCTTAAGGTAAGCCATCCTGAGGGATTTTTGGCCTTGAAGGAAATTCAGTTGCCTGACAGACGAGCCATGAAAATACATGATTTCTTGAATGGTTTTAAGCTGGAGGGGATATGGAAAGTTGCACTATGATTCATTTTGAGGGCAGATTTTTGTACTTAAAAGTTCTGAAAGCACAGAAAACTTACTGTTTTTTGAGAAATTTATTAACAAAACACTTGTTTTATCAACATTTTTTGTATTTTTCCTGCTGAAAACTTGCGCTGATATTTTAAAACGCTATATTTGTGCGGTGTTCAACCAATTTTTTAACTAAAATCCAAGAAGATGAACAAAGCTGAATTAATTGATGCAATGGCCGTAGGTGCCGAATTGACAAAAGCAGATGCAAAAAAAGCACTAGATGCTTTCATCAATGCTACTACAAAAGCCTTAAATGAAGGTGACCGTGTCGCCCTCGTTGGTTTTGGTTCTTTCTCAATCTCTAAAAGAGCTGCCAGAAAAGGCCGTAACCCACAAACTGGTAAGGAAATCAGTATTGCCGCTAAAAAAGTGGTTAAGTTTAAACCAGGTAGTGAGCTGGCTGATGCCGTTCAATAGCCTGTTGATGATTAATTAAAAACGCCCTGAATGACTCAGGGCGTTTTTTTTGTCTAGTTGATTCACCTTATAATGCGTATTCCGGGATTTTCCCTGTCAAACTCTTTAAGAATTCTACTAGCTTGTTGGTTTGTTCGTCCGATAATTCGCGACCTAATTGCATGTAAGCCATTATTTTAACAGCTTCATCCAGGCTTTCGATACTACCATCATGAAAATAGGGGGCGGTTTTTTCAATGTTTCTTAACGAAGGAGTTTTGAAAACAAATTCATCACCCTCTTTGCCTGTTATTGCGGCTAAACCTTTATCCTGGCGTTCTGATTTGGTATATTCATAATAAGGACCATTCACAACACCAAAGCGTTGCATCATCGTGCCGCCAAGCCCGGGGCCGATATGGCAGGTAATGCAACCTGTTTCAATAAATAGGGAAAGACCTTCTTTTTGATCGTCAGTCATCACATCTGCCTCACCATTGAGGAAACTGTCGAAAGCTGCCGGAGTAGCCAGTGTGCCTTCAAAAGCAGCGATTGCATCGGCGAAACGATCGAAGGTAATGGGTTCTTCATCCTGTGGAAAGGCTTCAGCAAAAAGTTGCTGGTATTCCTCGTCGGCTTGCATGATACCAATTACATCTTCAGCACTTTTCATGCCCATCTCAATAGGATTTAGCACCGGTCCTTTGGCCTGATCGGCCAGGTCGGGAGATCTGCCATCCCAGAATTGGGCAGTATGAAACCATGCGTTTAAGGTGGTTGGGCTGTTGCGGGTTCCCAATGTGCCATCATGCCCTGGTGAGGTTGGTAAGTTATCCACCCCATAATTGGCTATCGGATGACAGGTATTGCAACTCATCTCTCCATTAGCCGACAGGCGGGTATCGTAATAGAGTTTTTTCCCTAAAATTGCCTGGGGTGTGTTAGGATCTCCCGGTTCTGGAAGAGTGGCGAAATACCGATTTGCAGTTTCGATTAAGGCCTTGTCTGTCTCCGTAACCGTTTCTTTTTTGGATGACTGGCTATTGCAGCTGCTGATAAGTATTGCCAGCATGAAAACGATTGAAAGGAAATTTGAATTTTTCATTGTAATTTGGGTTTGATTTAACAAATCAAAATTACAAAAAAAGTAGTATTTTGAGAAGGCTTAATGAAATCTTAAGATTTTATAGTAAACTATTTCTATTCATTATCAAATAGATATTACTTTTTTGGAATAAAAGTATTGAGGGGCTTGTCAAGGCTACTGTGTCGGTTATATCGAGGATATCTTTGCCGTGATCGAAAAAGAAATTTTGCCTATAGCTTTTCTATGTAAGGGATGTATTTTGAAGATATGAGGGCAAGAATCATGGCTTGGGCTGGCAAATTGGCACCAGAATAAATTTTTATCTTCATTAAAGAAATAAATACTTCGTTTTAAACGGGTTTATTTTAGAACGAAGTCCTTTGGGTTTGCATTGTAGCGTAAATGATTTTAATTTTGTAGTAAAATGCTGTGTATGAAAATTCTCGACATTGATCAGATAAGACAAGCTGATGCCTTTACAATAGAAAATGAACCAATTGCTTCGGATGCATTGATGGAAAGAGCAGCAAATCAACTGTACGAATGGATCAGAAAAAGACTACAGCCTCATTCATCGGTTGTGATTTTTTCAGGAGTTGGGAATAATGGTGGAGATGGACTTGTTCTGGCGCGTTTATTGGCACAGGATAACTATGAAGTTACTTGTTATCTTATCAAATTTTCGGATCAGTTAAGCAAGGATTGTCAACTCAATGCAGATAGATTGCGTGTGCTTGATGAATCCTTACTTATTGAAATTTCAGACGTATCGGAATTGCCAGATATTAAGCAAGATGCAATAATTGTGGATGCGCTTTTTGGCTCAGGACTTAATAAGCCTGTTGCTGGTCTGGCAGAAGCATGCATCAGAAATATCAATGAATTGGAAAATGTGGTTGTAGCCGTTGACATCCCTTCGGGATTATATGCAGATCAGCCGGTTAATAACAAAACTGATGCTATTGTTAAAGCTGATTACACTTTGAGTTTTCAGTTTCCCAAGCTTTCTTTTTTTTGGCCGGAAAATGATATTTATGTAGGACGTTGGGAGGTATTGCCGATTGGATTACATCCGGTTTTTATCAACGAGGTTAAAACTCATCATCATTTACTGGAAGCTGCTCTGCTAAAGCCTTGGTGGAAGCCCCGGGCACGTTTTGCACATAAAGGCAAATTTGGTCATGTATTGCTGGTGGCCGGCTCTGCTGATAAAACGGGTGCTGCGATATTAGCTGCAAAGGCTTGTATGCGAAGTGGTGCCGGACTTTTGCATGTTCATCTTCCATTAAAAGCTTGCACTCCTGTGCAGTCGGCCTTTCCGGAAGCTATGCTCAGTGTTGATTCTAATGAAACTTTTTTTAGTGAGGTACCAGACTTATCACCTTTTAATGTGGTGGCAGCCGGACCTGGAATTGGTACGGCATCTGAAACAGCAAAGGCTCTTAAGCTGTTAATACAGAATAGTAACCAACCCTTAGTGCTGGATGCAGATGCACTCAATATTTTGGCTGAAAACAAAACCTGGTTGTCTTTTCTTCCAGGGAATACTATTTTAACGCCTCATCCAAAGGAGTTTGAGCGTCTTGCAGGAAAATGGCAACATAGTTTTGAACGCCTGGAGCTTCAGAGGGAATTATCGGTGAGGTGTGGTTTGATAATTATTCTTAAAGGCGCTTTCACTTGTGTGAGTATGCCGGATGGCAAATGCTACTTTAACCCGACAGGTAATCCCGGCATGGCCACTGCAGGAAGCGGAGATGTTTTAACGGGTATTATTGCAGGACTTATAGCACAAGGATACAGCCCTGCAAAAGCTTCTTTGTTAGGTGTTTACATACATGGCTTGGCCGGAGATATGGCAGCCGAACAGTTGGGTATGGAAAGTATGCTGGCCTCTGATATCATCAGCCATTTGCCCAAAGCCATTGCACGGGTAAGAGAGTAATCAGGCGCTGATTTTATCTTCGGTAAGTTCGTCTTCCAACCTCAGGTTGTTGATGATAAATTGCTGACGTTCAGGGGTGTTTTTGCCCATATAAAAGCTTAGAATTTCCGGGATTGAAAGTTCTCTTTTCAGGATAACAGGCTCAAGGCGGATGCCGGGTCCGATAAAAAACCTAAATTCATCCGGAGAAATTTCGCCTAAGCCTTTAAAGCGGGTGATTTCGGGGTTTGTACCTAATTTCCTGATGGCCATTACGCGCTCATCGTCTGAGTAACAATAGATGGTTTCTTTTTTGTTGCGCACCCTGAAAAGTGGCGTTTGCAGGATATAGAGATGACCGGTTTTAATCAGGTCGGGATAAAATTGCAGGAAAAAAGTAAGTAATAAAAGTCTGATATGCATACCATCTACATCGGCATCAGTGGCAATCACAATATTGTTGTAGCGCAGGTTTTCGAGCGATTCGTCAATATTGAGTGCGGCTTGCAAGAGGTTAAACTCTTCGTTTTCGTAAACAATTTTTTTACTTAATCCGTAGGAATTAAGTGGTTTACCCTTTAAAGAGAAAACAGCTTGTGTTTGCACATCGCGGCTTTTGGTGATACTGCCCGAAGCTGAATCGCCCTCGGTGATAAATAAGGTAGTTTCAAGACGTTTTTCGTGATTAGTATTGAAATGAATCCGGCAATCGCGCAGTTTTTTGTTGTGCAGACTGGCTTTTTTCACGCTTTCGCGGGCAAGTTTTTTAATGTTGGCCATATCTTTTCGCTCCCGCTCGCTTTGCATAATTTTGCGATGCAAGGCTTCGGCAGTTTCTGCATTCATATGCAGGTAATTGTCGAGATTGCGCTTGATTATCTCGCCAATAAAATTCCTCACGGTTTGGCCTCCTGGTTCAATATGCGTTGAGCCGAGTTTTGTTTTGGTTTGCGATTCAAAAACAGGTTCCTGCACTTTGATGCTTATAGCTGCCACCAGTGAGGTTCGGATATCAGAAGTGTCGTAATCTTTACCGTAAAACTCTCTGATTGTTTTTACAAGTGCTTCTCTGAAAGCATTTTGATGCGTGCCACCCTGTGTTGTATGCTGGCCGTTGACAAACGAATAATACTCTTCGGTGTAAACGTTGTTTGCATGCGTAAAAGCGCATTCAAAGTCATCTTCCCTGATGTGAATGATTGGGTAAACCATCCGTTCGGCACCAGCAATATTGCGTTCGAGCAAATCGAGCAAGCCGTTTTTGGCCTGAAATTTCTGACCATTAAACAATATGGTAAGGCCGTTATTGAGAAAGACATAATTCCACATCATTTCCTCAATATATTCCTGAAGATAGCGGTATTGCCCAAAAATGGCCCTGTCAGGGATAAAACTGATTATGGTGCCCTGTTTGCCATCGTTTGGTTCAATTGGATGATCAGCAATGATCTCGCCCTGTCGATATTCAACGATTTTAGTTTTGCCTTCGCGGATAGATTGTGCTCTGAAATAGGACGACATAGCATTTACGGCTTTAGAGCCAACGCCATTAAGCCCAACGGCTTTTTTAAAGACTTTGCTGTCGTATTTGGCTCCGGTATTGATTTTGCTTACACAATCGATCACTTTTCCCAATGGCATTCCTCTTCCATAATCACGAATGGTAACAAGGTCATCCTGAATAGAAATTTCGATGATTTTGCCATGCCCCATCACATACTCGTCAATGCTGTTGTCGATTATTTCTTTGAGTAAAACATAAATGCCATCGTCATGGGAAGTGCCATCTCCCAATTTTCCGATGTACATACCAGGCCTCAGGCGGATGTGCTCTTTCCAGTCAAGTGTCCTTACGCTGTCATCCGTATAGTTTTCCAACATAATTTTATTTTTTGCAAAAATACCTTTTTAGCCCGAAAGCTACTTCATAAACTAATCATAAGATTTAAGCGGATTACCACAATTGCGACAAAAATTTGCGTTGGCATTGAGGTTTTTTCGCCACTATACGGGCAGTCGAAAGTTGGTGATTTTTCCTGTGAAACACTCAATTCCAGATACATTAAAGTGCTAGTTTTATGTTGGACACGAAAGTACTATTTTTCGGAAAAATTGTAGAAGGCAAAAAATAAAAAACCCGACAAAAACGAGTTTCTTGTCGGGCTTAAAAATGATTACGAGAAAATGTTTATTGGATGTAGATGCGGTGTGTTTGGGTGTTGGTGTTGCTGATAATAATCAGCTGATAGATTCCTGAATTATAATTGCTTACATTAATATTTTGTTTTAAATCCGGGGAGTTATTTTCAAAAACAACTTGTCCGAGGCTGTTCGTGATTTTGATGTATTCGGCTTTTTGATTTAGTTCCAGGTTCAAATAGGCGGAGGTCGGATTAGGATAAGGTTTTTTCAGGAGCATTTGTTCTGTGGCCACACCAACTGTTGTGGTAAAGTTTGCTGTGAGCATATAATCATTTGCGGGCATTGTGAAACTGTAAGTTGCTTCTTCTGAAACAATTGCTTCATTTCCATCAGTCCAGTTCACGAAGGCAAAATCTGTTGTTGGAACAGCCTCAATAGTAACAGTTTCTCCGGCTGTATAATTGCCTGCACCTGTGACATCACCAGCATTATCAGGATTTATATTCAATGTGAGTGCATAAGTTATCAACTCGAAATTTGCAGTGAGCAATACATCATTTTCAGGCATTTCGAAATCAAACTCAGCAGCTTCAGAAATTACGCTTTGCGATTCATCTGTCCAGTTGATAAAATTGAAGCCGTTTGCCGGAGAAGCACTGATTGTAACCATCGTTCCTGTTTCATAATTGCCAGAACCCAAAACTGTTCCGCCATTTGTAGGATTAGCTTCCAGATCGAGTGCATAAGTGACAGTTGCACCTCCAAAATCAAGTAAGAAAGTAGCCCAGTTGCCAAAGGGATCCTGGCCAGCGCCGATAAACTTATTGCCATCGGGTGTTACATCGTTGATGCTGTAAAAAATCCAGCTTTGCGCATCGGCCATTCCACGGGTTTCGGCATAGTCGTTAAAGGTTTCCATACTGCCATCCGGATGACGCACAAAAGCTCGACGTGAATCAGGAAAAGGAGGCCAACTTTCGTTGGTGTAGCCCATTACGGTAGCATCTTCCATGATACATGTTGGTGAGATTACGCCGGTATTCAAGGAGTTGGAAAAGGTAATTGTTTCTCCTCCGTTTTCCCAAATGAATACATTTTCGCCAATTGTTCCTGTCACATAAGTGCCATCGTAGGAAGCGGCAAAGGCTTCGCCATAATTATTTGGATCAATATAATTGAAAGTGCCATTGGCCCAGATAATTGGCGAGCGGCTGGTATTGTTAATATCTGCCCAGCCATAAACAACATCGCCCACACGACTGATACCATTTGGGCGTGAACCTTGTGATGCCGGATCGCCGATCATTTCGTAACCGCCTGTGCTTGTCCACTTGAAAGTGGTGTAATTAAAACCATTGTAGTATTGCATGCCAACCACAGTTTCGCCGGCAGCATCAATTCCCCAGGACGAATTGTAATCCGGTTGAGTGATATCAGGGTGGTTAGGGTTAATACCCAGAAAAGTCCAGGCATTCGAGGCTGATGACCAATTGCCTGCAGTATTTACATTTGATCCTTGGTATTGATAATCAGGGTTTTCGTATGTTCCTGTGATCAAGCCGTTATCACTTATGCCATAGGTTGTTCCGGTAACAGGTATCAGGCCTTCGTCTTCTGACCAATAGAAGCTGCCGCCTTCGCCAAAGCCGGAAATGGCAATATAATCACCATTGGTAGAAATGTCGTAAGGGAAAAGATAGTCATTAACCAGCACGGTCAAGGTTGCCGATCCCAAAGTGATTCTTCGATTTGGCAGAAGATCGTTTGCTTTTGTGGGATTAGTAGCTGCTTTTTGCAAAAGCCTGAAGTCTGTTTCCGGATTGTTGAACTGTGCCTGCAAACTGTTTTGAAAAAGCAGTGCAGCCATTAAAACCATTGTAATTACCAGAAAATTGAAAGTACTTTTTTTCTTCATGACATGTTGATTTAGGTAGATTTATTTGTGTTTGAGGAATTTTCAATGAAATCAAGAATTTTTTTTAAAGCCTTAGCCTCGTTATTTTTGTTCTCGAGAAAGCTTTGCAGCTCGTCTTTTTTTTTTAGCTGTTTTAGTTTTAGTTTTTTTTTCGGGCATCAGTTTTTTTCTGCAAGATTAAGGTAGCCGTGCAGTATGGGCAATTTTTTGGGCTGCACTTTAATGCAACACAGGAAAATATAAGCACTACAAAAGCGCTACAATACATTGTAAAGCATTAAATAATAATATTATAGCTTAGTCGATGTGCGAAAGAAAATCAGTCAGACTGGTGTCGGAATTGGTCAGGTTTAGTTTTTTGCGGAGGCGTGTTCGGGCCACTTCTATACTTCTTGGGCTTTGACCGGTGATAGAAGCAATTTCTTTGGTGGTCATGTTAAGGCGCAGAAAAGCGCACAAGCGGCGTTCGTTGAGGGATAGTTCAGGGTTGATTTGCATTAGTTTTTCGTAAAAGGCATTGTGCACTTGTTGGAACCTGATTTCAAACTCGTCCCATATATCTGATTGCTGTGCTTTGTCGAGGTCTCTTACGATCCTGCGGATTAATTCCTGATTTTCCTTTTTAAAAGCCTGACTGTTAGCGGTTAGCTCCTCGGCGATTTGCTTGATGAGTTCATTTTTTCGGATAAGATACATCACATTGGTAGTGAGTTCTTTGTTTTTGAGCTCGAGTTCTCTGGACAGGTTTTTACGTTCGAGTTCGGCATTTTTTCTCAACAGTTCTTCATTGCTTTTGGCCAGGCGCGTCCTGCGAAGCCTGTTTTGCGACAGTAAAAAGAGCAAGATGAAAATCACAAGTGACAAAACAAGTGCAAGTCCCATAATGATGTATCTGAGCTCTCGTTTTTTTTGTTCCAGCCTTCGCAGGTTTTCTTTTTCCTGAAAACTTGTTATAAGCTCCATTCGCGTAATCTCCTTAACGGTATTTTCACGGTTTAAGGAATCATCATGAGATTTGTAAAGTTCGTGATATTTGAGGGCAGAATCCAGCTTGTTTTGACTTTTGAAATAGATATAAAGATTCTCGGAGATTCTGGATTTCAAGTCGGTACTGGCTACGACTTTTGCCAGGTTATAAGCCTTTTGGAAATGATACAAAGCACTATCGTTTTGTCCCGTTTTATGAAAATATTTTGCCAGAAATTCGTGAGAAGAGGCCTGTCCTGCAAGGTTATTATCTTTTTGACGGATGCGTAAAGCTTGCTGAATAGGTTCTTTGGCCAGGTCATAATTTTGCTCGCTTAATTGTAAGCTGCCAATATTATTGTATAAATTTCCTAAAACATAGTCATCACTTTTTGCTTTATTGGCAAGTTCGATGCCGAGTTGATAATAATGCAGAGCAGAATCGGGGTTTCCTAAATTTTGGTGTATAATTCCCAGATTGTTAAGCAGATACGGCATTTGTTTCTGAATGACAGTATCTGTTTTATTGGGGTCGGCTTCGTCGAGAAGTTTTAACGTTTCTATGAGGTCGATTTTGGCTTCCTGATAAGATTTCATGCTAAGTTTTACGGCAGCCAGATTCGAACGGGCAAAAGCAACGCCTCTTTTGCTGCCTTTTTCGCGCATAATATTTAGGTAATCATAATAAAACTGAATGGCTTTATCATAAATTCCCTGGAAAAAATAGGCATTTCCGGCATTGAAAATGGCAAAAGCGATAATATCAGGATTCTTAGTTTTTTGAGCGAGTTTCAGGGCTTCATCTGCATATTTGATCGACAGTTTCAGATCGTTATCGCTGTAAGCTCTTGAAATATATACGTTTAAATAAACCCTTGCAGAATCATTTGTCAGTGTTTCAAGTTTAAGAAGCAGGCTATCCGGATCTTGTGCAGCTGTAGCAGAATCTGTAAAAAATACGGTGATAAGAAAAGAAATGACAAAAATAAACAGGAGCTTTTCTAAGCTTTGCATGGCATTGCAGTATATTGCTCAAAGATACATTAATTCAATTTTTGCAATTGCTTTTTGCGTATGAATGATGGTTGTAAAAACAAAAAACAGGACGTTATGTGCCCTGTCTTTCCTTGTAACTAAAGCGTTTTTATGCTAATGATCGACAAGCATTTTAAATTGCTTTGAAAATGATCTTCCGCTTAAATGTAGCAGATAGAATCCATTTTTTAACTGATCTGTTGAAATATAATCTTGAATCAGAAAATGATTGCTTCCTTTCTGAAGTTCAATTTGTTGTATTTGCCCAATTTGCTGACCTTTAAAATCAGTAAAGCTCATGGAAACACGCTCGTTTCGATCCGAGAAAATGCTGATGCTACTCTGATTTGTGACTGGATTTGGAGCCAGACTGAGCTTTATTCCGGTGGATTGTTCGCCCAGGCTACCAATAATAAATACAAACACTAATTCATTGTTATCTGCATCAATTGTAGCTTCAGCTTCAACAGGTTCAAGCAGATTAAGCGTGGCAGTTCCGGAGTATTCGCCATAAAGCATTTGTTCATATACCATCACTTCATCATTGAAAATGGCAGTGTAATTGCCTTCAGGACCTGAAAAAGCAACTTCGAGGTATGCCCCTTCGTAATATACGGGTGCACCATACTGATCTACTGCTTTAATTATCATGTCGGTGCGATTTACATTCAGTTCAATATCAAGTGTTGTAGTTTCATTTTCAAGAATTTCTACATCGCTTTCAATAACCGTTTCAGCATAGGGATTTGTAGCAGCAACTTCATAGGTTCCGGCAGGCAGCGACAGGCTGTAATTGCCATCAGTATCAGCAAAGGTGTTGTAATCTCCTGCGGTAATTTCGGTGAGGCTTAAATCGGCTGTTCCATTGATTAGTGTGATTGTTCCGCTCAGGGTGCCATCTGCCGCCGCCGGGCCTATTTCACCGGTTGGAAGCAGGTTTTGTGCATAAATATCCACGCCACCGCTGCGATCGTCTTCCCAGCTCATAACCCATTGGTTTTGATGCCAGTCAGAAACATCAAGGTGTACCTTTGAAGACTGGACGTTACAAATAAATACACTTTCATCGTTCCAAACGAAATCTCCCTGAGCATCCAGCCTGAGCGCTTTCAATGCTGTTTCAACGCCATTGAAATAGTCTTCATATACCAATAAAATATCGTCGCCATGTTGCAAGCCTTTTTGAGGAAGTACTGCATGTGTAGTCACCGGAATGATAGCTTTTCCATTGGCTCCCCATTTCAGGTCGCCAGCGGCAGACACTTTTTGTCCGTATATACCCGACTGGTTTTGATCTCCGCTCACCTCGTTCCACAATACGTATATATGTGGATCGTTTTCGGGTTTAGATAAGGCAGGGTAAAAGTGATTCATGCCGGCGTTACCCGAAATTTCAACGCCATTTTCCTGAAGAGTAGGATTGCCGTCAACATCGATATGTTGCACAAAGGCTGAGGCGCTGTTATTAAAGTCGCGATCGTCGTGCCATGCAATGTAAAAGCCGTCGTTTCCATCGTTGATGAAAGGGAAAATCTGTGTCCAGGCGCTTATTCCTCCTGCGTTGGAAATCACAGCCGGAGCATTCCAAACGCCACTGCCATCAGAAGTATAGCGCTGTGCAAATACATGGCGGGTTGGTGCATTAACAGGGCCGCTGTCTTCGAAGTATTTCACAATAAAATCATCATCACCTACCGGAAGCATTTGCGGCCAGGTGTAACGATTAAATCCGGTGATGCTTATGCCAGTTGCACCCCATGGAAGCGATCCGTCGGGAGCAATTTTCTGAATCATGATAAGCTCCAGATCAACCTGCCAGGCTACAATCACATTGTTTTGCGATGTGACAGTTAGTACAGGTGTAACATCCATAGTTGCGCTATTGGTCAGGCTGATACCGTCTTCGCCCCAAAGGAATTCTCCGTCGGGAGATATTTTATATATCACAATATTATTGTTGCCGCCATTGCGAATGTCCTGCCACGAAAGAATGGCGTTATTGTCGAGATCAGCCGTGACATCCCAATCAGTAAGCCACGTCATGGAAGGGTGATCGCTCACCAGAATACCATTATTTTCCCATAAAATATTTCCCTGATGATCAAGGCGTTGAAGACGTACATTATAACTTCCGGATAGCAGCGAAAAATACCCTATATACACATCTCCGTTAGGGCAAAGGGCTGTTTTAGGTATCACATCCTCACCTGAATAATCTGTTATCCTCAGATTTTCAGCGGGATTGCTGCTCCATTGTGCGAAGCTGCTCAGTGTTGCAAAAAGAAAAATTAAGGCGTAAAAAAGCTTTCTCATAAATGATTGTTTTAAAATTGAAATTATATGGTAGTTGATTCATGCTTATAAACAAGGCTAAATTGAATTTCAAAATTAGTATAAATGCATTAATAAATGCAGCAATTTAGATATTTGATTGTTTTGCCAATAATTTTTTGTGAATAAAATCACTGTTGTCCGGTAAAAATCACATAAAAATTCTCAATCGCTTTAATATTGCCGTCCCTACGGGACTTGAGATAATCAGGGGTAACCTTTTATGCTACCCATATTTTGTCCCTGGCGGGACTGTCCCGCTAGGGACAAAATATGGGTAGTCGATGCGTTAGGAATTAATAAAAAGTCCCGTAGGGACTACATTTTAATTTTGTCAGACAACAGTGGAATAAAATGTGAATTAGATCAAATTGAATCCGAACAATTACCTTTGCGGTTCAATCTAACTGCTATGCCCGCTTTTCTGAATGAAGGATATTTTGCTTTGTTTATGATCATTGCTCTAGGCTTGATGCTGGGCAATGTCAGATATAAAGGCTTCTCGCTCGATTCGAGTGCAGTGATATTTGTTGCGCTATTGATGGGTCACTGGGGATTTGAAATTCCGGAAGTATTCCAGAAACTCGGATTGTTATTATTCATTTTTACGATTGGAATTCAGGCAGGGCCTGGATTTTTTGAAGTTTTCAAACAATATGGTCATCGGCTGTTTGTAATTGCTTTTAGCCTTATTGCTTCAGCTGCTTTGTTAACTTTGGCTGCCATGTATAGCTTTGATTTGCCTGCCGATTTGGCTATCGGGGTGTTCAATGGCGCCCTCACTTCCACGCCGGGTTTGGCAGCAGCATTCGAAGCTACCGGATCTGCTGTAACGGCGGTAGGATATGGCGTGGCTTATCCTGTTGGTGTGATTGGTGTGATTTTGTTTGTGAACCTTTTTCCGGGTTTATTTGGGGTTGAAATTAGTCAGGAAGAAAAGCGCTACCGCGATCAGTTGCTTGAGGATCATCCGGGAATTATCAACAAAATAATTAGGGTTAACAATCAGAATATTGCGGGTAAAAGCCTTCGCGAACTTGATTTGCGGGGTATGACAGGAGCTGTTGTTTCGCGGGTTAAGCATGCCGGGCTTACATTTGCGCCTAATGCGAAAACGGTTCTTCATCTGGGTGATATTCTGAAAGTTGTAGGCAATGAAGAAGCTGTTTCACGAATGGAATTATTGGTTGGTGAAACCGTGGATGAGGATTTAAGCTTCGATGATCGCTTTGAGGTGAGCTGGATGCTGGTAACGAACAAATCTGTGGTGAATAAAAGTATTCGCGAACTGAACCTTACTGCCTTAAATGCTACCATCACCAGAATTCGGCGCTCAGGAATTGATCTCACACCACATCCACACAGTCATTTGCGCTTTGGGGATAAGTTGTTGATTTCAGGTTCCAGTCAGGAAATGTTTCAGGTGCAAAAATTATTGGGCAATGATGACCGGCGGCTTTCAGAGACTAATTTTCTTCCGATTGCCCTGGGGATAGTTTTTGGAATTGCTGTTGGATCAATAAGCATTCCTTTTTTCGGGCTTTTTGATTTTAGTCTGGGGCTTACCGGAGGTGTGCTGGCTGTTGCCTTGGTGCTAAGTAATATTGGCAAAACAGGCCCCATTCTCTGGTCGATGTCGGGTAGTGGCAATCAGTTATTGCGACGGTTAGGACTATTGATGTTCATGGCAACAGTAGGCACGTCGGCCGGTGCCGAAATGGCAGATGTTTTGAAGCAAAATGGCTTGAGTTTAATTGCGATAGGTGCTGTAATCACTATTCTGCCTATGCTTTTTGCAGCTTTGATTGCGCATTGGTTTTTTAAGATGAACATGCTTAGTTTGTTAGGTGCACTCACGGGAGCTATGACGAGCACTCCGGGTTTGGCTGCTATTGATTCCAAAACTGAAACAGATGCACCCTCAGTAGCTTACGCTGCCGTTTATCCGCTGGCGCTGGTGCTGATGATTTTATTTTCGCAATTGCTGGCAAGGTTTTGATTTTATAGCTTATTTTCTTTTGAAAACATAACCGTCGCGTGCACCCGTAATATCTGTAAAACGCTCGTAAATTAGCGTTTCCATTAAGTCGGAATAATCTACGAAGGCTTTTTCGGTAAGTGCCTTTTCTAACGGAAATGGTGTTTGATCAGCCTGGATTTCGTTAAAGGAACTCCATAAAAAAATACCATCTTTTGATAGTAAGTGTGGTATAAGTTTCAGTAATTCAGGGTTTGGCTTAAAATTTATGCAGATAATACTATCGAAAGGGCAGTAATCTGCTAACGGATTCGGTTGATCAAGGTCAAGCTCGATTAGATGGATTGCCACTTGTTTTAACCTGGCTTGATCGGCCAATATTTTCAATCCAACATCTGAATAATCGACGGCAGATACTTCAAAACCTTTTTCGGCCAATAGCAAGGCATTTCGGCCTCTTCCGCAGGCAATATCAAGTGCTTTACCAAGCCTTAACAGTTTAAAATGCTTCAACAAAAAACTATCTGCCTGATGCAATCCTCTTTTTGCAGCATGCTTGGCATTCCATTTTTGCCTGTCATATTCCATGGTTGGGCGGGTTTAGGATGATATTCAATGATTCAAAGGCAAAAATAAGGAAAGGCATGTACCTATGGAGATTTAATTCCTACGAATGCGCAAATTTGCATGAGCTGATTATTCTAACTTCATTAGCTAAAACCCCCAACCCCAAACGCCCCACCAGAAAAGCCCATCGTAAACCAGCAAGCGCTTCTTGTTGCAAAGCATCAACACAACGTAAAACGTGATGCATACTTCGCAGCGCATGAACAGCAATCCGTAAGCCGTTTTTGCGATTCGTAAAAGATGAAAGAGCCTTTGTAAAGCCTTATAAATCCCTCACAAGCGTGCAAGCCCCTTTCGTAAAGCAGTAAAACCTGCTCATTGCCTGTGAGCTGCCTTTCGTGCAAACAAAACACCTGCCCCCAGACAAACACCAGTAAAAACCTCCAGCAAAAGTCCTGAAAACAAAGCCTTAATTCAGTATTTTTTGTTGTCTTTTTAGTCCCTTTCAAAAAATTTATTAACATCATGCAGTAAATTGAAAATGAAAGTTATAGAACTAATAAAAACCCCATAATTGTTAATAAAATCAAGCCAAAACCCACCAAAAGTGTCACATAACTCCTCTTAATAGCGGGACAACAATTGCGAGCTGTGCCCAAAGAGACAGCCCAACTAAAACAAACCCTCCAGATAAAAGTATGTTGAATAAAAATCAAAGACAATGAAAACAGTATCCGAACGATCAGCCCGCATCATCGAAGTGCGACATGTATTACTTCTGCATCGCCAGGCCTTTGCCGCAATGCCCCTGGCACAGCAAGTCGTTGAAGACTACCTGGAGAAGACCCAACGCCTTGAAAAGCAAATCAACAAGCTGGTGCAACCCTTTAGCCATACCTATGTGAATCGCATCCAAATGCGCAACGACTATATGACCCATTTACAACAGCTCGTGGATATTGGACAGTTGCTGGCCAGCCGTAATGCAGATTTGCAGCAGCAAGCAATTTTCAAAAGCTTCCATCACCGCTTGAGGGAAACCTCAGCCTACAGGGCACTGGCCATCGGAAGCAAAACACACCAACTGTTAAGCCCCATGAGCGCACAGCTGGAGCAACTCGGCTCCGGCCAGGCCGATCTCGACCAGCTGGCACAGCTGATGCAAGCCTATCAGCAGTCTATCAGCACAGCCGAAAAACAAGCCGCCATAAGCCGGGCACTCAACAGCGAGATAAGGGCACTGATAGTAAGCTGCAATGCCCTGCTGCGTGAGGAGCTCGACAAACTGATACATCACCATCGCGAGCTTCAACCATTATTATACTAGTCGTATCAGCAAATCCGCAAGCCCAAACGCAGGAGAAGCAATGCAATTAAAGCAAAAACCCAACAAAATGAACCAGTCAGGCAAGAACCCTTGCAGCAGGCAAAACAAACCATCACATCAGCAACCGTGGCAGCAACAAGCCAGCCACAAGAAAGGCAATCCACAAAGCCCTGTCCAATCGCAATCACTGTAAACCAAAAACAAAGCACTGAACAGTCAGCAGACAGCTTGGTCCAAGAGCAATTTACCGAAAGGAAAAAACAAGCCGAACCACATCCATTACAAACCAGTCACAAGCTGCAACAAAGCCAGCCCCCACCCGAATGGGAAGTTCTGTTGCGGAGGCTTTGGTTGTCGTAGGAGAGGGGGGATATGGATTTTGTGGTTGTTGTGGTTGTTAACCCAACTTGTTAAAAATGCCACCCAAAAAACAAAAAAATACGCAAATTTC
>JACCQN010000052.1 GCA_015709215.1 Bacteroidales bacterium
TGATAGTTATATTGGCAAACTATACACCTTATTACCACAACTAGTAGAGAGTAGCCAAGTAACAACAATTTTTGAAGCTTGGAGTATGCCTGAAGATTCAGTGAAATCACAAGAAATTACTCTAGAGTATTTTACTACGTTAGGATCAGAATTGAACAGAAGAATCATAGATTTCACATTGAAGGATAATTTAGTTTATAGTATTGTTTGTGATGGAAGCTATTATTACATTTCTGAAACAACTATTGGAACAAAAATTAGCAAACTTAAAAAAGTGTTTCCAGAGACTTATAATTCTTTCAAAATAATCCCATATAGTTTTGGCCACGATGATTTGGGTGAAATCTTGGTTTTCAGTATTATGAGAAACCACCAAGACGTTTACCTTGGTGTTTCACGACTATAACCTTAACGATAGTTTTAGTCGTTTAATACTGTCCAGCAAGGTTTTTATTTTGTAACCCTTGATTTTCCAGAAGGTTTAGTTACAAGCTACGGCCAAGCCCTTGCATTCAACCGTCAAATGACAGGCACCGCCGAAATAATAACACACGACATCCGCCTGTTTCAGCGAATCATGCAGCCCTTGCGGCATATTTTAACAAGCAGAACCTAAAGTGCTAGTTAAAGCTTTTCTTCAAAAAAACAATCGAATCAAAAATCGTATGCTAAAACCCCTTCAATCCTTTTTCCAGAAAGCTATTGTCTTCTGTTTTTCTGCTTTCTTCCATGCCAGGCAGGGCATTCATCCAGGTGCCGTAAACCGGATTAGGCAATACGATCCATTTTTTGCCAAAATTGCTGATGTTTTTTATGGTAATTGAATCTCTAACGATGGCATCGGAAGTATCGAAAGCACTATGAAAATCGCCCAGGTTATCGCCCATCAGCAGCACAATTTCGTATTTCTGAAGTACCTGCTGCCTGCGGGGCTCTTTGTCGTTCTTTTCGGTGCGGAGCAATAGGTTTTCATTCACTGCATCCGGAAAACCATAAGCTTGTAAGTTTTTAATTGTAGCCTCCCTGAATTTCTCTTTGCGGTTGGAGATATAAAAAACTGCTACACCTTTTTCGGAGGCATATTTCAAAAAGCTGAGTGCTCCGGGCACGGTATCAGCTTTTGCAGCGTTGATCCACTCATCCCAACGCTCGGGATAGCCAAAATGATCCAGTATGGCCTGAGCCTGATAGGGACTGTTGTCGAGTACGGTTTCGTCAATATCAACAACCACAGCAAGTAAATTATCCGTAGGTATTTGCAGGCGTGCATTCAATCGTTCGGTGGCGATGTTAAAAGCCTGATAGCAAAGCGCTTTGTATTCGGCAGCCTGTTGCTGAAAAAGAATAGCATACATGGCCGGATGATTGCCATGAGCAGGTGAGTTATCGTGATGATGAGTGGTTTGCGGGCCTTCGCAGCCAACGAAAGAAATGGCGACGAGCAGCAGAAATCCTAAGGTTTTGATTTTCATAGTTAATAATGATTAGCGTTTTAAAGGGCTAAAATAAAAAAACCGGATCGAAGTTTGATCCGGTTTGTGAAATATTTATACAATGGTTTATTTTTCGCTGTAATCCATTGCTTCCAGACGTTTGTAATAGTTGTAACGCCATTTGGCATTATCTTCGGCTTGTTTACCGAGGAATTTAGCCTGATCGGGGAAGGTTTTCTTAAGTGATGAGAAACGTACCTCGCTGCCGATGAAGCTTTTGAATTTGCTCCAATCAGGCTCTTTGGAATCCAGTTGGAAAGGATTCTTCCCTTCTTCTTCCAGTGCAGGATTGTAACGATACATTTGCCAGTAACCACTTTCTACGGCCAGTTTTTCTTCATATTGTGTTTTCCCCATGCCGATATGTAAACCATGGTTGATACAAGGTGCATAAGCAATAATGATAGAAGGGCCTTTAAATTCTTCTGCTTCTTTCAAAGCTTTGAAAAACTGATTTTGATTGGCTCCCATGGCAACCTGTGCTACATAAATATAGCCGTATGACATCATCATGGCGCCGAGGTCTTTTTTCTTCACTTTTTTACCTGAGGTAGCAAATTTGGCAACGGCACCCATTGGTGTAGATTTTGAAGCCTGACCGCCGGTATTGGAGTAAACTTCGGTATCCATTACCAATACGTTCACATCTTCGCCGCTGGCTAAAACGTGATCTAAACCACCAAAACCGATATCATAAGCCCAGCCGTCACCACCAAAGATCCAGACAGACTTTTTAACGAAATACTGTTTGAGGGCAAGTAATTCCTTAGAGAGGTTATCTTTTCTTCCGGTTAAAACCTGAACCAATTTAGCAGAAGACTCGCGCGATCCGGCAGCATCCTTTGCTGTGTCGATCCAATTTTGGAAGGCTTCTTTCAGGTCGGCATCCAGTTCGCCTTTCATGGCTTCGCTCATGCGCAGAGCGATACGTTCGCGCAGTTTATTAACTGCTGTTGCCATTCCATAACCGTATTCGGCATTGTCTTCGAACAGTGAGTTGGCCCATGCCGGTCCTTCACCATTCTCATTGGTGCAATAAGGTGTGCTGGGAGCAGAGCCTCCATAGATTGAAGAACAGCCCGTGGCATTGGCTACCATCATCCGGTCGCCATAGAGCTGCGTGATGGTTTTGATGTAAGGTGTTTCGCCGCAACCAGCGCAGGCACCTGAAAATTCGAACAATGGCTTAGCAAACTGACTGTTTTTAACCGATTGGAATTTATCAACAACAGTGTCTTTGTAAGTCACTTTATTGGCAAAATGTTCCCAGCGTCCGATCTCAGCTTCCTGGCTTTCGAGCGGTTTCATCACCAGTGATTTCACTTTTGAAGGACAAACATCCACACAGTTGTCGCATCCCGTACAATCGAGTGGACTTACCTGAATGCGGTATTTAAGCGGAGCGAGTTTACCCTTAGTATCGAGCAGAACTGTTCCTTCGGGCAAAGCGGTTTCTTCTTCTTCATTAACAAGAAACGGACGGATGGCAGCGTGAGGACAAACATAGGCACATTGGTTACACAGAATACAATGTTCGGGTTGCCATTCGGGTACATTTACGGCAATACCACGTTTTTCGTAAGCAGTTGTTCCGGCAGGGAAAGTCCCGTCTTCACGCCCCAAAAAAGCACTCACAGGTAAGTCGTCTCCATTCATGGCATTGATAGGCTGAACTACATTTTTAATGAAATCAGGTACATCATTACCATTGTTGGCAATTTCATCGGAGCCAAGATTTGCCCATTCTGCCGGCACTTCAACTTTTTCCACTTCACCACCTCGGTCAACAGCGGCGTTATTCATTCTTACTATTTCTTCACCCTTATTACCATAGGATTTCAGGATGAAAGCCTTCATTTTTTCAACGGCCTGTTCGTAAGGAATAATTTCGGCCACTTTAAAGAATGCCGATTGCATGATGGTATTGGTGCGACTACCCAAACCTATTTCTTCGGCAATGCGTGTGGCATTGATGATGTAGAAGCTGATATTGTTTTCGGCCATGTATTTTTTGATCCTGTTAGGCAGTTTCTTTTTGGTTTCTTCTGCATCCCAGATGCTGTTCAAAAGGAAAGTGCCATTTTTCTTCAAACCTTTGAGCATTTCATATTTTCCCAGATAGGCAGGAACATGGCAGGCTACAAAATCAGGCGTTCCTACAAGATAAGTGGAGCGAATAGGTTTGTCGCCAAAACGAAGGTGAGAAGTGGTTACACCACCTGATTTTTTAGAGTCGTAAGCAAAATAAGCTTGTGCATATTTATCGGTGGTTTCTCCAATAATTTTGATGGAGTTTTTGTTAGCTCCTACTGTTCCGTCAGCACCGATTCCATAAAATTTTGCTTCGTAGGTTCCTTTGGGGGCGATGCTCACTTCAGGAAGCAAAGGCAATGATTTGAATGTAACATCATCAACGATTCCAACAGTAAATTGATTTTTCGGCTCCTTCATTTTCAGGTTTTCAAACACTGAAATGATCATTGCCGGTGTAGTATCTTTAGAGCTGAGGCCGTAACGGCCTCCAACAATCATGGGTGCATTTGGTTTGCCGTAATAAATCTCTTTCACATCGAGGTATAGCGGTTCGCCATTTGAGCCTGGCTCTTTGGTGCGATCAAGTACAGCGATATGTTTTACGCTTTCGGGCATTACGTTCATGAAATATTTAGCTGAAAAAGGTCTGTAAAGATGTACAGAAATCAATCCTACTTTTTCGCCTTTAGCCAATAAATAATCAATGGTTTCGCGAATGGTTTCGGTCACCGAACCCATGGCTATGATCACATTTTCGGCATCAGGGGCACCATAATAAGTAAAAGGGTGATATTCGCGGCCGGTAAGTTTAGTGATTTCCTGCATATATTCTTCCACCATATCCGGAATAGGATCGTAAAAGCGATTTGCTGCCTCGCGCGACTGGAAATAAATGTCAGGATTTTGAGCTGTTCCCCTTGTTACAGGATGTTCTGGGTTGAGGGCGTGATCGCGGAAACGCTGAACGGCATCCCAATCGATCAGATGCTTGAGTTCATCCACTTCAAAATATTCAACCTTTTGAATTTCGTGAGAAGTACGGAATCCATCAAAGAAATGCAGGAATGGAATACGTGATTTGATAGCTGTAAGGTGAGCGATACCGGCTATATCCATAATTTCCTGAACGCTACCAGTGGCCAGCATAGCAAATCCGGTTTGGCGTGTACTCATCACATCACTGTGGTCGCCAAAAATGGAAAGGGCCTGAGCAGCCAAACTTCTGGCGCTTACATGAAAAACTCCGGGAAGTAACTCACCGGAAATCTTATACATATTAGGTATCATCAATAAGAGGCCCTGGGATGCAGTAAAGGTGGTAGTAAGCGCGCCAGCTTGCAATGAACCGTGAACAGCACCGGCAGCACCTCCTTCCGACTGCATTTCGGTAACGTGAACCGTTTCATTAAAAACATTCTTTTTGCCATAAGCAGCCCACTCATCCACGTATTCGGCCATTGTGGACGAAGGTGTGATAGGATAAATTGCTGCTACTTCACTAAACATATAGGCAACATGTGCCGCAGCATAGTTACCGTCGCAGGTTACAAACTTTTTTTTCATTTTCATATCTTATTAAAATTTAGGCTTATACAATATATCGAGGCCTTTTAAAGCATCGCTGCGAAATTACTAAATTAAGCTGTTGCCTATCGCTAATTAGGATCGATAACGAATCACAACATGCTAATTTATAATGATTTTAGATTAGCCCAAAGAGATAAAATCTATGAAAAATATGTACTTTTACAAACTAAAACAACAGTGTAAGTTGTAAAATTATTAAAAACTATAATACTATGAACCTGAGTACGAAATACCTGGGGCTCGAATTAAAAAACCCCATCATTGTTGGAGCCAGTAATTTGGTTACTGATATTGAGATGTTGAAAAAACTGGAAGAGGCTGGTGCCTCCGCAATCGTTTACAAATCATTATTTGAAGAGCAAATTCACCTCGAAAACCTTGAAATCCATCAGCAAATGACGGATTACGATGAGCGCAATGCCGAGATGACCAATTTATTTCCACACGATCTTTACGAAGCCGGTCCGGAAGAGTTCATTTCAAATTTTGTCGAAGCACGCAAAGTTGTCAGTATCCCATTGATTGCCAGCCTGAACGCTGTGTATGATGAAACCTGGATAGAATATTCCCAGAAGCTCGAAGCTGCCGGAGCTGACGCACTTGAACTTAATTTTTATGCTGTGCCTACTGAGTTTGATGTGGATGGCAGAGGCATTATGAATGAAGAACTTGACATTATCGAAGTGGTAAAAAAAGTAGTTAAAATACCTGTAAGTGTCAAATTAAGTGTTTTCTATACCAATCCATTATACACCATCGCCGAAATGGATAAGAAAGGTGCAGATGGTTTTGTTTTATTCAACAGATTTTTCCAACCTGATATCAATATCGAAACAGAAAGTCATCATTTTCCTTATAACTTAAGTAGTGAACAAGATAATCGCCTGGCGCTCAGATTTTCGGGTTTGCTTTACGATCAAATTAAAGGAAGTGTTTGTGCCAGTCAGGGAATTTTTACGGGTGCCGATGTGATAAAAATGATTCTTGCAGGCGCTGATGCTGTGCAGGTTGTAAGCACACTTTACAAAAACGGCCCCAAGCAGATAACGAAGATGTTGCAGGAAATCGAAACTTGGATGGCAACCCGTCAGTACGAGAGTCTCGACGATTTCCGTGGTAAACTTTCCAGAGCAAAAATGAAAGATCCTTTTACTTACAAACGCGCACAATACGTTGATATCCTGATGAAATCGGGTGAGATATTTAAGAAATATCCTATGCGTTAAGCAAAGGCTAAAAATTATTTTTGAAGCTGTGATCAACTGGTCACAGTTTTTTTGATTTTACGATCAGGTTTCAAATTTGTTTTTACAATTGTCGAAGTGTTAATTTTGATCGCTAAAATTATGGCGTGATTGTATGAAAGTGCCTTCCAATAATCTCAGAGTCGTTAGGGAATATTACCAAAATCTGCTGGAACCGCTTTACGGAAAGCAAGAATCCGTGCAGCTTCTGTTGATTTTGTTTAAACATTTCTTTGGTTACGATCGCAGCCAGTTGGCCTTGCAACCCGATTTGAAACTCTCGGAATCTGAATTGTTGAAAGTTCATTTTGCCGTTAAGGATTTGTTACGGCATAAGCCCATCCAATATATCACGGGTGAAAGTGAATTTATGGGGTACGCTTTTCTTGTAAAACCTGGAGTTTTGATTCCGCGTCCGGAAACAGAAGAAATGGTTGACATGATCATCAAAAGGTTTCAAAATAGGAGCCCGCTTTCAATCTGGGATTTAGGAACAGGATCAGGTTGTATTGCTGTCAGTCTGGCACTGTCATTGCCGCAAGCGAAGGTTAAAGCATTTGATTTGAGTGAAGAAGCCATTAGCCTAACAAAATTAAATGCGCAAAGATTGAATGTTGATATTTCTCTTCAACAGACCGATATTTTGGAACTGAGGCCGACAGAGAGAAAAAAAATAGATGTAATTGTAAGTAATCCGCCCTATGTTCGCCAGTCAGAACGCCATCATATGCAAAAAAACGTGCTGGATTTTGAACCCGACATGGCGCTGTTTGTTTCTGATGAAGATCCTTTAATATTTAATCAGGCAGTGGCAAATATTGGTGATAAAGTATTGGCAAAAGATGGCGAGCTGTGGCTTGAAATCAATGAAGCGCTGGGAAAAGAAACAGCGGCACTCATCGAAAATACAGGCTTCAAAAAAGTACAGATTCATCAGGATTTTAGTGGACGCGATCGGTTTGTTAGTGCCGTGAAAAACTAAGAATAGATCGCTGAGAAGCCTTTATCCGGAGCTATATTCATGATTAACAATCATGGCAGGTTAGCCTCAGCATTTAGGGATTCTTTTTATTTAACGGTTCTTTTCAGCGTGATACAGCATAAAGTCGCGTTGCGATTTATAAAGATTAAAGCTAAACAGGCAGATATTTTTAGTTTCCTGCAGAATAGTCATAAATAACAGGCTATTTCTGGTGCTTCCCGTTTCTTTCTTAATCCGTTTTACTTCGTTTTTTCTAAACAAATCAATCAAATTGAGTAATTTCTGTTGTTCAACAGCGATACTTTCCTGATTTGCAAAGGTTCCATCTTTGATATCGGTTGTGATATGCGTCAGGAAGTTGCCAAGATTTTGACTCAGAACTTTAAGCTCTGACAATTGCGCGTTGCTCAGCTCCTTATGATTGTTGTCGATATGTGTGTAAACAGGTTTTACAACAAAATTAAGACTGTGTAAGATTTCGCGCAGGTAATCGAGCACCTGCACATAATAATGTCCGCTTTCGAGAGCGTCTTCTTTTAATTTTGCAATGACAACAGTAACAGAGTTCTTTTTGTTCTTGGCATCTTTTTCTATTTTCTCAGTTGTTTTGGCTATTTTTCTCAGTGCTTTTATATCGAAAGTTGTTAATGCAGCAATGGTTTTTTTGTATTCAAGCTGCGTTTGATGCAGGATGATATTTACGCTTATGCTGCATTGTTCAAGAATGTTTTCGTTGTTGATCTGCTCTAGTTCTTTGGTGCTTTCAGCTTTGCTGGCTTCACGTGAAGTATGCAGTTTATGAGTGTGATAAACCAGATAAATCGATACAAGAACCATAATACCAATGGCAACCATATTGCCAAAATAGAAAAACATTGCGATTAAAAATGCCACCGTAAAAGCGGAAAGTGCTGTAAAAAACCAGCCTCCAATTACAGAAAACACTCCGGTAACCCTGTAAACAGCACTCTCTCTGTCCCACGCGCGATCAGAAAGGGAAGTTCCCATTGCCACCATAAAAGTGACATAAGTGGTAGATAATGGGAGTTTTAGCGAAGTTCCCATTGCAATCAGGATGCTGGCAACAACCAAATTAACAGATGCCCTCAACATATCAAAAGCGGGGTAATCTTTGTTGTTTTTCTCGTGGCTTACCAGTTTAAATTGCTTTTCGATATTCGATTTAACCCTATTCGGAATTATACTGGAGATACGATCAGAAAGCTTAATAGCCATTCTAACGATGGAGCGCGATAGGGGAGAAGATGAAAACCGCTCATCGCCTTCGTCCTGGCGGCTAAGGTCAATCGTTGTTTTAACCACACTTTTGGCTTTGCGGGAAGTAAACAGGGTTACAACCATCACAAAACCGGCAAGCAACAGAAACAGCGTGGGTGTTTGCACTTTTCCTTTGAGGGAGCTCATCAGAAAAAAGTCGGGATCTACACCCGGATTGCTGATTAAAGTTTTAAACGACTCAAAGCCTGCAAGTGGAACTCCGATGAAATTTACCAGATCATTTCCGGCAAAGGCCATTGCTAAGGCAAAGGTTCCTGCTAAAACTATAGTTTTTAAGATGTTGACTTTGAAAAGCCAATTCAGTATTTGAAATAAAACTGTGAAACTTATAAAACTAACCCCAATGATAAGCAGGGAGTTTGATTTGATCCATATTTCTGTTGCTTCCGTTATAAAAGAGGCTCCTTTTATACCTTTGATCAACATAAAATAGATGATGGCAGTAATGGCAAATCCGCCATAAAGGGAACCGTAATATTTCAAGCGCTTTTCAAATTGGAAAGAAAAAATCCAACGGGTAAAGAATTGAATCAATGCCCCAACGCTGAATGCGATAACAACAGAAAGCAAAATCCCGGAAATAATGGCCAAAGCTTTGGAAGTGTTGATGTAATCGCTCAAGCTGAGACCGCTTTCGTTGTGCGAAATTTTCATTACAGCAATGGCAACAGAGGCACCTAAAAGTTCAAAAACGATGGAAACTGTTGTGGAAGTTGGAAGACCGTAAGTGTTGAAAGTATCCAGAAGGATAACGTCGGTGATCATTACGGCCAGAAAAATCAGCATGATTTCCGAGAAGTAAAACTTATCGGGATGGAATATCCCACTGCGGGCAATCTCCATCATGCCGCTCGAAAAAGTGGCTCCAAAGAGCACTCCCACTCCTGCAATGATCATTATAACTTTGAATGAGGCGGCTTTTGATCCGATAGCAGAATTAAGAAAATTTACGGCATCATTGCTAACACCTACTACCAAATCGGAAATTGCTAAAATGAAAAGAACAATTACCAGTGCTAAATAAATGTTTTCCACAGTTTTAAGCTTTCTGAGTTTAAAGAAGCGAAATTATAAAATAACATGTAAACAGCGCTTGTTTACTTAATATTAATTTATCAAGTACTCTTTCTGTTGTCATGTAGCATGATTTGTTTTTTTTCGATATACCAAAATCTTGTACCATGAGAAATATTTTTTTGATTCTTTTGCTCGCACTAAAAGGTATTGTCAATTTAGGGCAAGATGCTTTTGCCTTCGAACCTTCAGGAAGTCCGAGATTCGCGTTTTTAAAATTTTGTTGCCCCTTTGGGAGGCGAAGATCAAAAAACTTCTTTTGAGCTTAGAATGGTCTATATGGAATATCATTATCAACTTTATGAGAAGTGGGAAGCATCGGTAGTACCAAGCCCTACCGACGACTCTCTTTCATTCGTTATTGAAAAGTTATGAGCACTTCAAAATAGCAAATCAGATATCGGACATTATTGACAAACGCCAATGAGCTCACTCGAAATCAGGCTTCATTCCCAGTTCATACATGATAAAGCCATACATATCAGCACTTTCTTCAATCTGCTTAGATGTAGGTTTACCTGCCCCGTGACCTGCCTGTGTTTCAATACGCACCAGCACCGGATTATTGCCTTTGTGTTTGGCTTGCAGTTCGGCCATAAATTTAAACGTATGTGCGGGAACAACCCTGTCGTCGTGATCGGCTGTGATGGCGAGCGTTGCGGGATATTCAACACCGGCTTTGATATTGTGAAGCGGAGAATAGCTATATAGGTATTCAAACATTTCGGGGCTGTCGTCGCTGCGGCCATAATCGCCAGCCCATGCCCAGCCAATAGTAAACAGATGATATCGAAGCATATCCATTACACCCACGATTGGAATAGCAACACGAAACAATTCAGGACGCTGTGTCATACAGGCTCCAACAAGCAATCCGCCATTTGATCCACCCATTATAGCAATTTTTTGCGGATTGGTGTATTTTTCGGTGATCAGGAATTCAGCCGCACCAATAAAGTCATCAAAAACATTTTGTTTATTGAATTTGGTGCCTGCATTGTGCCAGTCTTCACCGTATTCTCCACCACCCCTAAGGTTTACCATTACAAATATTCCGCCTTGCTCCAAAAATGGCAATCTCGAAACACTGAACGAGGGTGTAAGGCTAATATTGAAACCACCATATCCGTATAGCAAAAGCGGATTGTCGCCAGTTTTCTGTACTGATTTGTGATGCACAATAAAGAGTGGAACTTTTGTGCCGTCTTTACTTTCAAAAAAGAGTTGCTGTGTGACATAATCTTCCGGATTAAAATCTACCTCGCTTGTGCTATAAACGCTCAGCTGATGACTTTCGAGGTCGTATCCATAAACGGAAGAGGGGAAGGTGAAAGAGGTAAATCCAAAAAAGGCTTGGTTTTCGCCTTTATCACCGCTGAATCCTGAGAGGGTTCCGGGTGCAGGGAGCTCAAGTTCGTGCTTTTTGTTTCCATTGTAATCGAAGAAATATACTTTGCTTTGAGCATCTTCGAGGTATTGGGCATAGATTAATTCTCCCACTAGCTGCACCGATTGGAGCACATTAGGGGCCTCCGGAATCAGTGTTTCCCAGTTGGCTTTGTCAGGATTTTGAGGATCAACCAGCATCAACTTGTTAAGCGGTGCGTTTTCGTTGGTTACAATTATCAGTTTTCCGTCGATATGGTCAACCACACTATACTCATAGTCGAATCCTTCGGCGAGTTTGATGAAATTGCTTGCCATATCAGCCGTATTTTTCACATAGAGCGCATTGCCCGAAGTAGCCTGTGATTCGCTGATCATCAAAAACTGTTTGTCATCGGTTAGATAAGCATAGAAATTACGTAGTGGATTTTTCTTGTCATCAAAAATCAGCTGATCAGCTTCCTGAGGTGTGCCAAGTTTGTGATAATACACCTTATGAAACTCGTTGCTGCCTTTGAGTGCCATTCCTTCGTCGGGGGCATCGTAGGAGCTGTAGAAGAAACCGTCGCGAAACCAGGAGATGCCAGAAAATTTAACCCATTTTACGGTATCGGCGAGCATGGATTGGTCGTTAAGTTTCATCACAACAATTTCGTTCCAGTCGCTACCGCCGCGGCTGATGCTGTAGGCCAGGTGTTTGCCGTCGTCTGAAGGACTCAGGCTGCCCAGTGCAATGGTTCCGTCTTTGGAAAAATTGTTTGGATCGAGTAGAAGTTGCGGCTCCTCAGCCGGATCGTTCATCGTGTATAAGACACTTTGGTTTTGTAGGCCATCATTTTTGAAGATATACCAGCGTCCGCCTTTTTTGAAAGGCACGCCACTTTTTGGGTAATTCCAAATGGTTTCGAGCCTTTTTTCCAGAGCGCTTCTGAAAGGAATGGCATCCAGGTAAGCTCTTGTGATTTTGTTTTGAGCTGCAACCCAGGCGGCTGTTTCGGCAGAATTATCGTCTTCGAGCCAGCGGTAAGGATCGCTTACAACTGTGCCGAAATAATCATCTTTCACATCATCCTTGCGGGTTTCGGGATAAAGGATTTGTTGGGCTGGCAAGTGCGTTAACATTATCATTAGGATCATGGTTAAAAGTATTTTCTTTCTCATAGTTCGGGGATTAATGATCTGTTTTTTTTCGGAAGCAAAGTTACTGGAATTTGTTCTTGCAGCAGTTTAGACGCAACGATTTAGTACAACAATTGACAATTGGATGAATTGGGTTTTCGATTTGGTTACGCTACATATTTGGAAAAGACGATTAAAGAAGAACACTTCGAGACCTGCGTTTTTTAACTTTGCTAAACAGATAAATGCAAGGAACAACAATTTAATGTATAAAAAGCACTGGTTATCAGGTATAATTCGTATAAAAACGCTCAATCGCCGGAATGAAGTGGTCTCTAAGGATCTTGGTTAATAAGGGGTAAATTTTTATTTTACTTATATTTTGTCCCTGACAGTACAGTATCGTTTGGGACAAAATTTGGGTAAACAGTTCGTTACGCGTTATGAAAAAGTCCCGTAGGATCGACCTTATAATTTATCAGCCAATAGTATATAAAAAAGACTGCCCGAAACGAGCAGTCTTTCCCTTTATAAAATAAGCGATGTTTATTTTTTCTTGTTTGCATTTTCCTCGTCTTCGAGGTCTTTCTTCAGGCCGGCAAGCACGTCGAGGTCGCCCAAGGTAGTTCGTTCAAGATTTTCGTTGATAATCTTAACGGCACGTTTGGTTGATTTAGCTTCGCCACTTTTGCTTTCTTTTTCAGCATTGCGCTGTGCAAAAGCCTGGTCTTCATGTATTCTGGAGTGAGAAAGGATGATCTTTTTGTTTTCCTTGGAGAATTCAATCACCTTGAAATCAATATTTTCATCAACTTTGGCGGTGCTTCCGTCTTCTTTTTTGAGGTGACGGTTAGGAGCGAAACCTTCAACACCATAAGGTAATGAAACAATCATTCCTTTATCATTGGCACTAATGATGGTGCCCTGATGCACGCTTCCTACAGTGAAAATACTCTCAAATACATCCCATGGATTCTCTTCGAGTTGTTTGTGACCAAGGCTCAAACGACGATTTTCTTCATCCACATCAAGAACAACTACTTCGATGCTTTCGCCTACTTTGGTAAACTCAGCTGGATGCTTGATTTTCTTGCTCCAGCTCAGGTCGCTGATATGGATCAATCCATCAACACCTTCTTCCATCTCAACAAAAATGCCAAAGTTGGTAAAATTGCGGACGGTAGCTGTATGCTTTGAATTTACCGGATAGCGATCTTTGATATTTTCCCATGGATCGGGTATCAACTGCTTCATACCCAGCGACATTTTACGCTCTTCGCGATCGAGTGTCAGGATAACGGCTTCTATTTCGTCACCAACTTTAAGGAAGTCCTGAGCGGTGCGCAGGTGCTGCGACCACGACATTTCTGAAACGTGAATCAAACCTTCAACACCTGGAGCAATTTCAATAAATGCACCATAATCGGCAATCACAACAACTTTACCGGTCACTTTGTCACCAATCTTGAGGTTTTCGTCCAGGGCATCCCATGGATGAGGTGTGAGCTGTTTCAAGCCAAGAGCGATACGTTTTTTGTTGTCGTCAAAGTCGAGAATAACCACTTTGATTTTTTGGTCGAGCTCAACGATTTCTTCCGGGTGATTGATACGTCCCCAGCTGAGGTCGGTGATATGGATCAGGCCGTCAACGCCACCCAGGTCGATGAATACACCATAGGAAGTGATATTTTTAACGGTACCTTCGAGCACCTGACCCTTTTCGAGCTTGCTGATGATTTCGGCTTTTTGCTGCTCGAGTTCGTCTTCGATAAGTGCTTTATGCGAAACTACCACGTTTTTGTATTCTTGGTTGATTTTCACTACCTTGAATTCCATGGTTTTATCCACATAAATATCATAATCACGGATTGGTTTCACGTCAATCTGTGAACCCGGGAGGAAGGCCTCAATACCAAATACATCTACGATCAGACCACCTTTGGTGCGGCTCTTCACATAACCGTTGATGATTTCTTCTTTTTCGAAAGCTTCGTTGATGCGATCCCATGAACGCAGGATACGTGCCTTTTTGTGCGACAGCATCAGCTGACCATTTACGCCTTCCTGATTTTCAACGTAAACCTCTACTTTATCTCCTATTTTGAGGTTGGGATTGTAGCGGAATTCATTTACGGGGATAACGCCATCAGATTTAAATCCGATATTCACCACAACTTCACGGTTGTTTTTGCTAACTACAACGCCGTCAATAACCTCATGATCGCCTATGGAGCTAAGGGTTTTGTCGTACATTTGTTCGAGCTTTTCCCGATCGGATTTGGAGTAAACTTCCCGCTTTTTACCAATATTGTCCCAGTCAAAATCTTCTGGTACAGTGGGTTTTACTTTTTCTTTTTTGGCTGGTTTTTCTTCAGTCTTTTCGGCGACTGTTTCAACTTTTTCAGTCTCAGCAAGAGCTTCAACTTCAACTTCAGTTTCTTTTTCAGCTACAGTTTCAGCCTCATTTTCAGGAGTTTCGGCTATGGGAGTTTCCTCCCTTTTGGTTTCGTCGGCGACGGCAGGAGTGTGGGGTAGTTCCTGGGCATTTTCTTCGTTGACAATCTTTTCGTTTTCAGTCATTTAAAAACAATTTGTACCTGTTTTTACAGTCCGGTTCAGCAAATCAGGGGGGTTAAACTTTTAAATTTTAATTAAGGTCTTAAGGATGAAAAACATCCTGTTTTCCGGATGTACCTTAAAATGAGCCGACAAAAGTACAAAATATCCTGAAAATAAAAAAATTATGCTCAAAAATTTAGTTGCGAATGCTGTCAGAGAAAGCCTCATTTATATTTAAGTTTCTTTTAAGGACGATGTTTTCCCTCTAAAGATTCCGTGCTACTGGAAACCTAATTTACGGCTGTCGTTGTAGCCATCGCATCAGGAAAATATCATTGAGCGAATACTCATCATTGTCGTAATCGATCAGGTCTTTCTCTACCAAAGCTGTTAGAGCACGATTTACGGTGCTGGGAGCCACTAACTTGTGACTTTTTATAAATGCTGAAGCATTGGGTTGCTTCACTGCGAGCTCATGTGCAATGGCCTGCAACAGTTTAAACTGTGATTTTGTTAAAATATTCCTGAACATGGCGTATAAGGGGTCGCGTTCTTTTATTATCTGCTCGGCAATATGCTTGCACTGATGAGGTTCAATATTTGTATTTCCACTTGCAAACAGTCGATTACAAAACTCCTGAACGTAATAGGTGTGACCTAAAGTCCATTCAAAAATATAATCAATGGATTTATTGGTGATATGGCGTCCGGCTTTTTGAAAATGATGTTTTATGAAGTCGGCGTATATTTTATTGTCAATTTTTTGCAGAAATAAAAAACTGGAACTTTGGTAAAATGGCCTTGCATAATCACTGAAAATGGATGTAATCATTCTTTTATTACTACCCGAGAAAATCATTGTTAAATTTGGACAGTTTTGAAGGTGAGTTCGAAGTATCGCTTCAACGTTTTTTTCAGGGTAGTTGATTATTTGCTGAAACTCGTCAATGGCAATGACGATATGTTTTTTTTGTTGCGATAAATACTCAAAAATTGCTTCCAGACTTTGGTGTGTATCTGCTTCCGATTGCAGGGTCAACTCAATAAAAGGCATACCCGAAAGCTCATCAAAGGAAAGCCTGGGCCTGAATTTTCCAAGTAGTTGAATCAATTTGTTCACCGTCCTTTCCGGTTTCGATTCAAAATATCCAACAAGCGATGTTGACAACAGATTTATAAAATCGTTTAGATTTTGAGTGGCATAAATATCAAAATAGTGAAGCGAATACGGTTCTTTTTCATTCAACAATTGAAAACAATGTTTGATAAGTGCTGTTTTCCCAAGCCTTCGCCGCGAAACCAGAGTCATGTTCCGTTGATTAGTGATGGCTTCGTTTATTTTTTTTTGCTCTTCTGCTCTGTCACAAAAATATTCAGGTGAAATATATTCAACAGTTGGAAAAGGGTTCTTCGTTGTCATCTTGCATAATTTGAAAAACCAAAGCTACAAAAACTTTAACACTTTACGCAAAATGCGTTACGCAAAATGCGCAATAATTTAATTGTTTATTATGGCTTATCAGTTGGGAAATAATTGTTAATCAAAATTAGTACGAGGTGATAAGTACTTTTCTAATTGATCTTTTATCCGACATAGATCGTGGGATATTTTGCAGAGCCGATCTTTCGTGAGTTTGCTTTTTCCTATACCTGTTATTTCGCTAATTGCTGAGTTTTCTTTTATAAAAGACACCGTTTTAAGTTCGGATGCCGGATGTGGGTTGCGCTAAGCGATATTTTTTCTTGCTCCCACTTTTGCTGCGTTAAAAAGTCACTTATCCCCAATTGATCGAATGCTTGTTTACAAAGCCATTTGGCACCTACTTCCCGAGCATCAGTGTTTTTTATGGAAGGCTACATTTACCGTTTCCCATTCGGTCTCATTCGGTTTTACATCGTAGCGTTGCTTACGCTTTATTAGCTCATAAAAAATAATGAATGGCCTTTTTTCGACTTGATCATTTGCTGATTTTTTTAGTAACAACCCTTTTCGATGTTTTATTATCTTCTCGAAGCGATTGCCCAAATGTTTTTTCTGATCATCTGTGGCTAATTCATCTAACTTTCCTAAACCGAATATTTCTGTGTCGTGTCTGCCCATTCAAAGGATAGCTTTCGCAGAGTTAGTAAATGGTTTACTGCTCTTTGGTGGTTTTGTTATATTTCGATAACGTCTTGATAAACATGAGTCAAAAATAGCCGTTAATATACTGAGTGTCAACAAGCCAGGCAGGACTACATTTTAAAATCAAAACAGCCTTATTTTGTAACCCACTGAAATATTGTGCCATACAAATTTTACCTCCGTATATTGTTGATAACTAGTGGAGGTATTAACAGATTTTTCTGACTTAATAGGTTTTTCTGCGCAATGTGGGTTAAGCTAAATATTCATCGACACCATTTGGATCGATATTTTAATCCTCATATTTTGATATCTAGGCTTTGTCAGCTCCATTATAACAACTTTACTATTGATAAAATTTACTATTTAAAAAGCAAACAAGCATCACCATAGCTCAAAAAACGAAAATCGTGCTCCAATGCATATTGATAGGCTGTTTTCCATTGCTCTCCAATCAAAGCCGCAACTAGCAAAAGTAAAGTGCTTTTAGGTTGATGGAAATTGGTAATCAGGCCATTCACCATTTTTATCTTATAGCCGGGAGCAATCATCAAGGCTGTTGTGGCTTTGAAGCTTTCCAATGCGTGATGATCGAGGTAAGCTATTAACCTACTAAGACTAGCTACAACCGATGGAAGTACAGGATGATTCTGATAAGGAAACCACTGATCAAGGTTAAAATCACGTTTTGACAGGCCATCTTCATAAAGCATCAGGCCAAACCAATAAAGGCTTTCGAGTGTGCGCATGGCTGTTGTGCCAACCGGAATTACAGGCCTGTTTATGCTTTGTAAAAGATTTTGCAGAACTTGCCGGCTCACCTGAATCTGCTCGGCATGCATTTGGTGCTCACCAATTTGGGCAGCACTTACCGGTTTAAAGGTTCCGGCGCCCACATGCAGGATAAGTTTTTCAAATTCAACTCCCTGCTTCTGCAAATCAGCCAAAAGTGCATCCGTAAAATGCAGGCTGGCAGTTGGAGCAGCTACTGAACCTTCCATTCGGGCAAAAACTGTTTGATAGCGGGTTTTGTCGTCTGGCTCGGCTTTTCTGTTCAAATAGGGTGGCAGAGGCGTTTCACCAGCGGCATCAAGTAATTCAGCAAATGAAAGTTGGGGTTCTGACCAGGAAAACCGAATAACAGAATAGCCGTCCTTTTTTTTAATTCGCTCTGCTTCTAAATCAATGGATTGGCCTTTGATTGTAATGCTTTTTACGAGCAATCCCTGATACCATCGTTTGGAATTACCAACTAAACAGTTCCAGGTAACAGGAGAAATTTGCGCATAAGCCAATTGAAAATCCATTGAAACATCAGCCGGTTCCAGCACAAAGAGTTCGACTGCTGCACCATTTTTTGTATGAAATCGCAAACGTGCCTGAACTACCTTGGTTTCGTTGAGCACAAGTAAGGCATTCGCAGGCAGATGATCACCAATCCTATTGAAAACCGTTTGGGACAAATGGTTTTGTTTAAGCACCAAAAGCTTCGAAGCATCGCGTTGCTCCAGCGGATAGCGGGCAATGCGATGCTCCGGTAGCTCGTAATCAAATTGCGTGATGGAAATCTCTTTAACGGCTTTCATAATGCCGGCAAAGATACATCAGTTCCATTTATTTGTTCGAAACAAACAAGCTGGGTTTAAAGGTCAGCATAACCCAACCCCAAACCGGAGTTTCGATTTCAGTTGGAGAAACTCCTTTTATTTTAGCAAAGGTATCATTTGTATTATAAACACTGATTCCAGTGCTTAACACAATTTCTTTTGCAAATTTATGTGCATAGATCATATCTAATTCACCTCCCAAAGAACCTTCGAGCAAAGCATTATTTGCCAGTGGATCACCTACTTTTGTAGCCAGAGAGAAGAAATGATATTGTAAGCTAAATGTACTTTTTGGATTAAAATGATAAGCCAGTTTTGGATAAATATCCACTAAACCGCCATTGAGTGTGCTTGCCGGAGTTAGGTAATGATTCATATTGCCATAACGGGCATAACGCACACCGTAAAATACATCAAATGCATGGTATTTTTGTTGATAGTCAGCATCTGTGTTACTTGCATCCTGACCGCTCAAAATATCAATTCCAGCTCCGATACTTAGTTTCCGGGCTTTATAATCTACCTCGGCAGTAAGCATATAAGCCGATACTTCTCGGCCAGTCTGGCTTTTTCCATATTGGTAATAGGCATTAAACTTTCCGACGAATGCATTCTTCTTATATTCACCAAAAAAACCTTGTGTTGCCATTAAATAGGTTGTTGATGATGTTTTATCCTTTTGATAACCAGTCAGCAGATTGAGCATTGACAGGCTGAATTCATCCGTAATCTGATTTTTGAGATAGATAAAGTTAAGGGTACGTAACCGTCTCTCGATAGGATCTACATTAAAATCGTTAACGCCAAAAGCACCTGTTCCGTCGTTATTGTATGACAATGCCACATCAAACTGCCAGCTTTCTCTTTTGTAGGAATACAAAAATGCATCATAGGTTTGTGCGTACTGGTTCCAATTTCTCCAGGCAAGCAAACGTTGGTCATCATATTTAAACTCTTGGCGTCCAACACGAATACGCGAGTTTTTAAACACATCAAATTCGGCCCACACCTGATGTAATCCGGTTGAACCGGTATTCATAAACACACCTGTTCCACTTGCAATATTGTCGTTGCCCCACACGCGAACATCCTGAAGACTGAAATACATGCGGTATTTTTCTTTATTCAAATTGAGGTTAATCCGGCTGCGTTGTGAGACAAAATATGTGGGCTCAGTATCAATTGTAGGAACACCGGCATAACCATCATTTATTTCAAAACGAGGTCTTAATTCAGCCGAAATTTCAAACTGTGCTTCTGCTTTTAAAAAAATCAGGGCAAAGAAACCCATCAAAAAGTAAAATTTCTTGTTCATGTTTCTGTTTTTTATTTCCGGCAAAAATATCAAAAAATGCCAATATGCTTCAAAAAAGCCAATTAACCAACAATCAGCAACAACTACGAAAGTAGCTTTTTCAAAAATTTCGAAGCTGGGTTGAAATACAATTGCACAACAACAGGAAAACCTCTTCGGTTGAAAGAAAAAATCATGTACTTTTGACCTAAGAAATCCATGAAAACCTGACCTATGAGATTCTTTAAATTCCTTCCAAATCTCCTGACCTTGCTCAATTTGCTTTCCGGAATTTTAGCGATCTACTTTGTGTTTGAAGGGCATTTAGATCAAGCTGCTTACCTGATTTTTATTGCAGCTGTTTTTGATTTTATGGATGGATTTTCAGCGCGCTTTTTCAAGGCTTATTCAAACATAGGAAAGCAATTGGATTCGCTGGCAGATTTGGTTTCATTTGGTGTGGCACCGGCCTTTATTTTATACAAACTGATTTTGATGAGCCATGGTCGAATAAGCTGGGAAATTGATGGATTCGACGTTTTGCCTTTCATTGCTTTTATCATTCCACTTTTTACAGCTTATCGGCTTGCAAAATTCAATTTAGATGAATCGCAAACAGAAAATTTTAAAGGCCTGCCATCACCTGCTTCCGGCCTGCTTATTGCCTCTCTTCCTTTGATCCGTACACAATTGTACGAAGGTCAATCATTACTTTATATGATATTGACCAATACTTATTTTTATATAGGGATTGCTTTAATGGTCTCTGTTTTGATGGTTTCTAACCTGCCATTATTTGGTTTAAAGTTTAAAAAAATGAGCTGGAGAGGAAATGAAATCCGCTGGTTTTTTTTGGCAGTCTCGCTCGGTCTTATTTTTGTCTTCCAGGCTCTGGCAATTCCTTTTATTATTTTGATTTACCTTTTTTTGTCGCTGGTGGTTTTTTTAGCTGATATTCAGCAATAATTATTTTTTACGAAGCTCAAAATTTTGTCCCAGATATACTTTTCTCACATGGTCGTCCGAAGCAAGATCTTCGGATGTTCCGGCCTTTAAAATAGAACCTTCAAAAAGTAAATAAGCCCTGTCAGTAATTGAAAGCGTTTCGTGAACATTATGATCTGTGATTAGAATGCCGATGTTTTTTTCGCGCAATTTTCCGATGATTTGTTGAATATCTTCAACAGCAATCGGATCAACGCCGGCAAAAGGTTCATCGAGTAAAATAAAATTCGGGTCAACTGCCAGGGCACGCGCAATTTCCGTACGTCTTCTTTCTCCTCCCGAGAGCTGAATTCCTTTACTTTTGCGTATATGCTGCAATCCGAACTCTTCTAAAAGGCTTTCCATTTTTTCATGTTGCTGCGCTTTTGTCATTCCCTTCCTGAACTGCATCACCGACAAGATGTTGTCTTCTACACTCATCTGCCTGAAAACCGATGCTTCTTGCGCCAAATAACCAATTCCATGCTGTGCACGTTTATACATTGGCAACTCCGTAATATCCTTATCGTCCAGATAAACATGTCCCGAAAACGGTTTTATAAGCCCCACAATCATATAAAACGTTGTGGTTTTTCCTGCACCGTTTGGCCCCAATAAACCAACGATTTCACCTTGATTTACTTCAACTGAAACACTTTTTACAACCGTGCGCTGACGATATTTTTTAACCAAATTTTCGGAACGTAACTTCATGTGTTATTCTTTTGAAAGTCCGGGCAACACGCCGCAGCGGACAAAGTTAAGCTAATCTGCCAAATTTAAACCCTTTATGGTTTCTTCCTTAAATCCGCAAGCAACCTATAAAATAAGCTGTAAGGGAAAATTGTGAAGCCA
>JACCQN010000053.1 GCA_015709215.1 Bacteroidales bacterium
ATCCAGATTCTTTTGTTTTGAAGCTGCAAAGTTACATATTTGCTTCTTATTTCTGCAACAAAAAATTAAGCACAATGGCAAACATCCAGCCTGTAAAAAACATACTCTTCGATTTTGGAGGGGTTGTCCTTGATATTGATCCGATTCAAACCCTTAAGGAGTTTCAAAAATTAGGATTTGAGGATGTTGATCTTCTCGGGAAAACTGAATTCAAAGAGCAGATTTTGGACAAGTTTGAACGTGGTATCCTTACGCCAGAGACATTTCGCAAGAAAATAAGATCCTATCTTGGATTAGAATTATGTGATCAGGACATCGATGATGCCTGGAATGCGCTTTTACTGGATATCCCAAAGGAGCGTATCCGTGTGATTGAGCAGGCAAAGGAACATTATAACATTTTTTTGCTTAGCAATTCTAACGAAATACATTATGATGTGTATGTGAGAGATTTACAGCTCCGGTTTGGATATAGGGAGTTTGATCAGTTGTTTCATAAAGCATATTTTTCTTTCGATTTGCATTTAAGCAAACCGAATCCGGAGATTTTTGAGTTTGTGATGAATCAGCATAGATTACTACCAGAGGAAACCTTGTTCATTGATGATACCCTCGGGCATATTGAATCTGCAAAATTACTTGGATTGCAAACCTATCATTTGCAGAAACCTGTTCGGTTAAGAGATTTATTTACTGATGGCTGGTTGAAGGAAGATCTGAAATAGGGGCGTTTTCATCTGTTTGCTTACTCAGATCGATGCCATCATAATAGCGCACGATTTTTTCCAGAAGTTCAAACATTGGTTCGGCCTCTTCAATTTGCATCATTCTAATTCTGAATGGTTTAAAATTAGGATATCCTTTGAAATAGTCGCTCCAGTGCTTGCGCATTTCCATTAATGCCTGGCGTTCGCCTTTCCATTCAATTGAACGTTCGAGTTGTATTTTACTGATGCGAACACGCTCATGGATATCAGGATTTTCAGGTAATTCTCCCGTTTTCAGGTAATGTTTAATTTCATGAAAAATCCACGGATTGCCATAGCTTCCCCGCGCAACCATCAATCCGTCAACACCATAGGTGTCTTTAAAATATTTGGCAGATGGCCCATCAACGACATCCCCATTGCCAAAAACAGGGATTTTCATGCGTGGGTTTTCTTTCACTTTTCCAATCAATGTCCAGTCGGCCGGCACACTGGAGCGAGTAGTTCTGAGCCGTCCATGAATAGTAAGCGCCTGGATGCCAACATCCTGTAATTTTTCGGCAATTTCTACAATTTCCTTTTTGTCTTCATCATAGCCCAGACGGGTTTTTACAGTTACCGGAAGCTTTACGGCCTTTACCACAGCCTCTGTCATGGCAATCATTTTGGGGATATTATTCATAATACCCGAGCCAGCTCCTTTTGAAGCTACTTTTTTCACCGGACAGCCAAAGTTGATGTCAATAATATCGGGCGAAACACTTTCGGCATAAAGTGCTGCCTTTACCATAGAATCTATGTCGTGGCCAAAAATCTGAATCCCAATAGGGCGTTCAAATTCATTAAAATCAAGTTTTTTTACACTTTTAGCTGCATCTCTTATCAATCCTTCTGACGAGATGAACTCTGTGTACATAATATCTGCACCAAACATTTTACACACATACCTGAAAGGCGGATCACTCACGTCTTCCATAGGAGCCAGTAAAACCGGGAATTCTTTGAGGGTAATTTTACCGATTTTTATCACAGTATTTGTTTTAGCGATTCTTAAATGGTTTGCAAAAATACTAACTTTGTGGATTCTGAATATTATACCTGCTAAACCTGTGTTATGACTCCAATTTTTGAGCACACCTCAGCTGTCTTGAAGTTGTTTATTTTATTAGGATTATTGCTTTTTGGAGCGCTGATTGGAATGTTGACGGGTTTGGTGCTGTCGGCATTGTTTTATGGCTTGCCTGTGGATCAAATCTTTCTTGATCCCGGCACATCGGAAGGTTTGCAAATAGCACGCATGATGCAAATCTGCGGACAACTCGGGCTATTTGTTTTTCCACCTTTGTTTTATAGTCTGCTTGTTAGTAGAGTTCCTTTAAAAAATTTGGGATTCAATAAATCTCCAAAGACTGAAATTATACTTTTTGGTGTGCTAACGATGTATATTTGCCTTCCGCTGATACATTTTTTAGGCGAATTGAATCATCAGATGCACTTGCCTGAGTCTATGGCTGCTCTTGGGCAATGGATGACGGATAAAGAGGAACAGGCCGCTTTGCTGAGTGAGCAATTTCTACAGGTAACAACGATTTCGGGTCTGGTATTTAATCTGTTTATGATTGCCATTATCCCTGCAATTGGAGAGGAATTGTTGTTTAGAGGTGCGCTGCAGCCTTTATTTATTCGGTTGTTTAAAAATGTCCATCTTGGGATTTTTATCACCTCGCTGTTGTTTGGCATGATGCACCTACAGTTTTTCGGGCTTTTGCCGCGAGTTGTTCTGGGTCTTTTTATGGGTTATTATTTCTATTATTCCAAATCCTTATGGGTGCCTATTCTAATGCATTTCGTAAATAATGGCACTGCGGTTATTGTCTATTACTTAAATCATAATGGCTTTATCCTGATCGAAATGGAAAGTTTTGGAGCTGTAGATTCGTATTGGGCTGTTGTACTGAGTTTAATACTCGTTAGTGCAGGAATTGTTTTTACTGCCCGAAAAGCAATCACAAAAGCAGAAAATTAAGACATAAAAAAAGGCATTGGTTTCAATCAATGCCTTTTATAAGTAAAGTAATACATCAGATTATTTCTGATTTTTCAAAGTAGAGTAATTAATACGAAAGGCACCGCTTTTTCGCAATTCCTGTTTCACATCAGTAACGATACCCATTTTGGTTTCGCTGTGTACCTTGAGCGAAGTAGTCAGGAAGTTACGGTCGGCTTCGTTTCTGGCCTCACGCTCGCGGGCAATAAATTCGGGGACGTCTTCAACGCGGGCAAACTGGTCGTTGAGTTGGATACGTGATTCTGTACCATAAACGGCAGTATTTGTTGGAGGTCCCATGTAGATAAACATCACCAGGGATTTTTTTTCCAGCTTTTGTACCTCAGTGGCCTGCGGTAATCTCACTTTTACACGCAGGGTAACTTCTCTCATTACTGTTGTAACCATAAAGAAAAACAACAACATAAAAATGATATCAGGCAACGAGGAGGTATTGATAGCTGGTAAACCTTTACCTTTTTTTGTCTTAAATTTTGACATCTTACCTGCCTCCTATATTTTCGGGTTCTGCTTCACTGATACGCACAGGCACAGCTTCATTAATGGCTTTTATTTCGTCCTCATTGAGGAGATTATTATAACTGGTTCCAAAATATTTCTGTGCCATTTCATCTTTAAGTTCATTAAACGCACGCGCCAACTCATTTTGTACCGCGATGTACATTTTATAAGACGTACCGCGATCATTTTTCAATGAAATAACTCCCTTGCTGGTATGAATTTCACCAATAAGGTTAATGGTTTTTAACTCTGTTTCCGGATGATTTGGATCATCTGGATAAACGGGAATCATAAATTTTTTGGCAACATCTTTTAAAGTTGCGATACTCCCTATTTTGCCATCAACCAGCAAACGGTCATTTTTATTTACGAGAACGTTAAGGATGTTTCTCTCTTTAATCTCTATGTCTTCTTCAGGATTTTCAACAGGAGGAGGGAGACGGCGTGTAATACCGGTATCCACATCCATTGTTGTTGTCACCAGAAAGAAGATCAACAAGAGGAATGCAATATCAGCCATTGAACCCGCATTAATTTCGGGGGTTGATCTTCTAGCCATAATTGATTATTTAAAGATTTTTAATATACTCGAGAATGCAATTGCCAGCAGGGCAATTGCAAAAGCAATATAGGTAAAAATAATACCCATACCAACATTGCGTGAGGTTTGTTCGGTGATCTTGAGTAGTTCCAGTTTAGTTTCGCTAAAGGTGTTTCCTGCCAGGCTATAGGCAATAAAGCCTAATATTGCAACCACAACAAGAATTACCAAAAGCTTGATGATATTCTTAGGTGACAGGAATAACTCATAAACCGGAGAAGCAATTGCAACTATTATCCCAGTGATCATCAAAAAATAACTCCACTGCAAAAACCTGGATGTATCTAATGATTCCATATAGAACAGCACAGCCAGTACTGCTGACACGGCCATCAACACATAAAGCACCCAGTTGGCGTATTTTGATAGTTTGTCAACCATAGTTATTATTTTTTTGCGTATTTGTTTATAATGTCCATAAAGGTAATGGTACTGTCTTCCATATCGTTTACAAGATTATCAATTTTCGATATGATATAGTTGTAGAAAATCTGAAGAATAACTGCAACGATAAGACCAAATACAGTAGTCAAAAGGGCTACTTTGATACCAGTTGCAACAACCACAGGAGAAATATCACCAGCAGCAGCGATGTCATCAAAGGCCTGAATCATACCAATTACTGTACCCATAAACCCGAGCATAGGTGCTAGAGCAATGAAGAGCGAAATCCAGCTTACTCCGCTTTCCAGACGTCCTGTGATAACAGAACCGTATGAAACGATGGATTTTTCAACCTCTTCAACACCCGAATCGTAACGCATGAGTCCCTGGTAGAAAATACTGGCTACAGGTCCGCGTGTGGTGCGACAGATTTCTTTAGCTTTATCAACACCATCATCGCTTTCCAGCGCTGACTCAATACTGCTGAGCAATTTTTTAGTGTTAGTGGTGCTCAGCGTCAAATAGATGATTCTCTCAATGCTGATAGCAAGACCAAAAATTAAGGTAAGCAATACGATACCCATAAATTCCGGACCACCTTCGATGAATTTTTCTTTTAAAACTTCATGGAAAGTTTGTGGTTTTTCTGGTGCTGCCTGCATTTCTACAGTTTCTTCTGCAGCAACTTCTTCCACAACTGCTGTGGTGTCGGCCGCTGTAATATCAGGGTCTGCATCCTGAGCAAACATGATTGTGCTGGTTCCAAAGGTCATCACGCCTGCGATTGTAAGTAAAGCAATGATTTTTTTCATAGTTAAAAATGATGTTGATTACTACTTTAAACTCCGTTTGAGTGGTTAATATTATTTGGTTATTAAATAATTCAAGAACAACAAAAGTATGAATAATATCAAAAAAAACAAGCATTAATTAGAAGCTACTTTGTTTTTTAGTTAAAAAAAATATGCGGAGAGGGCGGGATTCGAACCCGCGATACCCTTTTGGAGTATACACACTTTCCAGGCGTGCGCCTTCAACCGCTCGGCCACCTCTCCATGCCTCAATAGAACGTTTTAGCATCTGCTGGCTAAAATCAGAGGCCAAAAATACACTTTTTTTAGGATTTAGTCAGGATTCTCTTTCTGTTACATTTAGTTTGAATCCATTCTAAATTTGATCTAATAAATTATTGTTTCAAATCCTTAACAATAAATACCTGTTCGTTATTACTTTGACCATCTGAAAGTCTGAAAATATAAGTTCCGGCACTCAGATCAAACAAATTTATGGTTGTTTTATTGCTGGAAATTACACCAGTTTTAACTGTTTTGCCGGCAGCATTTATGATAAAATATTCAGCTGAAGATCCTTCAAAACCTTCAATAATGAGCTTTTCCTGTGCCGGATTTGGATAAAGCTTCCAGTTTATTGCCAAATCTGGTAGGCCAACATAAGTTGCTGTGATCCCGAAATCATCGATAAACATCCCTTCTTCGGTAACGTAATTGTCGCTTTTAAACCTAAAGCGTAATTGTACGTAGGAGATTCCTAAATAGTCTTCGAGGTCGTAAAATTTTTGTGTCCAGCTGTTTTGATTTCCATTGAATGTTTCCAAAATAGTCCAGTTTATTCCATTTGTGGTTATTTCAAGATACATATAGTCATAGTTGGTTTCCAGCTCGTATTTGGTCCAAAACGAAAGATTAGCGACAGTCATATTGCTCATATCAAGAGCATTGAGTGTTGCTGTAGATTCAACGGAGTTGGGATATTCTCCCTGTGGACTTTCTGTTAAGGAATGATTGCTGGAGTAATAATCATCAGTCGTAAGCCCCCAACTATCGCTTAATTCCCAATAGGGAAGTCCGTTTTCAAAATCGATAAAAACCGGTAATGCAATTGGAGGTGCAGGGGTGGCACTGGCAATATTGGAAGGATACGATTCCTCGCCGCTTTCCTCGTAAATCGCAGTAACGAAATAGTTGTAAAGCAGAAAATTTTCCAATCCTTCATCCAGGTAGGTGGTTTCTTCTGTAGAATCAACTAAAACATCGTTTCTGTATATTCTAAAATATGCTGCATCTACCAGTGGATCCCACTCCAGATTTACTTTGGCATCTCCGGGCAAGGCTACCAGATTGCGTGGCGGGTTAAGCCTGTTGGCCATAGTAACTATCGAAGCAAGAGAAGCTTGTGTAAATACTTTGGCTTGTTCTTCATTATTATAACTAGGACCAACCAAATCGTTGGATGAGTGGATGTATGGGCTGTGATTATCACTGTCTTCGAAAGGGAAAATACCCATGTAACCATTATTATTAAAAGAGGTGTGATCACTGTCGCCACCTACGAGCATACCTGGTTCGATAGCGAAATCCGGGAGGTAAACGCCTGCAACTTCGGTATAGAAATCAGCTAGTTCTTGTGCAGAAGGCGGATAGATCAGGTCGGTGTGAATGTAGCTTCCATTTTGAAGATATCCAATCATGTCCAGATTGAAATATCCATGAATGTCCATTCCCTGCTGAGCTGCAGCCTGTGCATAGGCAGCGCTGCCATAAAGCCCATATTCTTCTCCTGAAAAAGCACAGAAAATTATTGTACGATCAAAAGTATATTGACTTAAAATGCGGGCAATTTCCATTACTCCTGCAGTTCCTGAAGCATTGTCGTCGGCACCGGGTGCAGCACCCCCGTTGTTGTAGGAATCGTAATGTCCGCCGCAAACAACATACTCTTCCGGATATTTTGTACCTGTAAGTGTGGCAATAACATTATCGCTGGCACTGCCAGAAGGCATAGTAAAGTCTTGAAGTTCAACAGATAGTCCTAAATTTTCCAATTCCTGTTTGATCCAGTTTTGAGCTTCAATACTTTGGCTTGTATATGCGTTTCTGGTACCATAATTTTCGAGCTGTTGTACGGTAGCTGTAATATTTTCGGCACTTACTTCCTCAAGCAGAGAAACAACGAAAGGATCAGGATCAATACTTTTTTGTGAGCTAAAGTGAAGCGTTTTTGGCCAGCTGGCAACAGTTGGATGGATTTGAACCAGGCCATCGTTTTTAAAAGGAATCAGCGATGAGGTTTTTGATTTCTGAATTTGCAATACCGAAAAATAATCGCTGGAATAAAGAATTTCTACATCCGCCTGATTAAATGATAAATGAGCTTCCAGATCAGTAGGATAGCCAAAAAGGATAAAATAATTCTCGCCGGGTTCCCAGGCACTGTGATCTAAAATGGTGGCTTCTCGAACAAGATTGTCCGGTGCACTTGCGATTAAAAAATTTTGCCCAATATGATGGACGTGAATTGCAGGATTTTCAATGTAAGTTTTTGAGGCTTGCTGATCTGAAAACTGGATCAAAACAAGCTCATCTGCCCAAACATTAAGGCTGAATAAAAATGCCAAAATGGCAATACTGATTCTTTTCATGGTACTGTGGTTTATACATTTCGGTTTGAGCAACAAAGCTAAGGATTTTTGCGTAATCGGGTGCACAAAGTTTCTTGCTCCAGCTGCGAAAGATTACTTGTTTTCGGTAGTCATTTCGCCTCTGATAGACTGTTGCAGCAAACGAATGACTTTTTCTTGCGGATAGCCTTCTCCTATAAGGTACATTAACTTGGCCAGAGCGGATTCCGTTGTTATATCATATCCACCCACAACGCCAATACGTTGCAGTTGGAGGCTGGTTTCGTATCGACCAGGTGCAACCGAGCCAGATTTACACTGTGTAACATTAAAAATGATTAGTCCTTTATTTATTCCCTCTTGAAGCGCATCAATAAACCAGGGATCAGTGGGTGCATTTCCGGAGCCAAAGGTTTCGAGGATGAGCGCCTTTAGACCGGGAATTTCCAGTGTGCTTTTTACCACAGACTCACTGATGCCCGGGAATAATTTTAAAATACTCACATTGTAATCAAGAGTAGTGTGAACTTTTAATTTTTTGAAATTGGGTTTTATAATATTGTTCCTGTGGTATTTGATATGTACACCCACATCGGCCAGCAAAGGGTAATTTCCACTCACAAAAGCATTAAAATGCTCTGCATTGAATTTTGTAGTGCGATTTCCGCGCATCAGATGATTTTCGAAATAGATACTTACTTCAGGAACCATTGCCAGTTCATCATCTTTTGCAGCTGCAATTTCGATAGCTGCTAAAAAGTTTTCGCGCCCATCTGTTCTGATAACTCCCATTGGCAATTGGGATCCGGTGAAAACCACAGGTTTATTCAGGTTTTCGAGCATAAAACTCAGTGCCGAAGCGGTATAGGCCATGGTGTCAGAGCCGTGTAGCACAACAAAACCATCATACTCTTCGTAATGTTTTTCTATTAGCAAAGCCAGCCTTATCCAAAACTCAGGTTTCATATTGGAGGAATCCACTAATGGATCAAATGAATGAAAATCAATATGATATCCAAACTCTTTCAGAACCGGCAGTTGCTCGTAAATATCATTGAAATTGAATGGAGATAGCGCGCCACTCATCGGATTTTGCACCATGCCAATCGTACCACCTGTATAAATGACTAGTAATGATGTGTTTTGTTCCAGGTTCATGATTGTAGAAGATTAAAAAGTTCGATAGCATTTTTGGTAGTGATGTCAGCCAGCGTATCTAAATCCATTTCGCGTGTAGCAGCAAGTTTTACAGCAGTTTCGAAAAGAAAAGCGCTTTCGTTGCGTTTGCCCCGATAGGGAACTGGTGGTAAATAAGGAGCATCTGTTTCCAGAATCAAACGTTCTGGAGGAACTTGTTTCACGACCTCAGGCAAATCAGATTTTTTATAGGTAAGCACGCCTCCAATTCCGAGATAAAAACCCAGATCGATTGCTTTTTGTGCTTCTTCCAAACTACCCATAAAACAGTGTAAAACTCCTTTGAGGTTTCCGTCTTGCGCTTCTTTTATCTCTGCAAGCATTTCAGGGAAGGCATCGCGCGTGTGAATCGCTACTGGAAGGTGTAGGTTTTTAGCCCAATCGAACTGAATGCGCAGCGCTTCAATTTGTTGGGCAGAAAAACTTTTATCCCAATAAAAATCCAGACCAATTTCTCCGATAGCAATATAAGTTGAGGGACTTTCTTGCAATAATTTTTCGAAGAGATTAAGTTGAATTTTCCAGTCGCCTTTTACTGATGTCGGGTGCAGTCCGAGCATCGGAAAACAGGAATCAGGAAAAGCTTTGCAAAGTTCTAACATAGGATCAATGGAGGATTGGTCGATATTGGGCAGTAAAAAACGATTAATGCCGCGGGCAACAGCCTTTTCGATGACTTTATTGCGATCGGCATCAAAATCTTCGAGATAAAGATGAGTATGTGTATCTATGAATTGCATCAAGCAAAATTAGGGCAAAATTCCGGTTCGACTAGTTGATCAATAAAGGAACTCGTCGTAGGGATAACGAATGGCATGTATATCACGAATTTCTTTGTAGAGTAAAGCTCTGAATTCCTGATAATTGATTCTTTCTTTGGCCGAGATAAAAATACAATTGTTGTTGGTTTTGGCCATCCACGAACTTTTCAAACGCTCAAGAGAGAGGTTGGGGGCAGTTTCGGGGCTCAAATCATCGGCTTCTTTTTCTTTCCAGGTATAAGCATCCGTTTTATTGAAAACCAGGATTGTTTTTTTATCGCCTGCACCGATTTCCGCCAGAGTTTCGTTTACGGTTTCTATCTGCGATTCAAAATCAGGATGTGAAATATCAACCACATGCAACAGCACATCTGATTCTCTGGTTTCATCCAGTGTTGATTTAAACGATTCGATCAGATTGTGCGGCAGTTTGCGAATAAAACCAACAGTGTCGGAGAGCAAAAAAGGTAAATTATCAACAACCACTTTGCGAACGGTAGTATCCAGTGTGGCAAAGAGCTTATTCTCTGCAAAGACCTCTGATTTGCTTAACAAATTCATAATTGTTGACTTGCCAACATTGGTATAGCCAACCAGAGCCACACGAATGAGTTTTCCTCTGTTTTTGCGCTGTTCGGCTTGCTGCACATCAATTTCTTCGAGTCTTTTTTTCAGCAAACTGATTTTATCTCTGATGATACGTCTGTCAGTTTCAATTTCTGTTTCGCCGGGGCCTCTCAAGCCAATTCCTCCTTTTTGCCTTTCGAGGTGTGTCCACATTCGCGTAAGGCGGGGAAGCATGTATTGGTATTGCGCCAATTCAACTTGTGTTTTGGCGTAAGCTGTGCGTGCTCTTTTAGCAAAAATATCCAGAATGAGATTGGTACGGTCGAGGATTTTTACTTGTAAAGCTTTTTCAATATTTCGAAGTTGGGATGATCCGAGTTCATCATCAAATACAACCAAATCAATGTTTTCGGCTTTTACAAACTGTGAAATCTCATCCAGTTTTCCTGTACCTACATAAGTAGCTACATTAGGTTTGTCCAAGGCCTGAATAAAGCGGGCAACAGGCTCGCCACCTGCTGTTTCGAGCAGAAATGCCAGTTCGTCCAGATATTCATCGGTTTTTTCTTTGGACTGATTTTGCGTTGAAATTGCAACTAAAATGGCTCTTTCGACAGCTTTGGTGGTAGAAATATTTTTTGGCATAAATCAATTAATGATTTTTGTCGCGGGTTTTATGGTGTTTTCGTTTGCTACCGGCCTCAAGGCGGATATCTCTCGAAACAAAATATACGGCTGTTGCAATGGCATAGAAGTGCAACAACGAATAGCTTAGCGAACCAGGTTTTAGAAAGACCATAAATAAATTAAATGCGGCAGCAATAAGTAAGATAAAAAAACCATAGCGAAAAAAGTCGGAACGTTTTAAAACCATTGCCAGCAAAAAAATGGCACCAAGCAAAATGATTAAGCTCCAACGAATGATCCAGTTGGGAAATTCACTTTCAAAACCCGGATTTGTGATGTAGGGATACAAGGTAAAAATCAGGTATGCAATAAAACCCAGCCTCAGCAGAATGGTTATGAATCTGTTAAATTGCGATTTCCATGTTTCACTCATTGGCAGTAATTTTATCAAAAAGGTCTGAAACCAATTATTTCTCTTACTTCCCTTATTGTTTTACGTGCACTTTCGCGTGCTTTGTCGGCACCGATACGCGCTGCTTTGCTAATAGCAACCTCATCACCCGAAAGCGACAGGATTTTATCACGCAATGGCTCAGTAAAGCTAATAATATCTTCCGCAAGTTGCTTTTTCAGGTCGCCATAACGAATGCTGCAATTGTTGTAGGCAGCATCGAAATGGTCCACTACATCAGGTTTTGAAACTACTTTCAATAAGGAAAACAGATTTTGGATAGGTTCGGGTTTTTCCTGATTTGGTTTAGTTGGACCACTATCAGTAACAGCCCGCATCACCTTTTTGCGAATCACTTTGGGGTCATCAGCCAGAAAGATAGCATTGCTTTCACCTTCTGATTTTCCCATCTTTCCGCTACCATCCAAACCAGGAATTTTAACCAATTGTTCACCAAAATTATAGGCTTGAGGAATTGGAAAAAAATCTTCTTTATACATGCGGTTGAAACGACGGGCAAAAGTCCTGGTCATCTCCAGGTTTTGCTCCTGATCCTTACCCACCGGCACTTTGTTGGCTTTATGTATGATGATATCTGCTGCCATCAAAGTGGGATAGGTGAGCAAACCGGCATTTACATTTTCGGGTTGTTTGCGGGCTTTTTCCTTGAAAGTTGTAACGCGCTCCAATTCTCCCAGATAAGCATTCATATTCAGAATCAGGTATAATTCAGCAATTTCTGGCAGATCACTTTGGATGTAGAGCGTGGCTTTTTCAGGATCAAGTCCGGCGGCTAGGTATTCGGCTAACACCTGCTTTACAATGCCATGAAGGTCATTGGGCTTGGGATGTGTAGTAAGTGAGTGATAATCAGCGATAAAGAAAAAGCAATTGTGCGTTTCCTGCATCTTCACAAAGTTTTTTACAGCACCAAAATAATTGCCGAGATGAAGCTTGCCTGTGGGTCGAATTCCGCTTAATACTATTTCCATGAAGAGTTGTTGCAGTCGTTGACTAACTAATTATTAAATTTTAATTTCTTCGTTATTCAGGTTGAAAAATTTATATTCCAACATATGATAATTTGCCATTGCCTTCACCCGAATTGTTTTACGGTACTTCCAGGCCCATTTTCTACGAATGGAGACAATACCCCTTGTGAGATATGCATAAATAAATGGATGAACGGCAATTGTAATGGCTTTTTCATTCTGATCCTGCAGCAGGTATTTCAGATTGTTTTCAATTTCGTCTGTAAAAATTATACTGGGTTTAATTTTCCCGGTACCTTCACAAACGGGGCAGCTTTCGAGCACTTCCACATTCATTTCAGGACGTACGCGCTGACGAGTGATCTGCACCAATCCAAATTTACTTGGAGGCAGTATGGTGTGCTTGGCATGATCGCGTGCCATTTCGTCTTTTAGCTTTTGATAAAGCTCGCGGCGGTGTTTGGCATCGTGCAAGTCGATAAAATCAACTACAATAATACCACCCATATCGCGAAGACGCAATTGACGCGCTATTTCTGTGGCTGCTTCCAGATTTACTTCCAGGGCATTTTCTTCCTGGCTGTTTTCTTTGTTAACACGATGACCGCTGTTCACATCGATCACGTGCATGGCTTCGGTATGTTCTATAATCAGATAAACACCACTACGAATGGTTACAGTTTTTCCGAAAAGGCCTTTTATTTGTTTATCTACACCAAAATGTTCAAAAATGGGTTCCTTACCTTTGTATAGCTTGACGATATCAATTTTTTGAGGAGCAATCGTCTGGATAAAATTTCTTGTTTCTTCAAACAGTGTGTTTTCGTTGATATGGACGCTGTTGAAAGATTCATTGAGCAGGTCGCGCAAAATGGCAGAAGTGCGGTCGAGCTCGCTGATAATTTTTACAGGAGGCGTGGCATTTTGCAATTTTTGTGTGGTTTTTTCCCACTTTTCCACCAGCGATCTGAGGTCGGCATCCAGTTCGGCAACTTTTTTATTTTCAGCAACTGTACGAATGATCACTCCATAATTATTAGGCTTGATAGATTGAATCAATCTTTTGAGGCGGTTGCGTTCTTCGCTGCTTCTTATTTTTTGTGAGATGGAAATCCGGCTCGAAAAAGGGACGAGCACGAGGTATCTTCCTGCAAAAGATATTTCGGAGGAGATACGAGGTCCTTTAGTCGAAATGGGTTCTTTTGCGATTTGAACAAGAATTTGAGCGCCAGTTGCTAAAACTTGAGTGATTTTCCCTGTTTTTTCGATATCAGGTTCAAGCCTGAAATTATCCATGGTCACCTGAGCAGCTTTGCCGCTGAGTGCCAGTTTGGTGTATTTATTCAAAGAACGAATCTGGGGTCCCAGATCCAGGTAATGTAGAAAGGCATCTTTTTCGTAACCAACATCAACGAAGGCGGCATTGAGCCCGGGCATTATTTTTTTTACACGACCCAGATACACATCACCTACTGCGTAATTGTTGTTGGTTTTCTCCTTGTGGAGTTCTACTAGCTGTTTATCTTCTAAAAGAACGATGTCCACTTCCGAAGCACGAGAATCTATGATGAGTTCCCTGTTCACTTGATATTTATTTTATTGTGCTGCTGCTTTTTAGCAGCTTAAGTTATTAGATAATAGGAGTGGAGTTCAGTACAAATTGATAAAACCGAATAACACAATACCGGATTTTGTTCCGACATTGTGTTATTCAAAAATCAATGACATAGAAAACTATTTCTTTTTATGTCTGTTCTTCCTCAAACGTTTTTTCCGTTTGTGGGTAGCCATCTTGTGTCTTTTTCTTTTTTTCCCGCTTGGCATGACAATCTTTTTTAATGAATAGAACTAAATTATTTTACGCTGCCTTTGACCTCGTTAACAAAAGTTTTGGCTGGTTTGAAAGCAGGAATGTTGTGTGCAGGGATAATGATTGTGGTGTTTTTGGAGATATTTCTTCCGGTTTTTTCAGCTCTTCTTTTGATAGTAAAGCTTCCGAAGCCTCTCAGGTAAACATTTTCACCATTCACCATTGCGTTTTTTACTACATCCATAAAGGATTCTACTACCGCCTGAACGGCTACTTTTTCAACACCTGTTTTGTTAGCAATATCTGCTACGATTTCTGCTTTTGTCATATCTTTAAAACTTTAAAAGATTAGAAATGTGAATTTTATTTGGATGGCAAAGGTAAAAACATTTTTTTATTCAAAAAGATCTTTTAACTTTTTTTTATCTCTAAGCTACTCAATAATAATAAATTCGATATGATCGATTTGAGTTTACAAATATTAAATTGGTACAATCAAAATAAACGCGACTTGCCTTGGCGTGATACATCTGACCCGTACAAGATATGGATATCTGAAGTGATATTGCAGCAAACACGTGTAGAACAGGGACTTAGCTACTATTTGCGTTTTGTTCAGCGTTGGCCTGATGTAGAGCAACTTGCTACAGCTTCGGAGCAGGAAGTTTTAAAAATGTGGCAAGGTTTGGGATATTATTCACGCGCCCGCAATTTGCTGGCTGCTGCCAAACAAGTTTTGCATGATTATAATGGTGTTTTTCCGAAAACAATTGCTGAATTGCAAAAACTTAAAGGAATTGGTGAATACACAGCGGCGGCAATTGCTTCAATTGCTTTTGAGAAGCCTGTTCCGGTGATTGACGGAAATGTATATCGCGTTATCTCCCGCATTTTTGATGTCGAGAATCCAATTGATACTCCCCAGGGGAAAAAGCATTTTAAAGCATTGGCTGATAGTTTATTGGATAAAAAATGTCCGGGTAATTTCAATCAGGCGCTGATGGAGTTTGGAGCTTTACAATGCATACCAAAATCACCAGATTGTGAAATTTGTCCGCTGCAATCAATCTGTTTGGCTTTTGAACGGAAAAAAGTAGATCAGTTGCCTGTTAAAGTGAATAAAATAAAAGTCCGGAAACGTTTTCTGAATTATTTTGTTTTAATCGGGCAACTGGAATCGCAGTGCTTTACTTTTTTAAGGCACAGAAAGGCGGGCGATGTGTGGCAGGGTTTGTATGATTTTCCGTGTATTGAAACCAGCGAAAAAAAAGAGTTGCACGAACTGGAAAATGAAGCGTTTTTCCAAAACATTAAAGCTATTGCCCAAGAAGTGAAACCTTTACCCGGCCTTCGAAAGCATGTACTTACGCATCAACAGCTGATGGTAAGTTTTTATGTGGTGAAATGCAAAAGCGGTTTTGAAGTTTTGAAAAATAATTCTTTATCTTTGGTTTCCCAAACGGAGCTAGTAAATTATCCGATGCCCCGTTTGATAGATCGGTTTTTACAGGATAATGAATCCCTATTTGATAATTGTAATAAAAATTAACACGAAATGGCTGGACTAAACAAAGTAATGCTTATCGGACGACTTGGTAAAGATCCCGAAGTAATTTCATTCGATAATGGCGGAAAAAAAATGACCGTAACCATGGCCACAAGCGAGCGCTACCGTGACAGAAACGGACAATGGCAGGATCAAACGGAATGGCATAATGTGGTAGCCTGGGGCAACCTGGCAAATGATATTGATGAAAAGCGAAGGGTATATGCCAAAGGCGATTTGATGTTTGTAGAAGGTAAAATAAGGACAAGACAATATACTGACGGACAGGGAGTAACGAAATATATCACGGAAATACTGGCCGAAAAAATGAATCTGATTTCCAAGAGTAATTCCGGTGGCGAAGGTTACAATTCCGGAAGTTATAATCAAAATGCTGCACAATCGTCATCACCGCGCGACACCTCAACACCTGCAACTGACAGGAATGAAAATAAAGACTTTGACTTTTCACAGGAAACTGATGACTTGCCCTTCTAAGCTGGTTATCAGCTTGTTTAGAGTTTTTTATGAAGTGGATGATTTTGCTTTTGATATGGAAATGCATTATTTTTGCTGCGAAATTCAAAACAGATAGATTTTGGACACACCTGACCCTGACCCCTATGCGAGTATAATCGCAATTTTACTCAACACAGATTTTGTCGGATTAAACAGCACAACCTTTTTGGGGCTTGCTGTACTCCTTTTGTTGTTGTTTTTTTCTGCCATGGTTTCCGGAAGCGAAACAGCTTACTTTTCCCTGAAGCCTTCCGAACTCCATTTGCTTGAGAACAGTGAGACTGAAAGCAGTAAAGCCGTGTTGGCACATCGGGAGCACCCCAAAACACTTTTGGCTACAATCTTAATAGCCAATAATTTGGTAAACGTTGCTATCGTTATTCTTTCGAGTTTTCTTACGCAAAGTTTATTCCGCTTTTCAGAAAATCCACTAGTTGCCTTTTTGGTACAAATTGTGGCCATCACCTCTTTGATTTTATTGATTGGAGAGATTATTCCAAAAGTAATTGCCAACAAATTTCCACTTAAACTAGCGACTATAATGGCTCGGCCATTGAGCGTAATGGTAACAATTTTCAAACCCTTTAGCCATGTTTTGGTTTCTTCGACAAGCTTTATCGAAAAGCGATTAAGCCGCCAGTTGAAAAATGTTTCAATAAGTGATTTGTCTGACGCAATCGATATTACTGCCGATGATCAGGCCTTGCCCGAAGAAAAACAAATGCTGAAAGGGATTGCAACATTTAGTGAAAAGGAAGCCCGAAGCATAATGAAATCCCGTGTAAATATTACAGCTATTGACATTCATGCACCTTTTCAAGAGCTGCTCGAGATGATTATCAATAGTGGGTTTTCACGTATTCCGGCCTACGACGGCAGCTTCGATAAAGTGGTGGGGATATTGTATATCAAGGATTTGTTGCCTTATTTAGATCATGATGATCTGGATTGGAAACCCTTGATCAGGCCGGCATTTTTTATTCCTGAGAATAAGAAAATCAATGATTTGCTACAGGAATTCAGGCAAAAGAAAATTCATATGGCTATTGTAGTTGATGAATATGGAGGCACTTCGGGTTTGCTTACGCTGGAAGATATTATTGAAGAGATTGTTGGCGACATCAGCGACGAGTTTGATAAAGTGCCGGATGATGACTTTTATAAAGAAATTGATGAGCATACCACCGTTTTTGATGCCCAAACCAGCTTGCTCGATTTTTGTAAAGTGATGAAAATTGACGAGCATTATTTTGAAGATGTGCAAGGAGAATCGGATACGCTTGCCGGTTTGCTGCTCGAACTCGAAGGTCGTATCCCGAAGCGGGGATTGACAATAAAATGCAAGGATTTTAGTTTTGAGGTAACAGATGCCGATGCACGGCGCATTAAGGAGCTAAAAGTAATCAAAAAGTCAGCTGATAATGAATAGAATATCCTTGAATATAATTTTTTCAGGAGTCTTTTTGCTTTCGTCCTGCCAAACGGATTACGCTCCAAAACCACGTGGGTTTTTTCGTATTGACCTGCCCCAAAAAAATTACACATTAATTGATACTATTCCAGCCTATCAATTCGAATCACCTGATTATGCGCTATTAAGCCCTGATGATGAATCGCCTTGGGAAAAAAACTGGATCACGATTAATTTCCCTGAATTCAAAGGTAGTTTGCATATCAGTTACAAGCCGGTTGATGATAATCTTGCCGTTTATCTGGAGGATATGCACACCATGCTTATAAAGCATTTGCCCAAAGCAAGTGCTATTCAGGACAGCCTGATCTACGCTCCGGAACGTGATGTTTATGGATTATTGTTTTCCATACAGGGGAAAAGTGTGGCCTCGCCGCTACAGTTTTATCTGACTGATAGTACCAATCATTTTGTTCGGGGTGCTTTGTATTTTAATATCCGGCCAAATAATGACTCTCTTGCTCCTGTGATTAATTTCCTAAGAAAGGATGTGGATCATTTTATCGAAACATTGAACTGGAAAGATCAGGTATCTAATTAAGTGTTTTTCACAGGGTTTGTTTTGGATCATTTGGCTGGGAGGACGAACTAAAAATTACCGGATAAGATTGATATTAAACAGTTTATAAAAATCAGGGCATGATTTCATTTTGTTTGTTTTTATAAATCCAGCCGGCATCAAGCATTAGCATTTCTTCTGTTGTAACGCCTCGTTTGATTGCTTTTTCACGAATGCTTTCCATATAGGATTCACTTTGACGGATACGCTCTGCAATTTCACGAATAGCTTGTTGTTTTTTGATCTCAGCCTCTCCGCCATCTTTAATAAGCGCATACAGCTCATCAATGAATCCAAAACTGAAACGATTCATATTGGCATCTGTTTGCAGGATGAGAATTACATCTGTGTTTAAAACAGCATCCAAAATTGGAACCACAGCACGATCTTTCATAGGTCTTTCGTCAGGATAAAAAACTTGCTTGTTGTAATACCAAAAGCTATTGTCGCTAAATCCTTTCAATGGATATCCGCCTCCAAACCACTGCCAGTAATAGCTGTCGGCCACTGTGATAACGCGAGGCATCTGATTGGAATCGGTAATTTCAAACTTAAATTCGGGATAAGGCATTGGATAATCATCAGGAGGAAAAATAATATTCATACCTTCCCACAAATCCCGATCAGGAGATTTTAATTTACTGCTTACTTTGATGTTGGTAATTTTGAAATCAATAAACTCCCGATCCAAATGATGTTCAATGAGTTGAAAAACAGAATCGAAGATCAACCCCATCCCGTAGTAACTCCAATGAATCCCGGCTTTTGGAAACAGGGCAAATTGGCTGGTATCTTTTATGGCGCTAAAAAAATGATTTCCACCAATTACAGCAATCTGTTCTTGTTTTAGTTTTTCGTAATAAGTATTGTAATTTGTTGAACCTCTTTTATTTACTTCATATACTTCTGGAATATATTCCGGAAAAAAGCTACCTTTTCCAGGAGCCAAAACAATCAACAAAAGCTTATCATTTGCTTTAAGCCAATTAGCAATAGCGACTGTTTTTTGTACATCTTCATTAACCTTTTCGTCGCCCACATAATCTAAACCATAATATGCTTTAATGTAGTTTAACTCATAGAGATAGCCCTCCTTACCTAAAATCACGTCTTGTGCATTAATGGTGTCAAAAAGGCTGTATTGCAGTTGATTGTGTAGTCTCACAAAATGAGGTCTGTAGCCAATCGACTGTTCGATATAGGTGTTCATGCTATCCTGAAAAGTTCCGTTCCAGAAATTGGCAGCATTCCAATGTGGTTTTTGAGGAGTTGAATAAGCACCCTTGAGCGCTCTTATTTTAGGCATATTGAATTGATGCTGGATAAACGGCAAAATCAGCATGATCATAATCAGCACAAAAAAGATATGTTTGAGCAGCCTGCGCATTAAAATCTGAAATAGATAAAGGGGTTAAAGCCACTCGAAGTAATTGCGCTAAGGCTAATGATAAACAGAATTACAGAGGCAAGGGTCATTAAAAGCAGGTTTCGGAAGGGTTGTTTCTTTCCATAAATATTAACCTGCCAATGTTCTATTTGTGGCGCATAAGCCAGCAGAGCAAAAATGGCCGCAAAAATCATCGTCATCCAAACTGCCTGGCTCACAAAAATGGTGTCGCCTGAGCGGAAACTGAACATCCCAGCTGTGTAATGCCACACCTGATTCATGCTTTCGGCTCTAAAAAGCACCCAGCCTACGAGAGTAATCACAAAAGTGATAACTACACTCGGAAATTTTCCAATGGCTTTATAAAATTTGAGTAAAAATAACCTGTCGGCCACCAGAAAAAAACCGTGAAAAGCACCCCAAACAACAAAATTCCAGGCAGCACCGTGCCATAGGCCGGAGATCAGGAAAACGAGCCAAAGGTTAAAATACATGCGTAGCGGTGTAACACGATTTCCTCCCAAAGGAATATAAACATAATCGCGCATCCAACGGCCAAGTGTCATATGCCAGCGACGCCAGAATTCAGAAATATTTTGCGAGATATAGGGGTTGTTAAAGTTTTCGGGAAAGTCGAAACCAATCATCCTTCCCAGCCCAATTGCCATGTCGGAGTATCCTGCAAAGTCGTAGTAGATTTGAAAAGCATATGCCAGAATTCCAATCCATAATGTGATGGTTGCCAGTTGCGCCGGATCTGCTGCAAAAACACTGTCAGCATAAGCCCCCAGCGGATTTGCGATCATCACTTTTCGGCCAAGGCCAACACAAAACCTAAAGAAACCGGTTAAACGATTATCTGCATTTTCATTTTTTCGCCGATCGACCAGTTGATCTGCGATTTCGTTGAATCGTACGATTGGTCCGGCAATCAGTTGCGGAAACATCAAAATATAAAGAGCCAGATCAGAGATTTTTTTTAGCGGAGCATGAACACCACGGTGCACATCAACAGCATAGGTCATTTTTTGAAAAGTAAAGAAGGAAATACCAATAGGCAAGGCCACGTGTGCCCAAGCTATTGGCTCACCACCAAATTGTTGAATTACCCAGTCGAGGTTTTCAACAAAAAAATTGGCGTATTTAAAATAGGCCAGCAATCCAACATTTAATGCAATGCTTGCACCTGTTATCCAGCGTTTTTTGTTTCCCGAGGATTGATACATCCACTTTACCAGGTAAAAGTCGATAATGATGCTCCCAATCACAATAAAAATAAAATCGGGTGCTCCCCAGGCGTAAAACAAAATACTGGCCAGCAAAGCAACATAATTTTTCAACACACGAGGCACCAGAAAATACAACAGCAGAAAAGCTGGCAGAAAGTAGAGGAGGAAAAGGCTGCTGCTAAAAACCATAACAAGGATTTTGGTTTAGAAGGCGCAAATTTAACAGATTAATCATAAACAAAGGCGATGAGA
>JACCQN010000054.1 GCA_015709215.1 Bacteroidales bacterium
TCTTGTTTTTTCACGGTGGTCTTTCCCTTTACCCACGAAAATGGTAGTAGAACCAAATAAACAAACCTTTCTTATAATAATCGTTTGTGTGCAGGGGGGGGTAACTTCTTGTTTACTAGTTATATAAAACATTTCATTCAAATAAACAACTGTTAATACATACAGTTTATCGATGAATAATAATGCTGACAGTTTTGGCGTTTCTTTCAATTTTTTGATTGTTGGAGGCTGTAAAGTTAATATACTCTTCACTAGTGTCCAAAAGAATTTTTCAAGAACCTCTGTAAGTCTTTAATATAGATGTAATTATAATCGTAAAAATCACGTGTCGATTTGAATTCATTTCCCAAATTCGCAACCTGAATATAAACCAGGATGTGATGAATAATGGAAAGTATGTTTTCAGTCAGATAGTCGCCTTTTTGCCGAAAAGAGCCTTTGATATGATTGTAAAAAAAAATAGCGGTGATAAATGGGTTAAAACATTCACCTGTTGGAACCAGTTGCTTGTCATGATGTTCGGTCAATTGGCTGCTTGTGACAGTCTCCGGGAGCTTGCCTGCATTGTTCAGTCCATTAAAACAAAGGGCTATCATCTCGGATTTGGTAAAGGTGAAATAAAACTGAGTAACCTTTCTTATGCCAATATTAACAGGGACTACAGAATTTTTGAGGAGTTTGCCTATTATATGATTAATCTTGCCCAAAGTAAACGGATTCTTAGGCCGTTTGAACTGGAAAATCTTGAATCAATTAAATCATACTATACCCGTATAGTCTCCAGAGATCATCGTTACCTTGTACAATATTACATGACTGATACTGTGGATGAAGCTGCTTCTAAACAAGCTTTGACTCAACTCTTGGAGATCGGTTTAAAGCCTGAAGCCTATTATCAGCTGGCATTCATGCATCTTGAAGATGGAAACCCTTTGATGGGTGAACAATTGTTAAATAGTATCCCAAACGAATTTGAATTAAATAGCTATCAGGCAGCTGAATTCAGCAGTATGATGGATTATTATGCTATTAGGAAACAAATGCAGCAAAATAATCAATACTTGAATAACCTTAACGAAACCCAGTTGGATGATTTGATTGAAATTGCAACAAACGGAACAGGCTTTGCAAAAGGGTATGCCTGTAGTATCTTGAACCTATACGGCCTGTGTGATTTTACTTATGATAATCTAAAGAATTCATCAGTTAACGGGGAATCGTTTGCTGAAAACAAAGCTTTAGAATATAAAAGATTACAAAAAGCAAAATCAACGTATCGTTTTGTGTCCATTTCACCAAATCCGGCTACTGATTTTTTAACTGTTCAAATTCCAGAAGTTGAATTGTCAGAAAATGCTTTAATTGAAATCAATAGTACAGATGGAAAATTAATAAAACAAATTGAATTAAACACTCAACAATTCGAAACCATTATTGATGTTTCAGAACTGCTTCCTGGTGCTTATATACTTAACTTGTTAAATAATAGCAAACTACTTGAAAGCAACAGATTTATTATTGTTGAATAAAATTTTAACCCTTGCCAAAGTTAGCTAACTTTGGCAAGGGTATTTTAACTTATTTTTAAGCTATGAAATATTTTTTGTTACACTTGAGCTTCTTTTTATTGTTTTCCTTTTGTGCTAAAGCGCAGCTTTGGGAGCATTATTATGGAAAACCGGACGTTTACGAATATAACAGTTTTGCAATAGAAACATATGATAAAGGCATTATTACAGGAGGACCAACTTGGGTATTAGATGAAGTTCGAAGTACTTGGATTATTAAGCTCGACAGGAAGGGTGACACACTTTGGACAAAATTATTGAGAAGCAATTACTCTAATCAAGTAAATAGCATTGACAATACAACAGATGGAGGAATTGTAGGAGCAGGACATGTTTTTATAAATGATTCAGATTGGGAACCAAAGCCTTTTGCTTTCAGATTGAATGCTTGCGGTGAGCTTTTGTGGTGCACTTATTTTGAAACAGACAGGTTGCTGCCTTGGGCTCAAAACATTATATCTACTGATGATAACGGCTTTTTGGTAACCTTGAACAGTTTTGGAGATTATGCTTACGAAAACACTTTTCTGGCCAAGCTCAATGCAAATGGACAACCAGATTGGCTAAAGCCGGTAATAAATCCTGATATATGTACAGATGTGCGCAACCCATATAGTCAATCAATATTAAAAACAGAATCTGGCCACTATCTTTTGGGGGGACAGGGGTATTGGAGATACTCTCCTACAGATACCGTTTTTTGGCTTAGGCCATTCTACACACTTTATGATCAGGATGGAAATGCGCAATGGCTCACTCCTTTTGGATTGGCTGATTCACTTATCGGAAGTGCCTATTCCTGTATAGAACTGGAAAATGGTCATTTCATTTGTGCAGCACGAGAATATTTCATTTTGCAAAATATACAGCGTGGTTTTATTATTGAACTGGATGCTGATGGCAATACCTTGCAATACAGAAGTGTAAGACCAGAAGAAATAGATGAAAGCTGTTACAGCTTGTTCTTTAGATATATTGAGCAAATAGGTGACACACTAGTACTGGCAATGCCATACCTGCCTGACCAGCATCACGTTTATCCAGCAATACTGAGCATTGGCATGGATGTCTTTAATGATGAACTGCCTTTGTTCAATCTCAGAACCTTTGAAGATAAAATAGAACTGCACCATATTTTTAAAACGAGTGACAACAAGATATTTTCCGCCAAATTGTCCAGAGAACCACCTTCATTGCCAACCTGTGATATGTATTTACTAAAAATGGATGCTATGCTGAACACCGATAGCATCAGTCCGGACAGCAGTACCTACGACAGCCTATGCCCCAATCCTATAAGCTTCAGTGAAGTATTTCTGGATAATTTTCAGGTCATATCAAGCCTCAATGAATTATCCAGAACACAAGGACTTAACAGCTCAGCATTCCATATTCAGCCTAATCCGGCTAAGGACAGGATATACCTGCATTTTGACAAGACTACAGGAAACGAACTGATTGACATAGCTGTTTACAGCATCACCGGTAGTATTATGTTTCATAAGCAGCATCTTGAATTAAAAAATGCCAATATTGATATCACCATACTGCCTCAGGGAATTTATCTTGTGCAAGCACTACAAAAAGGTTATATACTTGACACACAAAAACTAATCAAATATTAGAAATATCATGATTATAAAAAAACATATCGTATTATTGCTTTTGCTATTTCCATTAATTTCAATGAGTCAGAAAAGAGTGAGTCTTTTGCCTATGGCCGATGTAGTGTTCCATGAAAAAAGCATTATTTACCTTATTCATCCTGACGAGAATATACGTGTTGAGCCACTTAGCTTCCCGCAGAAATATCAAACAGAATATCTTCATACAAAACCACAAAAAGTTCAATTTGAGAACATGCAAACGATGCTCGGATACTTGCTCACAACAAGCATAGAACAGCTGGATTATGATGATGCTATGCTCTTTCTTCGGGCTTTAACATTATACAAAATTATAAATATGAACAATGCAAATGAAATACCGGCAAGGATTGATCAGTCGCTAGCCTATTTTTTGAAACATACTGACAAAACAATTGCCGGTTTTGCAAAACAAATTTCTGAACTACACAATTAGTCATTTCAAACCTTAAAATCATTCATCATGAAAAAACTACTTTTTATTTTAGTGGCCTTTAGTTTCAGCAGTCAGCTATTGGCTCAGGTCAGCAGTTCGTATGCCTTTGCCACAGGGACAACTGCGGGCGTGAACATTATTTGGGATGCCTACAGTTATCAAACAACCATTGAAGGCTGTTACCTCTATAAAAAAGTAAACGCCGAACACGAATATGAATTGCTTAATAACGAGCTGCTTGTTTCGGAAGATTCAACCTACAGTTTTAACGATCAGGGAGTATTTGATCCGGATTTTCCGCCCATTTACGCTATTCATATCGTAACAGCCGATAGTGTTTATGTGAAAGCCGATGTTTATGCCTTTGAAACGATCGCATTTGAGGTTCCTGCTGATAAAATCGTAGCGATGCAACTAAAAGCATGGAACTCAACGCAGTGCTGCCAAATGGCAAAGCTTTGGATAGATAACGTATTTATCGGCGACTTTGGCTATGACAATTTATTTTCATACAATTTTGATCTTGAGAGCATTGAAAGCCCGGAATTTGAGGGATATCTTGTTTTTGAAGATAATAGTGGGATCCTTGGATATGCTGAGTTTTCGGTTACAGGAACTTATCTGTTTTGGGTGTTAAATACCGTAGGTGAGCCCGAGCTGGAAGAAATAGCTAAACAGTTTGCACCCTATCCAAATCCGGCTTCAGATGCAGCCTGGCTGCAACTACCCGAAAACACAGCCCTCACACAAGCACAAATAGAGCTCTACAGCCCCGCTGGCAAGCTGCTACACAAAGCAAAGCCAAGCAGTCATTTTCACAAGATTGATGTAGCGCATCTGCCCAAAGGCTTGTATTTGGTGAGGCTGTGGGATGGAGAAAGGTGGTATGCAGAGAAGCTGGTGGTGCGGTAGTCAGTAGTTTGGGGTTAGACAGGGCGCGACTCCAAGTCGTACACTGTCTAAGCTAACCCACATGAATCTGCACCTCAGCTTGCTCGGGATAGATCATCAGCACATTCTGATCAGGAAGCAACTGTGGCACTTTATAGGTTAAGTTCCAGTGTTTTAAATCATAAGAAACACCAAACTTACGGGCATTGATCATCACAAAAAGTTCTTGTTTTTTATCGGCCTGACGGGCAAAATAAGCATCCGGATCATAATCCTTTCCGGTATCTTTAAGGCTGATACCTCTCTTTTTGAAAAGTTTCAGGAGTTGTTTGCGGTCCGTTTCGTTTGCATAAAACTCGATGCTGGCCGTCATTTCGCGCATCAAAAGTGAAAGTGAAGTCACCCAGCGGTCAAGGCCATATTCTAAAGTAGCATTGGGTGGAACAAGAATCAGCAAGAGTTCTGTTGTTTCGAGTGGTTTGGGTAGATTACTGATAATAACCTGATTATAGGTTGCATCGAGAATGGCTTCGTACATATAGCCAAAGATACGGCTCAGATCGGCATCGCGGCCACTCCAGCCCAAAATCAGCGTGGAGGCATTAAGCTCGAGGGTTGTTTTAACGATAGCTTCAGGGATATTCACATCCAGACGGTTCATGCCCTCCATATGCACTCCGGAAGCGGCTGCATGTGCTTTCACCTCTTCGAGTATGGGCTGTATGGCCGTAAGCTGCTTGCGGGCTTCATGATCGTTCTTTACAACGGCCAGCGAATAAATGGGTTCATTGGCTTTGGGGTTGTGTATCATTATGGCCAGATCTATCAGTCGCTTCACAGTTGCCGGATTGGCAATTGGTACCAAAATACGCTGACTAAGCGGCGCAACTTCATCAGGTCCTTTCTGTTTCTCTTCGATGGCGAGCCGGCGACCGTATTTGTTGGTATGCCAGGAGCTAAACAATGAGGTGAACATGATCAGAAAAATAGTGGCATTGAATAGGTCTTCCGAAATCACACCATAGCGCATACCAATAAGCGCTACTGCAAGCGTAGCAGCAGCACGAGCCGATGAGAGGCCAAAGATGGTTTGAAACTCATTGACAGATTGTTTGAATATCATACGCAACACAAAGGCTGCCAGCCACTTCCCTCCTATTCCCAGTACAATCAGAACAGTTGCATAAACCAATGGCCATATACCCGACCACAATACATCCAGCCGGATGAGCATGCCCACACTGATCAAAAAGAAAGGTATAAAAAGAGAATTACCCACAAAGTCAATTCGGTTCATCAGTGTGGAGCTGTGCGGGATAAGCCTGTTAAGTGCCAGACCGGCAAAGAAAGCCCCGATAATTGGCTCAGCCCCTGTGAGTTCGGCAGCAAATGCCGACAAAAAAAGCATCGTAAAAACAAAGAGAAACTGGGTTGTACCATCGAGAGCCACATTCCTGAAAAACCAGGTACTGATCCTGGGCAACACGTAAAAGATGGCAAAAGAGAACACCGTAAAACTAATCACAAAAGTGATGAAACCCTCATCGCCTTCCCCATTTAGCATGGTTACCAAAAAAGCCAGCAAAACCAACACAAGGGTATCAGCAATCACGGTACCACTGACAGCGGTGGTAACAGCCGGGGTTTTGGTAAGCCCCAGTGAGCTTACCACCGGAAAGGCAATCAAGGTGTTGGATGCCAGTAAAATTCCAATCAGTGCTGCAGGTACAAAGCTGAAATCCAGCAGCAAAACAGCAGCATAATAGCCCAGCACAAAAGGGAAGGCAAAACTTAGCACTCCAAATAAAATACTAGAACGGCTGTTCTTCCTAAATTCAATAAACTCAATTTCCAGGCCGGCCAAAAACATGATATACAGCAAACCCACTTTGCCAAAAAGTTCCATCACCATGCCTTCACTCAACACGTGCAAGGCATGTGGCCCGATGATAATCCCAAATACAATCATACCCACGATGGGCGGGATATTTGTTCGTCTTAACAGAACAGGAATTGCCATGATGGCAGAAAGCACAATGGCAAAAATTAGTACCGGATCCTGAACTGGAAGTGTAAATGGGTTGTGTTCTGTCATCTAAATAAAATTATTCCTTATCGCGAATCAAAACATCAATGGCTCCTACCCCAAACTTACTCATGGATGCCATGCGGTTTTGTGTTCCTTCATACTCATCCAATGCCTTGATGATGGCATTTTTAAGCACCCCGTTGCCTACGCCATGGATAAAAGTAACTTTTTCGTACTCATTCACCAAGGCACTCTCGAGAGTTTTATGAAAATAATCCAGCTGAATTTTGAGCATATCTTTGCTGCTCAGACCGGCAATATTCTCCAGAAGTTCGGCAATATGCAAGTCAACGACTGCTTCGCCAGGATTGGTTTTGTGCTTGTCGATTAACGGCTTTTCTGCCATTGGCTTGTTCATCACCGGAGGTTCGGTAAAACGTCCTTCTTTCTGAAATTTCTGCTCCTGTTGCTGATCCATCCGCAAGGAAGTAAGCAATTCCAGCCGTACCATAATCGCTTTTTCGCCCAGCACAGCCGAACTCACATAACTACCTTCCTTGAAAAAGCGATTGGCTTTCACCTGAAAAGGTGCATGAAGCGGGATAAGCGGTCGCTTGCTTACATCCTCAATAAACAAGGCCTGAACGATTCCGGAAGTCCAATAGCTCAAATCCTCACGCGAGATGGTCTCTATCACCACCTTCGAAAATGCCTCAACCTGTCCATAATCTACATTTTCAAAGCCTTCGTCTGATGACAGAGTGAAACTGTAAAGCATCTCGGTATTGGTATGATTAATCAGCATCAGATCGAGCAATCCCGTTAAAACCCATTGCTGTTCGTGTGGCACAAAAGCAAGGTAAACACCTTCGGGCTCAGGATTCTTGGCAAAACGTCTCAAACCTGATTTTCGGGCTGCATCAGCTTCCTCGGCATGCTGCTGCTCCTGCCGCAACACCTCCTCACGAATCACTTCTGTTGTTTGTTTCATACGGGCTTCGGCACTGGCACGATCAATTACCAAATCGCTCATCAAAACCGGTATTTCGAAGCCATCCTCAATCGAAACCAAAGCCATCCTGCTGTCGATAAGCCTTACAACGGTTCCACCGCCTTTCTCGTTCAGGAATTTTACTTTATCGCCACTTTTAAATTTTTCCATAAGTTGATTTTCTACTGCAAAAGTAATCAATATGAAGGAAGGTCGCCGTGGAAAGAATTGTTCTTATTGAAGTTTAGTGCTAGAAATTCTTATCCCTGAAGTATAAACATATAGTAGTAAATTAGATAGTTATTTACTGACGTTACACACATGTTTTAATCATCGGGATTTGTTTTGGCAGATATGAAAAGGCATTGAGGTTGATTGTAATTTCTGAAACTAATCTTGGTTCAATAACACAACCTCTTCGATGTTGATTTTATAATTTGAAATTGCTTTTGGTATGCTAGAATAGCGCAACCCCTGCTTGCTAGCGCAGTCAGGCAGGCTGAAGGGGTTGTGCAATTTGGGATGGTGTTTGGTTGGTTAGATATAAAGTGCAGCCGCATATAAATGACGGGGCAAGCGCACCGATAATACTTATTTATAGAGCAGAGCGCCTGCCCCGTCAAGTATTGCGGTGCTGCACCTTGACTCTTCTTTAACCAATTCGTATTACCAATAGAGCGGTTTGATTAGAAGTGTTTTTAGATTTGGTGTGTTGTGGGTTTACTGCTGTTTCTTTGCCATCCAAAATCAGAAACCTCACCAGCTTATTTAAAACACAATCTAAATTATTGGATTTGCTTTACTATTTAAAGCAGCTCTGTTATCTTTGTAGGCATTAGATTTTAAACCAAATCAAAACAAACCTCATGAAAAAGCAAATGTCTTTAGGGGTGGTATTGCTGCTTTTTGTTTTCAACTCCTGCCAGAAAAGTAATACACCCGAAGAAAGTTTTGGCGAAACAGCCTTTCAAATCAATCATCTCGTTGATAATGAAGAACTAAAAACTGACGCACTGATCTATACCAATGCTGCCGGTAACCGGTATATGGTAACGGAGATTCAATGGTTTATCACCAATGTAAAACTAATTTACGAGGATGGAACGGAATACTTAGTTAAAAATCAGAATGACGAATCCGTTTTTTACATTGACACAGATATCCCGGAAAGCATGACCATCAGCACTGGGCAAAAATTTCCTGCCGGTCGATATTCGGGTGTAAAGTTTACCTTCGGCTTCGACAAGGCCGAAAACCGGTCCCTTCGCTTTGTTAATCCTCCTGAATCATTTATGTTTTGGCCCACTTATCTGGGAGGTGGTTACCATTATATGAAACTCAATGGCAAATGGATTAACCAGCAGGGCAAAATAGAGCCGTTTAATTTTCATCTGGGCATTGGGCAGGAATACTACGACGAAAGCAAAACCAACGATGTGCTCTACAATTTCGGCAGAAGCGAAAGCTACGAGCATTGTACGGGCTATCAACCACCCGCCGTTTTGCCTCCTGTAATGGGTTTTATTCATAATTATTTTACAGTGGAACTAAATCATCCTTTCACAATAAATAATAATCAAACCACCTCACTCGAACTGCTGATGCACATCGAGCAATGGTTTAAGGCAAAAAGGATTTACGACCATGACGAATGGGGTGGTGCCATCATGCAACAACAGGAGGCCATGGAAATTGGCATTCAAAACGGCCCACAAGTATTTGAACTAAGGCAAAGCAAATGAATCACACACACCAATTTCTTTTAGGATTGATTTCAGCAGTGTTGCTACTACTGTCTGGCTGTTCTGATAAAACAGAGATTATTGATCCGCCGCCAAGCTATGCGCCTACGCCCTATGAATTGGAGATTCCGTATGCTTTCCCAACGAAATTAAATATCCCGGAGGATAATCCATTAACGGTTGAGGGCGTTGAACTGGGACGTTATCTGTTTTATGATGGAAGGTTAAGCGGACGCACGCATCCCGACTCGCTGATGAGCTGCGCCACTTGTCATATTCAGGAAAACAATTTTGAGCCCGGCGTGGATCATCCTGTTTTTGAGGGCGGTTTTGTGCATGGCCTCAGCGGGCAACAAACCCATCATGTGGTTTTGCCGCTGGTTAATCTGGTATGGAACAGCAGCGGATATAGCTGGAATGGCAGCTTTTACAACAACAATGAAAATCCTAACCAGCGCCAGATTGAAGATATTGTAACCCTGTCTGTTGTAGCACCTGACGAGATGTACAGCGACACCAGCAGGGTTAAGGCATTATTCCAAACTCTCAATGGCTATCCTGAATTGTTTTACAAAGCCTTTGGAAGTGATCAGGTAACCTTTAAAAATATGGCCAGAGCCATTGCACAATTTGTGAGGACGCTGGTATCGGCCAATGCCAAAATTGATCGTTACCTCCGTGGAGAAGAGCAGCTTACACAAAGCGAGCTGAATGGCTTTATCCTTTTCACAACCGAAGAAGGTGCCGATTGTTTTCATTGCCATGGTGGATTTGGCAATCCCTTGTTTACAACACATTTATTCTACAATAATGGCAAAGACACTATTTTTGATGATCCCTTTGATCGTTTTTCAGTAAGCGGCGATCCTATGCACAAAGGAGCCTACAAAGCGCCTACGCTGCGCAACATCAGCCTGAGCGGCCCTTATATGCACGACGGGCGTTTTGCCACGCTGGATGAGGTGATACAATTTTATTCACACGAAGTAAAATGGTCGGATCAGATTGACCCTCTTATGCATCATGTTTTGCGGGGTGGTGTGCAGTTGACCCCCTCCGAAAAAGCTGATTTAAAAGCTTTTATTGCAACTTTACACGACGAAAGTTTTCTTACAAACCCAGCTTACAGCAGACCTGAAAAATTTCCGGATGAGGACTAAAACACTTCCGGTTCGGTAATTTTGCGACGAGTATTGGTTTCACTCAACACCCGAAGTAAGTCTTTGGTTTGCACTGGTTTATATAAAACATCATCCATCCCTTTTTGCCGGTATTCCTCATAACTTTTTTGCAAAACATCTGCTGTAAGCGCTATGATTCGCGGACGCGCAGGCTCCGGAAGGCGGGCACGGATATGCTGTGTGGCATCAATCCCGTTTAGTACCGGCATCTGAATATCCATCAAAATCAGATCGTAGGTCTTTTGTAAGACTGCTTCGAGTGCCAGCTGACCATTTTCGACTAACTTAGGACTGTAACCAAAGCGGCTTAAAACACTTAAAATAATCTTTTGATTGATAGCATTATCCTCTGCCACAAGTATTTCCAGCGGATGATACTCTCCCATGTGTTCATCGGCAGGCAGCAGATGATCGCGTTGGTTGAGCACATCAGCTTCGTCATTGAGCACAGCTTTTATCGTTTGAATCATTTCGTGCATGATAACAGGCTTAAGCAATATCACGGTATCCTTGCGAATCACAACAAGCTGATCATTCACATTTTCGCGGTCTTTGATGAGGATATGCGGAATTGGATGTTTTTGCCGCACCCTGTCAACCAGTTTAAGATCGAGTTTGAAATTGGTACGCAAATCGGTTATCAAGAGGTCGTATTTCTTCAATTCATCAGTAAAAAAAGGCGTTTCCTGCTCCTCTATGCGTGTCTCGAATTTTGCTCCCCAGTGGCTAAAATAATCACTAAACACATCGACAAGCAAATTATCATGCGTCAAAAAAAGAATATGTTTACCTTCCAGTCCAGAAAGCTTACTTGGTGCTTGATCCTCATCTGCTGAAATAAACGGGAGCAATACTGTAAAAGTAGTGCCTTTGCCAGGCTTCGAATTCACTTTTATTTTACCGTCCATTTGTTTCACAAGGTGATCACAGATAGCCAGGCCCAGCCCAATTCCTTTGATCTGAGCCGCTTCGTGCTCTTCGCCTTTCACATAAGGTTTGAATAATTGAGGCAGCACCTCTTCTTTGATTCCTTGTCCTGTATCCTCTACCACGATAGCCAACAAGGGCTGATCTCCTGTGTTGTCAGCATTAACTTTTAGCTTCACATAACCTGCATCAGTAAACTTAATCGCATTTTCGATCAAATTCATTACTACCTGTCTTATGCGTAAAGCATCACCAATAATCATCTGTGGCAGATCGGGCTGAATATGCAGGATGATATCCAGTTTTTTCTCCAATGCCTGACCCAAAACGGTTTCGATAGTTTCTTGCATGCTTTGCCTGAGTAACATGGGCCGGTGATGAATTTTAATCTGTCCACTTTCAATTTTGGAATAATCCATCAAATCATTAAACAGACTTAACAGCATATTGCCACTTTCGCGAATGAGCTGGGTGTAGTAGCGTTGTTTGCTTGTTAAATCAGTGTCGCAAAGCATTTCGGCCATCCCAATCACAGCATTCAGCGGGGTGCGGATTTCGTGGCACATCCGGCTTACCAATCTGTTGCTGTATTGCCGGGCTTCGAGCTCTTTTTCGACTGCTTTGCTGAGTTTTTCCCTCAGGTTTTCACGCTCAATGGCTGCCAGAATGGTCTTTTCCAAAATAAACTCATCGAGATGATCACGGTTCAGATAATCCTGTGCCCCGACAGCGATGAGCGATAAAGCCGTCTTTTTGTTGTTTTCGGTGCAGGAAATGATGAAGGCAACGTTGTCAAAACGAGTTATTAGATCTGTTACAAAATCATAGCTTTGCTTTTGAGCCTTGCAGCCACCAAAAATAACAACCTCTGGTTTGTTTTCAGCTATGCATTGAATCACTTCATCTTCTTTAGGTTCAATATGCTGAAGCAGTTTTATCCCGTAGAGTTTTTCAACCAGATTAGTATATTGCTGTTTTTCAGTAATATCATCAGTAATTAGCAGCAGATGTAACATAATAATTGCGTTTTAAGCAGCTAAGATACATCAAGTTTGAGCCAAATAAAAATAGTGTACTGAAAGAACTTTCTTTGAGCAAGGATGGAAGAATAAAAACGGAAATTGTAATTTTGCGATTCAGCCATTTTTATGTCTCAAATAATTGCCAACAGACAAGTTTTCAGCCTTAGTGAAGTAGCCCAAAGCATCAAACTTACACTTCAAAAGCGCTATACATCAAGGTTTTGGCTAAAGGCTGAAATGAATAAGCTGAACCATTATCCCCGCTCCGGACATTGCTATCCCGATCTGGTGCAAAAGCAAGACGGGCGACTGCTGGCTCAGATGCGCAGCACCCTTTGGAGCGCAGATTACCAGCGTATCAACAGGCATTTTTTGCAAGTTGTTAAACAGCCATTGGGCGATGGCATCCTTCTGTTGATGGAGGTAAGTATCCAGTTTGAAGCTAATTATGGTTTGAGCCTAATGATACACGACATTGATCCTTCGTTTACGCTGGGCGATCTGGAACGCGAAAAACAGGAAACCATCCAAAAGCTGCAACAGCATGGCGTTTTTACTCAAAACAAAAAGCTGGAAATTCCTTTGTTACCAAAACGCATTGCTGTCATCTCTGTATCAACCAGTAAAGGCTTTGCCGATTTCGAAAAAATCATCCAGGCTCGCATGAAAGGTTTCACATTGCAGTATCATCTTTTTCCATCCTTGCTGCAAGGTCCACAAGCTGTTGAACAGATCAAACAACAACTAAATACCATCAGCAATTTGAAAAAACATTTTGATGTAGTTGCCATCATCCGCGGAGGCGGAGGTGAGGTGGGACTGGCTTCCTTTAATGATTACTCACTGGCTTACAGCATCGCCACTTTTCCGATGCCGGTCATCACCGGAATAGGCCATGCCACCAATCAAACTGTGAGCGAAATGGTGGCGCATACCAACGCCATCACACCTTCGGAACTGGCTGATCTGCTGTTGAATCGTTTTGAGGTTTTCAGAGACAGCCTGAATGATTATACGTTCAGGCTGAGGCAGGTGCTCCGCAAAACCCGTGATGAAAACAAACACCTGAAGTACTTTGTAGAACGACTTAGCACACAAAGTGTTAAGTTTCTACAAGGCACCAAACAGCAGTTTCAGGAATTGTGGCAGGCCATCAACAGGCAAACCATGAATCGCTGCAAGCTGGAAAACAAAGCCTTAAATGACATCAATGCTTTAATTTACTTCCAAAGCCGAAAAAGAATTTCAAAAGAACACGAACAACTTTTTGGGCTGCAGCGCAACTTAACGGCCGACGTTGCAGGTTTTTTCCTGAACAACAAAACCCAGCTCGATTTCAATGCCAAAACAGTATCACTGCTCGATCCGGTTAATGTGCTCCGCAGAGGCTATTCCATCACTTACAGCGAAGGGAAATTGGTAACCTCCATCAAAAAAGTGAAACCAGGTGCAAGCATTAAAACCATTTTACAAGATGGCGAATTGATTAGTACCATCAACGAAAAATCAGAACAACATGAATAAATCAGAAGAAATCAATTACAGTGAGGCTTTTGAGGAACTGCAACTTATCGTTCAGGAGATCGAAGGCGGAGAGATCAGCGTGGACCAGCTTTCGGAAAAGGTGAAACGAGCTGCCAAGCTGATTAGCATCTGCAGAAACAAGCTACAAGCCACCGAGCTGGATGTTGAAAAAGTATTAAAGGAGTTGGAGGATGGGGATTAGTAGAAGGTCGGAAAGTCTGAAAGTCGAAGGTCAGAATGTCGAAGGTCGGAATGTCGAAGGTCGGAATGTCGAAGGTCGGAATGTCTAAATGTCACTAAAAAAAGCACACTTATGGATACAGACGATTTATCAAGAGAAGCATATAATGGAATTTTAAGAGAGGCAGAGCAATTAACGCATGATTTAACTTTGCACTATGGCTTATTATCTGGTATTTGTAAAAATGAAACCGAATACCTTGATAAAGCAGAAAAACTTACCAAAGAAATATTACAAGCAGAGGATTGGGAGTTAGATGATATATTTTGGGGCGAACCACCTGAAAAAGAAAAATTGAAACTCACGCTTCTTAAAATTATCGATAATATTGAAAACCTAAAGCAAATTCCAATTGAACAGCGCCATTATGACTAAAAGGGATTGAGCTTGTTAACTACCTCTCAAAAATGAACTCTCATTCCCTGCGCTTTTCAGCTTTTTCGGTTTTCATTTGTTTGTAGGAGCCTTCGAAAATATCAAAACGCATATAGCGGCATTCGAGTGGTCCGTTGAAAACGGTTTTCTTGACTGATGGTTTCAGCCCGATCATCTTCATGGCTTGAAAATCGCTGCTGATGATCCAGGCATTATAGCCTTTGAATTGCTTTTTGAGGCTGTCGCCAATCGTTTTATACAAAGCGGTGAGGTCTTCTTCTTCCAGCCTTTCGCCATAGGGCGGATTGATCAGCAAAATGCCGCCACCTTCGGGCGGCACCAAGGCCTCCATATCTTTTTTGATGATTTGAATATCGTGATTCAGGTGAGCATTGCGCACATTGGCACGGGCAATCTCAACCGCCTTGGCCGAGTGATCTGAGCCCAGGATATGGCCTTCCATTTCCCGAATTTGTTCATCAGCAGTGCTTTTCACGCTGTCCCACAGCGCTGACTCATAATCTTTCCAGCGCATAAAACCGTAGGAATTACGGTAATATCCGGCTGGTATCTGCATGCCAAACATAGCAGCTTCGATAGGAATAGTGCCCGAGCCACACATGGCATCCACAAAATTGCGATCGCCTTGCCAACCTGTCATCAAGATTAGTCCGGCCGCCAGCACTTCGTTGATCGGGGCCTTATCCACCATGGTACGATATCCCCTTTTATGCAGCGATTCGCCTGAACTATCCAGCAACAGGCTTACCTGATTTTCGGCAATATGCACACTAATCCGCAAATCAGGATTATTCACGTCGATGGAAGGCCGGGCACCAAAGCGATCCCTGAACTGATCAACGATAGCGTCTTTGGTGCGCAGGGCCACATAATGCGAATGGGTGAAGGCACCACCGCTTACCACGGCATCAATGGCAAAAGTTTGGTCAACGGTAAACAGCTCATGCCATTGAAATTTTGAAACGCCATCGTATAAAGCATTTTCGTTGTGGGCAACAAATTGATGAATGGGCTTAAGCACGCGCAAGGCAGTGCGTAGCTCATAGTTGGCACGATACATCAAACGCTTGTCGGCTTTGAAGCTTACTGCCCTGGTTAGCGGTAATATTTCAGTAGCACCAAGTGCTGCTAATTCGTTGGCCAGCAATGGCTCAAGTCCGGAAACTGTTTTGGCAATCAAAGTAAATTGTGAATCTGTATGCTGCACGTTAACTGCTTTTATTAAAAGCGCAAAGGTAAGGCATTTTGGGTGTCTCAACTTTGATAGTAAATCACTGTTATCCGGTAAAAATCATTTAAAAACGCTCAATCGCTTTAATATTGCAGTCCCTACGGGACTCGGGCCAATCAGGGGTAACTTTTTATTCTACCCACATTTTGCCCCTAACGGGACAGTTTCGTTAGGGGCAAAATGTGGGTAATCAATGCGTTAGAAATTAATAAAAAGTCCATAGGGACTACATTTTAATTTATCAGACAATAGTGATAGTAAATCATTGAAAAATTTTATGCCTGGATCATCATTGAAATGCCATATGATAGTTTTCCGGCTAACCTATCCCAAATTCGGGCAGTAGTTAGTGATCAGCGAAATCAGCCTGATAGATTGCAGGTCTGCCAGAGTTTTTTCCAGTTCACCACTTACCTCAGCATCAATTAATTCAGCCGGCAGAAATAAATTTCGTAATGCTCATCGCCTTTTACCAGCACATGATTTTCGAAACCCAGACTGGTAGCTTTATCTATCAGCGGGGCAGGCAAAAATGGAGCTTTGAGCAAATACAATTCTCCCTGTGCAAGCTTTTTTAAATCAGACACAACCAGATTAACAGGATGTTCACCCGCATCCAACATCGGGGCAGCATCCAGCTCGGCAACCACTTTCGAACTATCAAACCAGACAGGTACTGCAGGCTGATCTTGTTTTTGGTTTGAAAGTTCAAACAACTCCTGCCCTACTTTTTTTCGAAGCACATTAATGAGGGTTTCAACCTTCACATTGCCAACACCAGCAGCTTGTTGCAAGGTTGCAATTTTCGCCACTGTTTTGCGTAAAACCGGATTCTTCAATTTCGAAAATGCCGGCACATAGGCTATCAACACATCTTCTAGCTCGGGATAAGCCTCAATGAGTTGTAAGACCTTTGTTTTGGGCGTTATAATGAGTTTTTCTTCCATAATTTCTTGCTTTATTTATAAGACAAAATTCTTTGTTCGCCATCCAAAGCGCGGTAATGGGTCAAATCCTGCGACACTTCCAGGGTGCCCAAATAATCGCCTTGCTCGTTGCGCAGCGCAAAATATTCGATGTGCACAAACTTTCCGCCTTTATTGATCCAAAATGGCGCGCGGCTTTGCTTTCCGGATTTGAAATCATCAATGATTTTATCCACGATGTGCGCGCTGGCCGGCGGATGGCATAGCCTTACGTCACGATTCAGAATGGAACGGTTACGGGTAAAAATCCTTTCGCTTCCCTGGGTAAAATATTTCACCTTATCGTCTTTGTCCACAAAAGTCATATCCACCGGAATGGTGTTGAGAATAGCCAGAAGTTCTTCAACCGAAAAACTTCCCGAAGGCATTTGTACGTGACCACCGGTCTTTTGCGCCTCATTGATAGACTGTTTGGGCAACCAATCTGGTTTCCAGTCGACTTGCGGATCATAAAGGCAAAAACCTATCTCTATCGACTGCTTTGCAATTTCGTACCAGTCGATATCCGTCAGTTTGTCGAGCGACATCGGAAAAAGAAATTCTTCTTCCTTGATGATCATATCTTCCACACCAAAAAGCGCAGGTATTAGCACGATATCTGCTGCGGCCGTCAAATCGGCTGGCGAAATATTTTCCGTTTGAAGCAATTCGATGGCTCCCTTAATCTGTTCGCGGATTTCATCGTGCTTGCCCCACATCACCTTTGGAGGTCCGGTGATACCTTCCCTTTCGAGATAAGGGAAAAGCAGGTATTCTTTGCGTTGGTAATGCTTATCGACATCAAAAAGCTGGTTGAAAAAGCCGCGCAACTTATAAATTTCTGCTCCAACAACTTCGGATTGAAGCCTTTCGATTTCGGCCAGTAATTCACGTGTTTGGGCAGTCAGCAATCTCAGGGCACGGTTTTCTTCGCGAAACACATCAACAGGATGACCTTCGGGAATTCCTTTGCTGCCACTCATGTCCACATTTCCCTGCAAAACAGCCGAATGCGCATCGCAAAGCCTTAAAACTTCAGTCTCGGGAAGTCCTTCGCTGATTAGCTCCTGCTCCACCTCAACCACCTCACCATAAGGGATGGACTGCAGCGAACTCATTAACTCTTTGCGCAGTTCCTCTTCTGATTCGCCAGCATGCAAACGCAGAATCAACTGCTTTAAAGTGGCTTTACGATTATCGGAATTGTTTATTAACTCACTCATTTCTAATTTTTTAAAACAATTAATTAATTATCTTTATTTTAAGTATTTAATTACCAAAATTAAAAATAATTAGTTTAGGCTCTCTACCTAAAAGTGGGGATTTTTAAAACAAATCCTTATTTTTACCGCTAGAAACTTAAGCCGCGAATCAAACAATAGGCTATGACTATTAAACAAGCTCAGGAAACTGTTGACCAATGGATAAAAGAAGTGGGTGTGCGTTATTTCAGCGAGCTCACCAACACCGCCATGCTGATGGAAGAGGTTGGCGAAGTGGCACGTATCATGGCACGCAGCTATGGCGATCAATCGTTTAAAAAATCGGATGAAGCAGTAAACCTGGCCGACGAAATGGCGGATGTGTTGTTTGTGTTGATTTGTCTGGCCAATCAAACCGGCGTTGACCTCACCGAGGCGTTGCAAGCCAACTTGGATAAAAAAACGAAACGGGATAAAGACAGACATCAAAACAATCCTAAGTTGAAATAAAAATACATTCAATAACCCAATCAGATGATGAAAGTGTTTCGACTGCTAGTTTTTATTGCTACTATCATCCAAGTGAATTTAAGTTTTGGGCAATGGCTTCAGACTGATGGACCGTATGGCAAAACCTCTGTCCTATCGCTGATTACGCATGATTCTCTGCTCATGGGTTCAACACCATGCGGTTATTTTTCTAAACACGATTTAAACGATTCATGGAAGCTTCAAGGTACTTTAGCATTTTCGGTTCATACAAAAATAGGCAGTACATTATATGTATCTGCAGATGGAATTCAAAAACTTGATCTGAGCGATCAGGATGAGATGTTTATTAAAATTAGCTCATTGACGCTTGAGTCATTAGCAAGCCATGATACCGTTTTATACGGAGGAAGCAAAACGATGGGGTTTTATCAATCGATTGACCAAGGTTATGAATGGGTAAGCAAAAACGAAGGCTTACCAGTTGATTCCATTTTCGTTTATTTTCCACCCCACTATGTTTACACCAATCCAGTAACTGCACTAACCGCAACGAGCGAGGCTGTTTTTTGCGGAACAAAAAAGGGAGTTTTCCGTAAATCGCCAGCCTCAAACACCTGGCAAAGCGCTAATAACGGTCTTCCTGAATCAGAAGTAACACTTTTCCAATCTTATAACGACACCCTTTTTGTTGCCTTTACAAACATGATATACCGAAGCACTGATGCAGGAAATACCTGGAGTATTTTTTTCGAATCACCCTCCCTCTTAACAGATTTATTACAATATAGCCAGTATATTTATGCAGCAACAAAAGCTGATGGCATTTACAAAATATCTAATGACAGCCAAAGCTGGAGCAGCATCAACAGCGGTTTACCGGAATTAGAGATTAATAAACTGTGCATTTACAATCAGTTGATAGTATGTGGCACAGAAAGTACTGGCGTTTATTATTTTCAAAACGACCAATGGGTCAACAACCAGCCAGGCATGTTTTGTTCGTATATTAACAATATAGCTGCAACTTCAAATATGCTATTTGCCAGTGATTATAGCAGTGTTTACTTGTCAGAAGACAGATCCAGCTGGCTAAAGGCAAACACTCCTGAAATCCCCTCCTATCCCAATCTATCTTCAGGCATAAATGACGTTATATCCCGAAGAGACACAATACTGATGAGTTACAACTACAGCACTCCCAACTACCCCTACCATCATTCCTTCATAAGCTTAACAGCTGACAATGGCATTAGCTGGACAAACATTGCCGACAATATTCCTTATACAGGTGATGATCCTTATCGCATTTATATTGATAATAACCGGCTATATGCATACGAAGACGACAGGATGTTTTTTACAACCAACAATGGTCTCCAATGGTCTGATATCAGCCTTCCTGCCCAGTTTTGTAATATGTTTTACGGTTTTATTGTCAGCGATGGAATTGCATTTGCAGCAGCTTGCGGAAACAGTCAGCTATTACGCCTTGATGAAAACAACAACTGGATTCTCGCCAACAACGGCCTCCCTCCTGATCGCGAGCCACTTGCACTGGCCAAATGCGATAGTGCTCTGTTTGCGTTCGTGAATGTGCATGGAATGTATGTCAGTTTTGATCACGGAAACAGCTGGCGATCTGCAGGTGAAGGATTAGAAACAAATTACAGTATTTATGATTTTGCTTTTAAGGATTCCTTACTTTTCATTAGCACAGACTATGGTGTTTATGCGACACAGAGCTATGGTCAGAATTGGGCTGCTTTGAATCAAGGTTTGAAAAATAAGCAAGTATTTTCACTCGAAATATGGCAAGATACCTTGTTTGCAGGAACCGCCGGAAATGGTATTTGGAAACATAGCCTTCATAATCTAAATTTGGGGATTCCCGTAAATGGGGAAACAATCAAAGCATTAAGAATAATTCCTAACCCTGCGTCTCATTTTATACGCTTCGAAAACCTACCCGAAGGATCAATTTATAGTATAACAGACCTTATGGGACAGCGCGTTAATGCAGGAGAAGCAGATGAATCAAAATATATTGATGTTTCCAAAATACCATCAGGAATTTATATTGTAACAATACATTTCGAAGATAAAATTCAATCTGCCAAACTGATTGTAAACAGGTAAAGATTATGCAAACTACAAAAAATCCTATCGACCGGAAACGTACACATATGTTCGTTTTGAGGTCAGTTTTTTACAAATAATTTCAAAACAAAAATCTGTTAAATACTTATTGTGAAACGCTTATAAAATTCCGCATAATATTTGTTAAACCAACCACATCAAATCAACACCTATGCTTGC
>JACCQN010000055.1 GCA_015709215.1 Bacteroidales bacterium
AGTCCTCAATACTCTTGCTCACACTCACACTTCTTTTATTAGGCTTTTGGCTGTTAGCCCTGCTTAGCGGGTGCTCGTTTTAACTAAATCAGCAAATTCTTTTAATACGAAAAGTCCTCAATACTCTTGCTCACACTCACCCTTCTTTTATTAGGCTGTTGGCGGTTAGCCCTGCTTAGCGGGGGCTCGTTTTGACCTAAGCAGCAAATTCATTTTTAAATTAACACTATCCTCAATACGCTTGCTCAATACGCTTGCTCAATACTCACACTTCTTCAATCGCTGACACTTCTCCAATTCCAATTCACTAATTTATACTGTTTCTAAATTAACAAAGTGCATTTATACTATTGGAAATCTTAATTTTATGCTCATATTTAGACTCGTCCTAAATAGGCCTGATTTTAACCGAATAATGAATATATCTATACATTTGCATATATCTATTTGTTAAAAATGTAACAGTAAAAGTTAACTGAAAATCAACACGATATGTCTTCAATGAAAAACTTTACCACGGCAATCACTTTTTTTCTGGCTATTATAGCGCCACTGGTGATTGTTACGGTGGCGCTGCGTCAGCCAGATGGCGAAAATGTCCAGTTGGAAGCGCTGAAAGCCAAATACCCGATTGAACATCAGGCGGGAGTGGATCATGGTAAAATGGAAATTTTACAACAGGATTTTCAAAACCCGCACGAAATCACAGCGGCTTGTTTGAGCTGCCATACCGAACGCGGGCACGAGCTGATGCAAAGCGCTCACTTCACTTGGGAGCGCGAGGCCTATATTCCGGGGCGAGGCGTAACCTATCTTGGAAAGAAAAACCTGCTCAACAATTTTTGTACTGGGGTACAATCCAACGAAGGAAGCTGTATGAAGTGCCATGCCGGCTATGGCTGGGACGATAAGGAGTTTGATTTTGAAAACCAGTATAATATTGACTGTATTGTTTGTCACGATAATACCGGAACCTACAAAAAAGCAAGTGGTGGTGCGGGGTATCCTGTAATGGGCGAAAATGGCCCTGATTTCAAGAATATCCTGGCTAATGTTGGCCTGCCCAAAAGCGAAAACTGTGGAGCCTGCCATTTTACTGGTGGTGGAGGCAACAACGTGAAGCATGGCGATCTGGAAATGGCGCTCCTTACGGCCGGACGCGATGTGGATGTGCATATGGGTGTTGATGGGTTGCATATGAGCTGTGTGGATTGTCACACTGCCGAAAACCACGTATTGAAAGGTCGTTATTATGGTGTGTCTTCTTCCAATACCCAACGGATGAGTTGTGAGGAATGCCATACGGAATTCCCGCATCAAAAATCCATACTGAACGAACATTCGATTAAGGTTTCCTGCCAAACTTGTCATATTCCGGTTTACGCCAAAGTGAATAAAACAAAAATGACATGGGATTGGTCAACAGCCACCCGAAAAAGAGATGGTAAACCTTACGAAGAACTGGACGAAGAAGGCAATGCCACATACGCTTCTATTAAAGGTGATTTTGAATGGGAAAAAAATGTGAAACCTGAATATAGATGGTTCAACGGAACAGCTGATCATCATTTGATGACGGATAGAATAGATACAACGCAATCTTTTTTGAAGATAAACACCCTGAACGGTGAATACCGCGATCGCGACAGCAAAATTATTCCTGTAAAAGTACACCGCGGTCGCCAGCCTTACGACACCGAAAACCTAACCATTATCCAGGCCAAGCTTTGGGATAAGGAAAAAGGAAAAGGAGCCTTGTGGCTCGATCTGGAATGGGAACGCGCCATTGAAGAAGGCATGGCCTATGTGGATATGCCCTACAGCGGTAAGCATGATTTTGTTGCAACAGAAATGTACTTGCCTGTAAATCATATGGTTTCAGATGCCAGCCAAGCCGTAAGCTGCAAAGAATGCCACACCCCTGTAAATGGCCGTCTGGCTGCGCTCAACGATTTTTATATGCCAGGCCGCGATCGCAACGAACTATTGGATTTTGTTGGCAAAATGCTGATGATACTTTCTTTGATCGGTGGTGCTGTTCATGCTGCGATGCGCATCATAGCTGCACGTCAATCGAAATTGCACCAAACTCACTAAAACAAAACATCATGAACACTACTTCCAAAAAAGCATATGTATATAAAGGTTTTGAACGCTTTTGGCATTGGAATCAGGCATTGTTGATTTTATTGCTTGCCCTCACCGGCTTCGAAATTCACAGCTCCTATAATCTTTTTGGTTACCAAACGGCTGTTGATCTGCACAACAAAGCCGCCTGGGCTTTTATCATCCTGATCATCTTTGCCATCTTCTGGCATTTCACAACAGGCGAATGGAAACAATATATTCCAACAACGAAAAACCTGCGTGCACAGGCTGAATTTTACCTGTTCGGTATCTTCAGAAATGCACCCCATCCCACTAAGAAAACTGTTATCTCTAAGCTTAATCCACTTCAAAGGCTGATATACCTTGGCCTTAAAGTAATGATTATTCCGGTGATGGTCGTATCGGGCTTGTCCTATATGTTCTATAGGTATCCCCAAGACGGCAGAATTGCATTCATCAATATTGATAATCTGGAAATTATCGCCCTGATTCATACTTTTGGAGCTTTCATTCTAATGGCATTTGTGATTGCACATCTTTATTTAATTACAACAGGGCACACGGTTACTTCGAACCTTAAAGCAATGATTACCGGCTGGGAAGAGTTGGAAGATGACCAGTATGAAGATACAAAAAAACAAGAATGAAGATGCAAAATAATAAAACTGTGAGACGAATCAAATCCCATTGGCTATTGCTGCTATTGGTAGGTTTTGCATTATTGTCTGGTTGTAGTCAGCAAAACGATAAGCATGTACAATCACCTTTAAATACGATTTCAGGAGCTGACTTGGCAGCATATTTCGAACAGCACAGCAATTATATTAATAGTCCTATTGCTCCTGCAATCATTAATGCCGCAGATGTTTACAGCAATCGCACACACAATATCAAAGTGATCGACCTGCGTCCTGAAATTGAGTTTGAATCCGGTCATATCGAAGGTGCGGTCAATATACCTACTAAAGACCTGATGAGTTATTTTCGCAACACACTGGATGCAATGGCTTTTGATACGATTGTTTTGGTTTGTGCCAGAGGACAAACTGCAGGTTTTGCCACCGGATTGCTCCGCCTGCTGGGTTATGACAACACTTTCAGCCTGCGGTTTGGTATGAGTTCATGGAACAAAGCCATTGCCGAAACCGGATGGGATAAAAGTGTTGGCAATGAGTTGGTTGGCAAGCTGGAAACCGAAAGTCATCCTAAGCCTCCCAAAGGCAGTTATCCTGAAATTAAAACCACAGCACTTATGCCACTCGAAATTGCCTTTGAACGTGCTGACACCTTGCTAAGCAAGCCGAGTAAAACTTATTTAATAGATTACAAAGCCATTACGGAGAATCCGGGAAAGTATTTTGTAATCAATTACTGGCCTGAGGATAAATACCTGAATCCCGGCCACCTGCCCGGTGCGATACAATACACACCTAAAAAAGCATTACTCACCACTACCGATCTGAGCACCTTGCCAACAGATCAACCCATTGCTGTGTATTGCTTCACCGGACAGCACAGCACTACTGTTGTGGCCTATCTCAAAATGCTGGGTTATGATGCCTATTCTGTGAAGTTTGGCAGCAATGCTTTTATCAACGAAACGTTGAAACAAACCGAAAAGAAAGCAGGTCATTACTGGTCTGATATTCATAAAAATAATTTACCCTTATCCACTGCTGTAAAGCCTGCCGCTGATGATACGCCGGTTGTGGAGATTAAATCCGTGCAGGGTGGATGCTAAAAACATAAAAGCTATGGAACAAAAACCTAAACCGTATATGAACCCCTACCTGGCCGGATTTCTGCTGGGTTTGGTATTATTGGCTGCATTTTTTATCACCGGGCGCGGACTGGGCGCCAGTGGTGCAGCTAAAAGTGTTGTAATAGAAACGATAGGAAGAATTGCGCCGGACTATGCTGAGCAAAATGCTTTTTATGCTTCCTTTTTTGCCACAGGCGATGGTCGCCCGATGAAAAACTGGCTGGTTTACCTCACAATGGGTGTGTTTGGAGGTGCCTTTTTCAGCGGCTTTATGTCGGGAAGGGCTGGTTTTACTATAGACAAAGGTCCGCGTATCAGCAATGCCAAAAGGCTGATTTTTGCCGGACTTGGAGGCGTGCTTTTTGGCTTAGGCGCACAGTTTGGACGCGGCTGTACCAGTGGCGCTGCTCTCAGCGGAATGGCTGTGCTTTCCACAGCAGGCTTCCTTACGATGATAGCCATCTTTGGAACTGGCTTCCTTGTAGCTTATTTTTTTAGAAAACTTTGGATCAACGGATAAATACAAGAACTTATGGGACCATTAATTCCTCAAGGATTCGTAAACCCCGACCTCAACCTATTCTTTGCTTTTGTGATTGGATTGGGCTTTGGCTATGTGCTCGAGCAAGGCGGATTTTCTAATTCACGCAAACTGGCGGGTATTTTTTACGGCTATGATTTTGTGGTGCTGCGGGTGTTTTTTACCGCAGCCATTACAGCTGCCCTTGGCCTGTTGCTGTTTAACTATATGGGCTGGGTAAATTATGATTTGCTTTATATCAACCCCACCTTTTTATGGTCGGCGCTTGTGGGCGGTGTGATCATGGGTTTTGGCTTTGTTTTGGGTGGTTTCTGCCCCGGAACCAGCATGGTGGCCGCAGTTATCGGTAAAATTGATGCAATGGTTTTTCTGCTGGGGCTGATGATTGGTATTTTCTTTTTCGGTTCTTTCTATGATGAATTTGCGCCGCTCTATACCAGTGGCGATCTGGGCAGTATTTTTATCTATGACACCTTGGGCATGAACCGCGAATGGTTTGTGTTTTTGCTTGTTATTGTGGCGCTGGCTGCTTTTATCGTGACCCGAAAAATCGAAGATAAGGTGAATGGGCTGGAGCCTCGCAAAGGCTTATTTGCTCCGCTTTATGTGGGGCCGTTTTTCCTGATGATTGGTGTGGCTGTGCTGATTTTGCTGCTGCCCGAAAGCCCCAAGGCTAAATGGTTCGAAACGGATGCCCAAACCATACTGACAGATGCCGCCGAAGGCAAACAATATGTGAAAACTGATGAGCTGGCTTATAAGTTGCTCAACCCAAAGGAAAATGACTTTTTACTGGTGGATGTACGCAACAATGCGGCCTTTGCCGAGTTCACACTTCCCGGGGCTATTCACATTCCTGCCTCCAAAGTGCTTGATTTGGGCTATAAGAAGCTTTTGAAAGAAAAGAATCAGCCTGTGCTGTTTTTTGGCTTTGACGATACCGATGCCAATCAGGCATGGCTTGCTTTGAGAAGGAGCGGACTGAAAAATATTTTTGTGCTCGAAGGCGGGTTAAACAGCTTTTTCTACAAGGTTTTCAAGGCCGAAATAGAGCCAGGCAAATACAACGAAATGCAACAATTCCAAGCGCGTTTTATTGAGCAGGCTCGCGAAGCTTTCCAATCAGGAGAAGCCGCACAAAAAATTAATAAAAAAGCCAAACCCGTAACGACCATCGTCGAAATAGAAGCCCCGCCGGCTGGTCAGGGAGGTTGTTAACAAAAAAAACTTGAATGATGAATACAGTCAATGATAAAATGCTTGCCAATGCTGCACTACTTTTTGTGCTGTCACTGGTGCTTGTGATACTGGTGCAATGGGTGCTGGCGCCTTCCTATAACCTGACTAACGAGGCAGTGTTGGAACAAACCGCACACGAAAATATCCTGATAAAGCCACAGCAGTTAAAATCTATGCAAGCCGATCAATCACTTAAAACATTTACCCTGCTTGATTTGAGTGGCAAACTCAAAAATAAGGACACATTTGGTTCAGTGCTAACAGTTCCATTTGCTGATCTGCTGGATTCGGATCAGTTGAAAGTCATCAAAAAAGCAGAACAGCTGCTGGTGGTTGGTGATAAAGAATCGGAAGCCGTGATGGCTGTGCAGCTGCTGATGGCCAAAGGCGTAACTAATATTACTGCTTTAGCTAATGGTGTTGCTTTTACGGACCAGTTGCTGGAGCAGGAATTACAAGCTGAGTTTTACGATGCCCATGCCGAAAAAGCCCGTTTTGATTATGGCAGATTTTTAAAAGCCACCGGAAACGGGCAGCAAAAAGCCGCCAAACAAGCCGAAGTGCCAGGCGCTGTGAAGGTTGTGGCAGCTGCCGGTGGGTGTTGAGGGAACTTTCAGGGCAAATTCAAAATTCATTGTTTAACAAATACTTTTGAGCTTGCTTTTCGATCGTCACCCTCAACAGACAGGAGATAAAAACCCTCCTCAATGCTGGAAATATCAAGCTGGAATGAAGTAGTCAAATTTGAGACTTCCTGATTTAGGATTGTGCGTCCAAAAAGGTCAGTGAGCCTGATACTGATGTTTTGTTGCATAGTAAAATTACTCAAATCAAGGTTTAAACGCTGGCTTGCCGGATTTGGGAAAGCTTGGATGGTAGTGTTTGTTTTCTTTTGTTCGCCGATGAAAAACAGGTTCCCGGCAAGGTCGTCATAATTGTTTGCAATAGCCGTTGAATCAAGTGTATAATTGTAAATTTTTATCATCGCTACCGCACCCGGACTAGCTTCGTTTGGAACCATCAAGTCGTCATGGAAGAAGTTTAAAACATTGTCTTCATCCAATAGGGCATCACCCGAATTGTCAGTGAAATTAATTTCAATTTCAGCATCTGTATAAACCTTTACTTCTTTGGTTTCTGCATCACGGGTTATGCCGTAATAGGTATATTCATTTACAGCAATGGGTGCTTCATCACTCATGGCTATATTGTAAAAATTTAATCTTCCGTTAAAAACGAACGCTCCGTAGTCTGATTTTCTGTTTTTCCAATCGACAACCCTTTTCCAGCTTGTAAGCTCATCAAAAACAAAATAAATTTCGATGCTGTAGTCTTCGCCCAGAAAATTTCCAGCTGCTGCATTGTCAAATTGGAATCCTGAATTCTTTTCAAAGCGGTAAACCCATTTTCTGGCCTCCCCGATTTCGCCCAGCTCATCCTCTACAAAAATTCCTGAGTTGCCCAGAACAGTTAATTCCGGCCCGGCACCATTCATTTCGGTTAATGAATTCGTGAAATCATAGTGCAGCACAGTTTGGCCTTGCAGAAACAAGGAGCCGAGAAGTGCTGATAATAATAGCGTAAATGTTTTCATGGTCTTTAGCTTTTGAGGTTTTACATAAAATAGGAAGTTTAGCACAAATGTAAGTGGCCTCAAAAGCTTAACGGATGAGTAAAATATCCTATTATTGATCCGTTTTTTACCGTATATTTTTAGGCTGTTTATTCCATCAGGAGGTCGAAGGTTGAATTTTCAGGTTTTTGTGGGCACTGCAGTATTTTTGTGCCTGGCAATCCTCCTCCGATATAATCATTACAAGAAACGGGAAAGACTTCAGGAAATCTGCAATACCGGTAATGTCTCCTGACGAGTTTTTGAGTGGTTTTGGGAAATAGATTCATTAACGGTAATGTAATGTAGCTGTCCTTTTTTTGACGTAAAACGTTTATAGTTGGTTGGAAATAGAAGGGCTCTAATACCCATTAAACCTCACCACCTCCTCAAAACTTTTTCTGATTTTCTTGCGCAGGCGATAATCTTCTGGCGGGTAGCCCAATGTGATTAACAGCGCCAGGGTTTTGTTTTTGGGTATTTGTAGCAGTTTTTTCACGCCGGCTTCATCAAACCAACCCAGCATGCAAGTTCCAAGTCCTAGTTCGGTGGCTTGCAGGCAAAAATGCTCAGCGGCAATGCCAATATCCATCAGCGGAAACTCTTTCTTTTTGAGTCTGCCGCCCAGCTCGGTGAGTAGCTTGGGTTTTTCCAATACCAGGGCAACCACCACAGGAGCCTGATCTACAAACAGATTGAAGGTTTTGAGCGGGCCACTGGTGAGGGGTGCAAGTTGTTGTAGCAAGGCTGGATCATTCACCACCACAAAAGTCCAAGGCTGGCTGTTGCTAGCCGATGGTGCCAGGCGGGCAGCCTCAAGGCAAAGCCTCAGCTTTTCTTCCTCAACCGCTTTGGCCTGGTATTTTCGCACACTCTGGCGCTCAAGAATTAAATCCTGAAATTTCATGGTTTTAATCTTTTAAAATGAAAATCCTGCACCTTGTTACCGGCTGTGTTTTCGGTTCTGGCCTTAAGGGTGCTGTCGTTTTCGAAGGTATAAATGATGCGGTTTGGATAGTCGTGAGCTACGTTTTCAAAAATCCAGCTGTTGCCTGATTTTTCTTTCAAGGGGAAAGCTATACTTTGGCCATTGTTTTGTCCGGAGGCCAGGGCTTCATAAACGCAATATCCTTCTTTTTGTCTCAGACGCATGTTTTCCAGAATCAGCGTGTCATTTCCTTTAATGGTAAAACCCTTTCCTATCAGGCTTGAGTCGGCCATCAAGGTCCATTGTTCAAAAAAAAGCGGTCCTTGTTCGGTTTTCCAAACGCCTTCCAAGCTGTATAAATTAGAGGAAGGATGTTGGCAGCTCAGCAAAAATCCCAGTATTAAAACCATGAAGAAAAGCCTGAAAGCAGGACTAAAACTCATGTGTTTACTTTTTTTGTTGCAGCCTTTGTTGCAGTTCAGCGGTTTGGTTTTCGAAGCCTTTTTTGCCGAGCAGGGCAAACATATTCTTTTTGTATGCTTCCACGCCGGGCTGATCAAAAGGATTCACCCCGAGCATATAACCACTTAACGCACAGGCCATCTCAAAGAAATAGATCAATTGGCCAAGTATATCTTCCGAGATTTGCGGAATACGGATGCGGAGGTTTGGCACACCTCCATCCACATGAGCCAGGGTGGTGCCCAATTCGGCCATCAGGTTGACTTCCGAAAGGCGTTTGCCGGCAATATAATTCAGCTGATCCAGATCAGAATCTGCTTGCGGGATTCGTAAGTCATGTTTGGGCTTGTCAATGGAGATCACAGTTTCGAAAATGTTTCGCAATCCATCCTGAATATACTGCCCCATCGAGTGCAGATCGGTAGTAAAGCCAACCGCTGCCGGGAAGATGCCTTTTTGGTCTTTGCCTTCGCTTTCGCCATAGAGTTGTTTCCACCACTCACTGAAATAGAACAGCTTAGGCTCATAGCTGACCATAATCTCACTGGTTTTTCCACTGTGATACAAGGCCTGACGGGCAGCAGCATATTGAGCGATAGGATTGCCGTGAATCTTTTGTACGGCACGGCTCATGGCTTCCATTTTGCGGGCTCCGGCAATTAGCTCATGGATGTTGATTCCGGCCATGGCGATAGGCAGCAAACCCACCGGAGTGAGCACCGAATAGCGGCCTCCTACATCATCCGGCACCACATAACTGGCGTAACCTTCGCTATCGGCAAGTTGCTTAAGGGCACCACGTGATTTATCGGTGATGGCCACAATGCGTTTGCGGGCTTCTTCCATACCATATTTTTGTTCGATATGGGTGCGCAACATGCGAAAGGCAATGGCAGGCTCTGTTGTTGTACCCGACTTGCTGATCACGGCCATGCTGTAGTCTTTATGATTTAGGTAATCCAACAATTCGGCCAGGTAATCCTCGCTGATATGATGACCGGCATAAATGATTTGTGGGGTAAATGTTTTTGTTGCGAAATAGCTGTTCAGGGCTTCAATCACGGCGCGCGCACCCAGGTAGGAGCCGCCAATACCAATCACAACAAATACTTCCGATTTGGTTTGTAAGCTTTTGGCATGGGCACTGATTTTATCGAGCAAATCATCCGAAGTGGATGAAGGCAGATCTACCCAGCCCAGGAAGTCGTTTCCGGCTCCGGTTTTATTGTATATCTTGCGATAGGCCGAGACCACTTTGTGATCAAAGGCATTGAGTTCTTCTTTGGAAACAAAGTGATAAAGCTGATCCAGTTCAAGTTTTAGATTGATCATATTGATGGTTTTAAGGCGAGTATTTGCCTGCGAAAATACGAATTTAATTGTTTTCTGACGGCCTGAAATAGTGCGTTTTCAAGTCATATTTAGTGCAAACGATTCCATTCAGAGCAAAAAAAAGAGGCGGGAACCACTCCGCCTCTGAACCAAAAACCAAAATTTATGAAACCCTTAATTAACGCACAATGTGTATTACATAAATTCTTGGTAAACCAAAATTACATGGGATTGTTAAGAACTGTTACAAAAATATACCAAAAAAATCCGATAGGTTGTTAACGAAATCTAATAGTTGTTAACAATTGTTAACGAGCTGTATTTCATGTAGATGAATGCCCTAATTTTGCTTTATGAATAGACAATTAATCCCCGGAATAATTGTGGTGATGACCATTGCACTGATAGGTTTAATGGGCATACAAGTTTATTGGATCGGTGATGCTATTAAGGTAAAGGAGGCCACATTCGTTCGTGATGTGAATCAGGCAATTTCGCGTGTTGTAGTCACGCTCGAAAAGGAAGAAATGCAACGACAGTTTCAGCAGCAGCTGCAACTGATGAACCGGCGCGCCAATATCCTGTCAGCTTACGATTCGGTAAGTCAAAGTCTGATGAGCGAATTACAAAACCCTATGACTATTGCTGAGTATCAGGCTTTTCTGCGTAAAACAATGATTGCGCAAGATATGATACAGGATATGATTTTGGGCTACCGGCAGGCATCTTCCAAAGGAAATGAATTGAATCCCCTGCGCATCGACTCACTGATCCGTAGTGAACTCAGCAGGCATGGAATCAATACAACTTTTGAATTTGGGATTTACAGTCCTACACGCAACGCCATGCTGGTGCAAAAAAGCGGACGCTATCCGCAGCAGCTGCTAACAGAAGGTTTTGCCTTTGAGCTTTACCCAACTTTGGCCAGCCCAAGACAGGCACAGCAGCTTCTGATGTATTTTCCAAACGAGAAACGCTTTTTGATGAGTCAGTTATGGGACCTTTTGGGAATCTCAGGTTTGTTGATTTTGATTATTATTTTAAGCTTCTCGGCCACGATTTTCACCATCATCCGTCAGAAAAAATTGTCGGAGATGAAGAGCGATTTCGTAAATAATATGACGCACGAATTTAAAACACCAATTGCAACCATTGGCTTGGCGTGCGAGGCTTTGCGCGATCGTGATGTGGCCAAATCGGAGGATTTATATTCTACCTATATCAGCATGATCGACGAGGAAAATAAACGGCTGGGAACCATGGCAGAGCGCATTTTGCAATCGGCAGTGATGGAAAAAGGTGAATTGCATTTGCATATGGAAGCAGTTGATTTGCATGAAATTGTGATGGATGCAGTGAAATCGAAGAAGTTGCAGGCCGATCAAAAGCTGGGCGAAGTATTTACGGAGCTTAAGGCAGAAACAACTACCGTTGAGGGGGATAAGGTTCACCTGAAAAATGTAGTTTTGAATCTTCTGGATAATGCCATCAAATACGCCGAAAACAAACCATTTATTCAGGTTCGTTCGCGTAACATTCCGCATGCCATCGAAATCAGTGTGCAGGATAATGGCCCGGGCATTAGCAAAGCCAATCAAAAGCGTATCTTTGAAAAATTATACCGCATCCCCACAGGCAATGTTCATAACGTAAAAGGTTTCGGATTGGGACTTAGTTATGTGAAAAGCATCGTGGAACAACATGGCGGAACGATCAATTTGAACAGTGAACTTAAAAAAGGAACAACATTTTTTATCAGGCTGCCACTGAATGGCAAAGTAATAAAATCATAAAGCTATGGAACAACAAATCAGGGTTTTACTAACTGAGGACGATAAAAATTTAGGTACTATCCTCAAAGCCTACCTCGAAGCCAAGGGTTTCCCTACGGTATTATGCACCGATGGTCAGGAAGGGCTTGATCGGTTTAAACGGGAAGATTTTCAGTTTTGCATACTGGATGTGATGATGCCCGTGATGGATGGCTTTGCCTTGGCTGCCGAAATCAGAAAGCTGGATCAAAAAGTGCCTTTGTTGTTTTTAACAGCCAAAACTATGCAGGATGATAAACTTCAGGGGTTTGAGCTGGGAGCTGATGATTACCTTACCAAGCCTTTTAGCATGGAAGAATTGTTGATGCGTATGAAAGCTATTTTGCGGCGTTCGGCAGAGGACACGGTAAGACCAACACAGTTTGAACTGGGCGATTTCACCTTCGATTACAACCGCCAGCTGTTGATAAAAGGAACAGAAGAGAGCAAACTTACTTCAAAAGAAGCTGAACTGCTGAGACTTCTATGTGAAAATATGAATAAAGTACTTGATCGCTCAGTGGCTTTGAACAAAATCTGGTTTGATGATTCCTATTTCAATGCGCGTTCAATGGATGTGTACATCACCAAGTTGCGTAAATATTTCAGGAATGATCCTAAGATCGAATTGATGAATGTACATGGCGTTGGTTTTAAACTGGTAGTGAATGATTAACGTCCATTCAAACTTACTTTTTCGGGAAGATTAATGTTTTTGGAAGCCGGAAAAAGCTCATAGCTTGTATCCTTGATGATGTTCCAAAAATTATCTGATCCAGGTCCTTTGTCTTTATTGGTCAGTACGATAAGGGTCTTTTGTTGTCGCATGTCACGTAGGAAAAAAGTGCGGAATCCCTTCCACCAGCCATAATGATAAACAGTGCTGTCGGCATCGCCCCGAATACGCCAGCCAAAGCCATAATTATCTGCACGTCGGCGATGGCGCGGGCTTCCGGGTGTAAAAGCTTCTTTGAGCAGGCTGTCATGTACTAATAATCCATAATCCAGCGCCAGGTTGAATTTGTATAAATCTTCAACGGTAGAAAACATATTTTTATCGCCCATTACTCCGTTCAGGTAATCGTTGCGTACCTGTATGGCGCGCCAGCCGCGATGATCATAGCCCGGAACCCCAATGTTGATATAGGCCGGAACAACAGTATCATTACGCATATTGTAAATCTGTGAATTATTCATCCCTAGCGGCTTAAAGACACGATCTTCCATAAAATCTTCAAAGTGCTGACCACTAACACGTTCTACAACAGAAGCCAGCAAAGCGTAATTGGTATTGCAATAGTGAAATCCGCGATCAGGCTGAAAATAAGGCGATGGCTGGTGTTCTACAAAAAGATCTATCATCTTTTCATTAGTCAGGGGGATGGTTTTATCTGTCCATTTTTCATGTGCCAGCGACTGATATCGCGATAAACCTGAGCGATGATTGAGCAAGTGCCGCACGCTCACGCCTTCGTAGGGCCATTCCGGAATGTAGTTTCTGATATCCACATCATATTCCAACAACCCATCCTGCCGCAGGATCATCACTGCCATGGCGGTAAACATTTTAGAAACAGAGGCCAGTTCAAACTGACTGTCGAGCTTCAGGGAATCTCGTTTGTGACGCACATCGGCAAAGCCATAAGCCTTTTCAAAAACCAGCCTTCCTTTTTCGGCATAAAGAACTGTACCGTTGAATCCTGTAAGCCTTACCAAACGTTTGAAAATACTGTCGAGCTGATGCTGCTTGCGGCTGATAAGTATTTGATCCAAATCCAGATACAAACTATCTGGCTCCACCAATGGGATGGTATCGATGGCACGATCAAACTTTTCAGTTTTTGAAGCAGAAGAATTGCAACTACTTAAAAAATAGACAGTAATAAATAGACAGAAAATCGTTTTGAACCTCCAAATAGCCATTTCAGCTTGAAATTTTTTCAAAAACAAGGTGCAAAAGTACAATATGAAAACTAAACACCCGAAGCAAATTAGCCATTGGCTGGCTTTTCTTTAGGAAATTTTAATAAAAACGGCTCAAAAGCGGGATTAAAGATCATAAACAAGCCTTTTTAACTTTGCAGAAATTTGGTTGGCCATTACTGTTAGCCTTTCGTTTCCGAGCTATTGCATCATTTCTGCCGGATCCACAATGGCAACTTCTACCTTGCCCCCAGCCTGATCAATTACCTCCAAATTACAGGGAAGCAAAACACCAGGCTGCTCTTCAAGACCCAGCGCTTCAAGGGCAAAATTTGGGTTGCAGGCTCCCAGAATGGTATAGCGTTTATAGTCAATGCCTAATTTTTCCTTGAAGGCACTGTCCATATCAATAGTACTCACGAAACCAAATCCTATGTTTTTGAGCGCTGCTTCGAGGCCTGTGATCAGATGATCGTAACCTTCGTTCAAAGTTTTACTGAAAGCGTATTGTATAGGTGATTTTTTTAATTAAACCGACATAAAGGCAGATTTGTTTTAATGCAAAATCACTCTCCTTCTTGAATCAACTGAAAACCTCCGGATATCAGTATTTTATCATCCTCAGCAAAATCATTAAAGTTTAATAATTCTACAAATCCATCAGCACTATCACCGGTGAGGGCTGGCTTTTTCTCAAAATACCAGCTGCCATTCTCTTCGCTTTTAAGTAGGAGGAGGTATTTTTTTTCATCTGATTCCAAAAAAGCTGACTCGGGAAGTGCTTTTTTCTGCACACTTTCAAGTTGAATATAGGCATGCAAGAACATGCCTGGCATTAAAATCGTTTCCGAATCAGGGAATAGTTGTGCAAACACTTTTACTGTACGGTTGTAGGCATCAATTTCGCGTCCGATTGCCTGTATTTTTCCCGGGATTGAAGTATTGGAATTCTCTGGAAGATAAGCCAGAAGTGGTAATCCAAGCTTCAATTTATGAACGTCTTTTTCAAAAACATTTAACTTCAATCGCAGTTTACTCAGGTCAACCAGACGCATAAGCTGGTCTTCGGGATTAACCCATTGGCCTTTGCGGCAGTTGATATCAGTGATATGTCCGTCTATCAATGCTTTGATGGCCAGTGTAGCGCTGATTTGATGTGCGTCAACTTTTTCGGGATCGATCTGAATTAACCTGAGATTTTCGGCCAGTGCCTGTTGCATTGCTACTGCCGAAAGATAAGCGGCCTCTGCCATTTGAAGTTCGCTGGTGGAGGCGATTTGATCTTTGGCCAGGTTTTTCTTACGCATCCACTGCTCTCGGAGTTTATTCACTTCAAATCCTGCTTCGAGATAAGCACGCTGCATCTCAACAAATTCGGGGTTTTCCAGTTTTACTAAGGTTTGTCCTTTGCGCACCTTTTGACCGGTTTCAACGCTGATTTCTATTATTCGTCCACCCTTCAAACTGTTTACCAACTGTTCGCTGTTGGGTGAGGTTTCGAAGTAACCGTTGGCAGTCACCTGCTGACTAAAGTTTTTCAGTGTGATGGAACCCAGCTTTGCATTGGCTTCTTTGATTTGTTCGGCTGTAAGCTCAACCAATTTATTTTCTACAAGGCCGATCTCGGTCGTTTGCGAATCGCAGGAGCTAAATACTATGCTTAGAATCCAAAATGCTAAAAATGCTAAATTATTCGTTTTAAAATTCATTGTACTAAGGTGTAAAATAGTTGATTGATAACACAATACGGTTGTACTCATGGAGCCATTCGAGCTGGCTTTGGCGGATACGGATTGCCTCGCGCATCAGCTGTAAGTAAGCTAGCAAACTGATTTCACCCTGCTCCAGACTTTTCACAGCCGTAGTTTGCAGTTCGTTAGCCAGCGGCTGCCACTCTTTAGTGTAGCTGTTGAGGTAAGCAGCTGCCTGCTCCAGCTGACTGTAAAGCTGATCCAGTTCTTGTTTCCAGGCAAATTTCAAACGTTCCTGTTCTGCTGCCAGAATTTCAGTTTGTAGGCGTGCAGTTTTGTTTTGGGCGTGACGTCCAAAGAAAAGTAAGGGAAGGTCGATCCCAACCTGAAAGCCATTGTAAACTTTGGAATTTGCTCCGGCATTTGTTCCGTTGAAATACTCCAATTGTAGATCTGGCAGCATTTGACGACGACTGATTTTATGTTGCTGCTCACTGATGCGCAGGTCTTTTTCGAGCAAGCCATACCAGGAAGCTGACCGGATGGAATCGACTTGAACAATTGGTTTATATGCTGCTGTAACTGGCAGATACAAGGTATCGGTTTGCATAAGCGAAGCCAGTTGCTGCTGTGCCAGTTTGAGATTTTTATTTATCCGTTGAAGCTGGTTTTCTATTTCGGAGCGGCTGGCACGCGCCTGCAGCAGTTCAACACGGGGACTTTCTCCGGTTTCAACGCGTCGCTGCACAGCATATTGCAACTGTTGATACAAACTGTCGAGCTGGAGAAAATGGCGTTGCAACTCCAGTTGATAACTGAGGTCGTAAAAGGCCAGCGAAACCTCTCTTTGAAGTCTTTTTTTTGTGAGATCATAGTTTAAAAGCCGTTTATCGGTTTCCAGTCCGGCGAGCTTGTTTTTTCCGGCATAAACACCCGGAAAAGCAAAGCTCTGCTGAATGCCCCATATCTTGAGTGGTAGTCCGTTTTCTGCAATATTATTTTCGTCGTAATTGTAATAAACTGCTGTTTTTGGAAAATCGAATGCTGCTGTTTTGCCCAGCTTGGCCTGCTCAATACTCAGCGCAGCAGCTTTTAATCCGGCATGACGGTCCAGGCTTTTTTGCATGGCTTGCTCCAGGCTGATTCTTTCCTGGCTTCGGGCTTGCCATGGAAAGGCAAACAATGACACCAATAAAAGCACTACTGCGGAATTTTTCATTGCGGGAAATTCAATTTTTTTGCGTTCGAAAAGGCAGAAAAGCACAGGCAAAACGATGAGCGTAAGTAGTGTAGATGTGACCAAACCGCCCACAACTACAGTTGCCAGCGGACGCTGTACCTCGGCTCCGGCCGAAGTGGAAATTGCCATAGGCAAAAACCCAAGTGCAGCAGCCGAAGCTGTTAGTAAAACAGGCCGCAAACGTTCGGAAGTTCCTCTGATGATCAACTCCCGCATAGTTTTGATGCTGTTGTCTGTTTGTAATTCTTTAAAATGTTCGATAAGTACGATGCCGTTGAGCACGGCAATACCAAAGAGCGCGATAAAACCTATTCCGGCAGAGATGCTAAAGGGCAGATCGCGCAAATAGAGCAGCAAAATTCCACCAACTGCCGAGAGTGGAATGGCTGTGTAAACAAGCAGTGCCTCACGCAACGAATTAAATGCCAGATGCAACAACACAAAGATGAGCAACAAAGCGATAGGAACAGCTATCATCAGGCGGTTGCGTGCCGAACGCAGATTTTCGAACTGTCCGCCATAGGTGATGGCATAGCCAGTGGGCAGATTGATATGCTGATCAATCAATGCACGCACATCGTCAACCACCGATTCCAGATCTCTGCCACGCACGTTTACCCCTACCACAATGCGTCTTCGGGTGTCGTCGCGGGAGATTTTGGCCGGGCCTTTTGAAAAGTTCACTTTAGCCACTTCGTGCAATGGAACCTGATGCCCGTTGGACATGGGAATTAAAGTGTTGCGCAGGTTTTCAATGCCATTTCTGTAGTCGTTTTGGTAGCGAATAACCAGATCGAAGCGTTTTTCTCCCTCAAAGATTTCGCCTGCTTTTAGTCCGGCAAAAGCCATAGAAATCACCCGGTTTACATCGTCAACGGTTAAGCCATAGATTGCCAGTTTGTTGAGGTCGTACTTCACTGTCATTTCAGGCAATCCAGCCACTTTTTCCACCACCACATCCGAAGCACCTTCCACTGGCGAGATCAGATTTTTGATCCGCTGCGCCAGCTGGTTAAGTTGATTGAGGTCTTCACCAAAAATCTTGATTGCCAAATCGGCCCTTGTTCCTGTGACCAGTTCATTGAAGCGCATCTCGATAGGTTGTGTAAATTCATAGTCAATTCCCGGAATAACCGAAAGCGCTTCCTTGAAGCGATTAGCCAGCTCATCCTTGCTGGCAGCCGTAACCCATTCGGATGGCGGTTTAAGCGTGATGATGATATCGCACTCTTCCATCGACATGGGATCGGTGGGTACTTCGGCTGCACCAATACGGCTTACGACTTGTTTTACTTCGGGAAATGTTTTCAGGATTTCTTCCATCCTTGTGGTAAGGGCAATGGTGTTGCTGAGTGTGGTTCCGGTTTTCAGCACCGGCTGGATCACGAAATCGCCTTCATCCAGTGTAGGAATAAACTCTCCGCCCATCCTGCTGAAGATGAAAATTGAAGCTGCCAATAATAACACCGTCAGACTCAGCACTATTTTTTTGTGCGAAAGTGCCCAGCTGATGGAAGGTTCGTATAATCTATTCAGGAATCCGATCAAGTGTGTAGAAATATTTTTTTGCTTTTTGGCCGGCTTCAAAAAGAGGGATGACATGACTGGCACATAAGTAAAGCCCAAAAACATTGTTCCCAACAAGGCGAATGTAAACACCTGTGCCATAGGTCTAAACATCTTACCTTCGATCCCTGATAAAGATAAAATGGGAATAAAAACGATGATGATGATCATCTGTCCAAAAAGTGCTGATCTGGTTAGTTTTCCGGCTCCTTCCAAGGTGATTTTATCGATCAGTTGTTGTTGTTCCTTTCCTTTGAGGTTTAGGATTTTATCCCTGTTTTTACTAATCTGGAAGGCAATAAATTCAACAATAATCACTGCTCCATCAATGATAATTCCAAAGTCGATAGCGCCAAGGCTCATCAGGTTGGCATCTACATCAAACAGGTACATCATGCTGAGGGCAAAGAGCAGACTGAGTGGGATCACAGAGGCTACCACCAGTCCGGAACGTATATTACCGAGCAGCAAAACCACCACAAATATCACAATCAAACAACCCAGGATCAGGTTTTCGGCAATGGTATTGGTTGTTTTTTTTATCAGCTCGCTGCGCTCCAAAAATCCGTTGATGGTTATACCTTCGGGCAGGCTTTTCTGTACTTCAGCTACACGTTCTTTTACATCCCTGATCACTTCATCCGAGTTAGCATCCTTCAGCATCATCACCTGTCCGAGTATTTTTTCGCCCTCGCCATTGGCTGTGATCGCCCCAAAACGGGTGGCATGTCCGAATTGTACCTGTGCAATATCTTTTACACGGATGATCACACCATCTTTGTTGCGTACTACAATATTTTCAAGGTCCTCAACCGAAGTAGCCAAACCTTCACCACGAATGAAATAACTCTGGTTTTGTTTTTCGATATATCCGCCTCCCACCACGGAGTTATTGGTTTCGAGGGCTTTATAAACTTCACCAATGCTGATGTCCATAGCATGGATCACTTTGGGGTTTACGGCTACTTCGTATTGTTTGAGAAAACCACCCCAGGTATTCACCTCCACCACACCGGATATACCCGAAAGCTGGCGGCGCACAATCCAGTCCTGAATAGTTCGCAGTTCGCTTACCGAATAGACATCTTTGTACGCTGGTTCCACCTCAAGAATATATTGATAAATTTCTCCAAGCCCTGTGGTGATAGGCCCCATAAAGGGCTTGCCAAAACCGGCAGGGATATTTTCTGCGGCTACTGAAAGTTGTTCGGTAATCAACTGCCGGGGCAGATAGGTTCCCATTTTGTCTTCAAAAACAAGCGTAACAACCGATAATCCAAACTTGGAAATTGAGCGAATCTCAACGAGGCCGGGCAAATTTGCCATCGACAATTCAACGGGATAGGTTATAAAACGTTCTACATCCAGGGTAGAAAGGTTTCGGGAAGTAGTGATTACCTGCACCTGGTTATTGGTAACATCAGGCACGGCCCCAATGGGAATATTAGTAAGCGAAAATAGCCCGAAACCAGCCATGGTGCCGGTAATGAGTATAACAATGAGTTTGTTTTTCAGGCTTAAGTCAATTATCCTGTGTAGCATAATTTGGTTTAATCTATTGTAATGAGTAGTCTTCCATTGATAATCTTACCTACAAAGTGATAGATGTATCCTGCAAAAATATCGGAGGCAAAAATATAGAAACAAAACTATTTTACTCCCTTTAAATTCTTTTAATTAGATTAAAAACAAGTTAAAATATTATTTAGAGTCAATCTAAATTAGCTGTGGCTTTACCTAATCTTAAGATTAGAAGCTTTATCAATAAAGTTTTACGTAATTAAATACCAGATAGATACAATGGTTTAATTGTTTTGGAGTATTTGTAAAAAAATGCATCCCATAAAATTTCTTTATAAGTTAAAGGTTTTGTTTAGTAGTTTTAAAGTCTAAAAGTAGCACAAAACATTTCTATGAGACATTTTAGAATGGTTATTAATCTCACCTATGTAGTTGTAACAGTTGTGATAACAGCATGGGTTGCTTTGGTGGCGTATGATTATTATATGACACCGCTGGAGTCGAGGTTTTTTCATGATTTGCATCAGGATTTTAAACCCAGTGGTGCGCTGGGTCATGGCTTGGGAATCAT
>JACCQN010000056.1 GCA_015709215.1 Bacteroidales bacterium
CCCATCCAACTGGAATACAGAATCTTATGATAGTAAGATAACAAGTTGGGTTAACATCAACCTAAACATGACAACAATTACAACGATGAAACAACTACAACTACCACAATTCAATTAAAAAAGCTATTTCATCAATCCAGGCTAAAGCGTTCCACAATCAGATATTCAGGACCTTTTTTGTGCAGGATACTCTCGTACAGAATCACTTCACTGATGTCGGCCTTAAGATAAGATTGCTGTGGAATATTTTGTATCAGTTGTTGGAAAAGTGGTTTTTGGTTCAGCTTTTTAATCCTTCCCAATGTGAGATGAGGAACAAAATTTTGCCGGTCGCGTTTAAAACCTATAGCATCTAGTTGGTTAAGCAGATCATCAGTCAACGAAAGTAGCGTTTCAGAAGGAGTTTTAATGCCCAGCCAAAGTATTTTGGGATCGTATCTGCTTCCAAAGATGCCGGTTTTATTAAAATCAAGACTAAAACTTTGATATTGCTTAACACAATCTCTTGTTGTTTTGATTATTTCCGGAATTTGCTTTGTATGAACCGAACCCAGGAATTTAAGGGTAAGATGAAGGTTTTGTGGTTTCGCCCAATTGATTTTTTCGTGAGCCAGCTGATACCTAAGCTGATCAATGAGTTCTTGAAGTAGCACTGTGGCCGGCAGCGGCAGGGCAATAAAAAGTCGTTTTATGGTGTTAAGCATCCTGGAAGATATGATTTAAGATTGTGGCATACAACTTGCAAATATCGCTGATTTGCACTACTTTTGCATAAAGAAAAGGAAAATTAAGAACCATGGAAACGCCTACACAAAATCAACCCATCCCATCACCCAATGCTACCAGGTGGTTATACATCATTTTGGCAATTTTTGCATTGATAATCATAGGTTTATCAATTTGGTTGATTTCAACTAAATCGAATCTGCGTGTATTGCAGGAAGAAAAGGAACAGCAACGCATGGAGCTTGTACGTGAGGTTGATAGTTTGATTGTAGCACATAACAAAACCAAAGCGGCTTACGGTGCACTGGCCGATTCACTTATGGCAAAGGACAGCGTGATTCAGGCCAATGCAGTTGAAATAAAAAAACTGCTCAATACCCAGTGGGAATATTATAAGATTAAGAAAAAACTCGAAAGACTGCAAACGATTTCTCAGGGTTATGTGCGTCAGATGGATTCCTTATACACTGTAAACCGCGAGCTTACAGAAGAGAACGAACGTATCCGTGAAGAGTTTAATCTGGAACGCAAACGTAACATCCAATTGAATAAAGTAAAAGAAGAGCTTACGGATGTTGTAGAAATGGCTGCCGAACTGCGGACTTTCAACGTTTCAGCTGTGGGTGTGCGTCAGCGGGGCAGCAACAGAGAGATGGAGACCGACAAAGTGAGAAAAGTAGAACGCGTGAAGATTTGCTTTACCCTGGCAGAGAATAAAGTGGTGGAATCTGGCACAAAGAACATATACATTCGCATTGCTGCTCCCGACCGCAAGATTTTGGCCAAAGGACGTGGCGATGAGTATTCCTTTGTGGTTCAGGGCGAAAGATTGCAGTATTCCATCATGGAAACCATCGATTATCAAAATCAAAATCAGGAGATATGTGTGTATTGGGATAAACGCGATACGCAAGAACTGGTTGAAGGCGTTTACGCTGTTGACATCTATGAAGGCGAAAACCTGATCGGACAGGTAAATTTCACCCTTCGCTGATGATTTATTTACTAATCAGGACAGGATTACTTTAAGGATTTCATGCGATTTCAGACCGTTAAAGCCCGGAACATGCAGTTTGTAGTAGTTGATTAGTTCAACCAGCAGTTGTCGTCGTAAGTTAGGATTCCATTGCAGCGATGGCAGTTGGTCGGGACGAACCAAAGCAAGCTGATGCAGGTATTCGCTCAAAGTTTCATTTAAATAATAAGGATGTTCGGGCTGATGTTTTTTGAACTGTCCTTCCATCATATCAAAAACAGTCTGAGGCTGATAGCTGTTGATCTTTGGGTAAAAGCCAAGGAAGCGACTCAGCTCCAGCATCAGATAATGCGGGAAAGAAGCGTATGAATCACCGGTCAAATCGAGCCATTGTAATGTTTGAAGTAAGAAATCGAACAAATCCTGCTCAGGTTCCTGGCTGTGAATGGCATGGCTGAGCAGTTCGCTCATAAACATTACCACAGCATTTTTCCCCATATCCTGATGCAGCTGATGGAAATGGACTTCGAGGCCGATTTCCTGCATATAGTGCAATTCTCTGCGCCTTTTTTGCTGGCTCACAAAATGAATCACACTCATGGGCTGAAATAGTGCCGGCCGAAATCTGGACCGTTTCTGAAATGCCCCTTTTATCAGATAGGACTGCAAGCCAAAATGCTCTGTAAATACCTTGACAATCAGGCTGTTATCGCTATATCTGATCTGTTGTAAAACAATCCCGCGGCTTTTATCGGAACTCATTTACCGCATCATCATGATTTTGGTCACCATATTTTCCAGACCCAGGTCGTCGCTCACGAAAACCAGGTAAATGCCCGGTTCCACTTCTTTACCGTTGAGTGTTCGGCCATCCCAAACGGCTTGTCCTCCTTCGGCGCGGGTTTGATAAACCAGACTGCCATTAACTGTCGTAATTTTCACGATTGCATTTCGTACCAGCCCTTTGATGGCCACAGGCCCGCTGTATTCAGGGCGCACCGGATTGGGATAGGCATACACATCGGTGTTGGTTGGGCCGCCCGGAGTGGCTACTCCTTTGTAGGAGATGATGCCGTTATTTGTGGCAAAATATACTTCTCCGTCATCAGTGATGGCGATGCTGTTTACGGTATTCGAGAGCAAAGGACTGTTATCGGTGTTGAAATAATTGAGCTGTTCCAGGCCGTCGGGCGACATCTGAAATACTCCATTTTCTGTTCCGAACCATTTATTATTGCCTCCATCAATGGCAATTGAAAGGATTTTCTCGCTGCCAAGCAAATAGTCGGCCTGACCGGTGCCGTCATTTCTGGGCACTAAAATACGTGTTGCATCAAAATTTTGACCCTGCATAAAAATACGTTCAGTGCTGTAAAAAACAGCTGGTCCGGCATCGGTTCCAACCCACACAGCACCTTCCAGATCAACGGCCATCGAAAGCAGTTGATTGCCTGGTATGGCACCATTTCCTGATGTTCCGCTGAGTATTTTAAGTTTGTCGTCAGCCGGAATATCAAAAGTGTTATTGTCGTTAAACACCATCACCATACCTTCCGAACGACGTATGATCCATTTGTAGTTGTTGCGATCAACTATCATATTGGCAATATCGATCCCGCTTGCCGATGCTCCCAGGTTAAAAGATTTCCATTCACCGGCAGGTGTGCGCATCGAAAGGAGATGCGGGGCGCCTGTATTGGCAGCCCACAAGTTGTTGTAGCTGTCAAAATCCAGCCCGCTGATATTCACCAGATTGGGATCGGCAACCCAGCTCTGCAAACTGCTGTTGTGCTCTGAATACACTTCTTTAAGGACATTGTTTTCAAAAGCCATTATGCCTTCCTGCCAGCTTCCAATATAGGCCTTATTAGTGTTTTGCGGATCAATGGCCACGCTTACAAAATCAGAAATTGAATCAAAAGCAGGGGTGTTAGTGCGATTATGTGTAGTCCATGTGGCGCCATCAAACGAAAAAACCCCATCTACCATATATAGCTTGGCCCAGTCATTGGCGCGACCACCGCTGGCCACCCACACTTTATCGCCTCGTGCCTTTAGTTCATAAACATTGATGGTTCCGGGGCCATTGGGGCGAATATTTTCACCATCAAAGCCATTGGTAGATTTAATCAGACCGCGCGATCTGTCGCCAATCCAATAGGTGTTTTGATTGTCGCGGGCGATAGCCTGAGGTTCTATGCCTGCTTCGCCGGGGTTATAAATATTTTTCTCCAGTTGAAGCTGACTGTTGAATACACTAACATTGTAGTTGTTGCAGATGAAAAGCTGATCATCGTAGGCTCGTAGCATTGCCCTTCGGGAAGTGATTTCACGCTCGAAATAATTCCACTGTTGTCCGTCGAAAACAAATAATGTGTCTGAATTATAGACGTTTCTGGAATAATTCAGAAACAGCTTGCCGTTAAATTGTTCCAGATGATTATAGGAAAGATCAGGATGAATGAGTGTTTCGTCTTTAGTCCAGGCATTAAAATCTGCCAGATTAGGACTTTCAAGATCGGCATAATAAACACCCGATTCGGTGGCAGCATAAAGGTTTCCATTGAGTACATCCAGATCAAAAACATTGATGTAACTACCTTCAGAACCAATCAGATAGGTATCATTTACTTCCTGACGTTCAATGTCAAGCACAACGATACCAAAACCACACGACAGGTAGGCATAGTCGTTGAAAAATAAAATGTCGTTAATTGTTTTGTTGCCAATGAGTTCTTTGTCCTTAATATCACTCAGGTTAATAATTCCATCCTCAGTAATCATATCCACATTGGTATTGCTGTAGGCAACCAATAATACCTGATGCTCTTCACTGAAGGCGATGGAGCTGATACCGATATCGCTTAGGCCATTCACTTTGTTGAGGAGGCTCAGGCTATTGTCGCTATTATCGTAGATGAATAATTCGTAAGGTGTTGCGGCATAGGTTTTTGAATCCCACACTTCCACATCAATCACGCGCTGATAGGGCAGGTGGGTTCGCCACTGTCCGATGCCTGGGTTTTGCGCCGGAAGCAATACAGGTAGTAAGGCAATAAAAATCCCAAAACCAAATTTTCTTAATGTATGCATACGTTTTTTATTAATTGGATTGGCGATGAAGCCGCTTTATTAACTTAAAAAGAGCCGTTTTATTGTCAATCATAAATGGAATCTCCACACGAATGCTATGTTTATCATTTTTACAGGCCTTTTATCAACACGCATCCCGCCTGATGTATTGAATTCGAATGCAGGTGAGGCACTTAACCATTGCACACCCAATCCGGTTTCATAGCAATTTTTAATGGGATAAAGCAAGGCCATTTCGGCCGACACTACAAGGCTATAATCCATAGCAGAAGTGATTTCGTAGTATTCGGGACCTGTTAAAAAATAGCGTGGTTTATAAAGTTGATAAGGTGTTTCAGAACGCATTACGCCAGCCTTAATACCAGCTTCTGCATGTAGCATTAAGGGAAGATTAAATGTATAATTTGCACCGGCCAAAAGATAAATATTACGAATGGCTTCACTTCGGATATAAACATCCTCCATAAAAGGATCGGATTGCACGGTTATGAGACCCAATCCAGAAACATCTACTGCATGAAGTGCCAATCCGCTTTCCAGAGCTAATTTCCAGCCTTTATATAGTGTATAATCAATCGACAGGCTTCCGTTGAATCCGGGTTGTGCAAAACTTCCTGTATGTAATTTGTGTGCAGCAAATTCGCCTGTTGCGATGCTTAAAGCGGGTTTCAGGCTGATGCTCCACTCTTGGGCATAACCCGTAAAATGGAAAGAAAAAAGCAAAAACAGCATGCTACAATAAACATTCTTAACTTTGATGTGTCGCATGGAGGGTTTAATTTCAGTGCGAAGATGCATAAAAAGCTTGAGATAAGCACCATTTCATTCCAACTGTTTACTATGAAAAAGATCACATTACACACTGGATTATTTCTGTTAATCCTTATGGTTTTTATTGAATTAAAGGCGCAGCAAAGTGGGAGCATCATCCATAACGGTGTGGAAAGGACATACATTTTTTATACTTCCGAAACTCAAGCTGCGTCACAACCACTCCTGATTGCGATGCATGGTTATACGCAAACGGCTCAGGGCATCATGCAATACAGTCATTTTAATCAGCTGGCAGAAAGTGAGGGCTTCACTGTTGTTTACCCGCAAGGTATTGGTAACAGCTGGAATGTGGGGTTTTCGGGTGGTTCAACAGCAGATGATCTAGGCTTTATTGATGCTTTGATCGACACTCTATCAGCTGAATATAATATTGATACAGATCGTGTATATGTAACAGGCTTATCAAACGGTGGATTTATGTGCTATAGGCTGGCTTATCAGCTGAGTAATAAAATTGCAGCAATCGCAGCTGTTGCCGGGACAGTCAGCACAGCTGGTTTTCAAAGCTGGTTATCAGATTTACCGGTTCCGGTGCTTCATATTCATGGTACTTCCGATTTTGTGGTGCCCTATAATGGCTTTAATGAGATAGAAAGTGTGGAAACAACCCTGAATTACTGGATTACAAAAAACGCATGTGCTCGCGAAGCTGTTATCATTAACCTGCCTGACCTGGTACAGGAAGGATCAACCGTAGAGCAGCACGACTGGTCTGAATGTGTTAGTGAAAAACCCATCCGTCTGCTCAAAATTATCAATGGCGGACACACCTGGCCAGGCTCAAACGGCAGTGGGATTGGCAATGTTAATATGGATATCAGTGCTTCGGAGATGATCTGGAATTTTGTGAAGGATTTTAGCCTGGCAGATCCAGATGGGCTAAGTTATACTCCTCAGTCCACTTGGAAGGTTTACCCTAATCCATTGTATGGCAATGTACTAAGCTTATCTGATCTGCCTGCTGATGCGGTTGAATTTTGGCTTACTTGTCCGCAGGGGAATGTTGTTTTTGCATACACCCTGGCAAATTCTGCAGCTGAAGTTAGGATCAAAATACCGCAAATCAGCCAAGGAATTTATTTGCTACATTTGCTCACAACTAAGCAAATTTCGACAAAAAAAATCGTGATTTTGTGATTCGAAGACTGAATATTTTACTATTTTTAATAGTAATAAATATTGAATATCAATTATTTAAGTTTCCGAATTGCGTTAGATCATTATTTCATTTATTTTTGATCACTTGATTGCTCCCCTATCGAAGCAGGTTATTATAGTAAAGTTGAACTTAATTTTTGTGGGGCTATCGATTTAATGGCAGTTTTATGATAAAAAGAAAAACAGATACTTGTATTAGCTGTGAAATGTGCAACGAGCGCTCGCCTTTGTTTAATTTATTGAGTAATGAGGAACTTAAGATAGCCAATACCAATCGGTTTGAGGTTCTTTTTAATACAGGCGAAAATATCTTAAAGCAAGGAACCTCAGCTTCGCATATGATAATCGTGACAAGTGGGATGGCAAAAATGTATCTCGAGGGCTACGACAAAAAAAATCTGCTGCTCGAGTTGATTATTCCTTGGAAGCTTTTTGGAGGTCCTGGCTTATTTACTGATTATCGTTATCATTACAGCGTAACAGCGCTCACTGAAACTACGGCTTGTTTCATTTCCATTGATAACCTGCGAAAAGTATTACGCAGCAATCCCGATTTTGCAGAGGGATTGCTCAAGCATTGCAGTCAGAATAGCGTGCTTAATTTCCAAAGATTAATCAGCCTTACCCAAAAACAAATGCATGGACGCCTGGCAGATGTGCTGATTTACCTCTCGGAAAAAATTTACAATTCAAGGATTTTTGATTTGACTATTACCAGACAGGAAATCGGCGAAATGTCGAATATGACGAAAGAAAGCGCCACACGTATTCTAAAAGAATTTGAACAAGCTAGAATTATAAGACTGGAAACCAAGCATATAGAACTAACTGATTACGAAAAACTGCAGCAGCTTTCGTTGAGGGGCTAATTTTTTTGGACAGTAATAAGTAATTGCTAAAGCTTTAGTTGGTTTATTGTCCTGTTTAGATTGTGCTCAGGAGTATTAACCGAAAAATATTGATTATCAAGAAGGTAATCGGTCAAAAATCGAATCGCCTGTAAGAGTATGATAAATTTACCTGAAAAGCAGAAAAGATTGCGTTTGGCCTCTTCAAGGCATTGATTCATCTCACTCATTCAGCTATCATGCACCGCCTCCAGCATTTCTTTGACAATGAAAACTTTTTCGAAAATGATTTCTTCCTCCGAAACACTTGCTACCATGCTGCGAATCATATCTCCGGTATCCGAAAGTATGGTACCAGGCATCAAGATACGTAAAATAGCTGACTTTTTTGATCAGGAGTAAAAATCACATTCCCTGGTTTGGCAAACAGCTCTCGAATAGGGTTTATCGGCTCTAAGCGTATTACCCAGCCTAAAGGCAATCAGCGCATGCTGCCCGCAATTTGCTGATTAGTTTAGAAAATCAACGGCCTTTTCCAGGCTTTCAAACCCATAAAAGTCATCTGCATTGAGCAATACAAAATCATGGTGCCCCATTTTGGCTGTAGCAAGCACTGCCTGTCCTGTTCCCCAGGTTTTTTGCCGTGTAAGTTGTTTGGTTCTTTTCAAATCCTGCAGGATCTTGTTGCTGCACGAGGGCATTCATATGTATTTTTTGGCTTAGCGGCTCATAATGCTGTTTGATAATTTGCTGCTGATCCTTTGAAACAATGAAAACGACTTGCTGCAATCCCAGCCGAAGGGCATCATACACAGCAAAATCCATCAACCAGTTGCCATTTTCGGTAATATTTTGCAGCTGCTTGGGCTGGCCAAAACGGCGGGAGCACCCGGCTGCTATAATCACCAGACTTAGATTAGCGTTGGCCCGGTACCTATAATGCTGAGGCGTAATTTGCTGTTGTTGTTACCAAAAACAGCGCTTGATGGCAGGAGGCTAAAACCCGCGCAGGCCAACACACTCAGCCGGATAAATTCGCTTTTGCTGATTTTGTTTATGTATAATGGTTTTGATAAGCAAAGCTAAACTTTTGGCTAGACAAATAAAAACGCCTTTTGGTTGCGGGAAATCTTTGATGGCTTTTTTACGAAGCTGTATCTTTGTTCACAAATAGTAGAAACTTTTAAAATGTTATCTCACATGAACACCTTAGCCCAGCTCAAACAATATACAAAAGTAGTAGCCGATACCGGCGATTTCGAAAGTATGCGACAGTATCAACCGGTTGATGCCACCACCAATCCTTCTTTGATTTATAGTTCAGCTTCCGATCAGCGTTATGCACCTTTGGTTGAGGAAGCCATCGCTTATGCCCGGCAGCAGGCTGATTCCTCATCGGAGAGGCTTGGACTTTGTTTGGATAAGCTGGCCATAAATTTCGGACTGGAGATTTTACAAATTGTACCGGGCAGGGTTTCCACGGAGGTGGATGCACGGCTGTCGTTCGATATCGAAGGAACTATCGCAAAAGCCAGAAGCCTGATCCGGCTTTATGAAGCCAATCATATTTTGCGTGAGCGCATTTTGATTAAAGTGGCTGCTACCTGGGAAGGAATAAAAGCTGCCGAGGTGCTCGAAAAAGAAGGCATTCGTACGAATCTTACCTTGCTTTTCAGTAAGATTCAGGCTATTGCCTGCGCCGAAGCCGGAGTGCAGTTGATTTCGCCTTTTGTGGGTCGCATCCTCGACTGGCACAAGGCACAACGTAAGGTGGATCATATTCCGGCCGAAGAAGATCCAGGCGTGTTGTCGGTGAAAGCGATTTACAATTATTACAAAAAGTTTGGTTATTCCACCGAGGTGATGGGCGCCAGCTTCAGGAATACCGGAGAGATTATTGAACTGGCCGGATGTGATTTATTAACCATTTCGCCGGCTTTACTGGCAGAACTGGAGCGGGATCAGCAGACGATCAGTCCAAAACTCACCCCTGAAATTGCCCTGGCATCAGATGAGAAAAAAATAATTCCTGACGAAAAAATGTTCCGCTGGTTGTTGAATGAGGATGCCATGGCTACCGATAAACTGGCCGAAGGCATCCGGAAGTTTACTGCTGATTTGATCAGACTGGAACAGTTTATTGCACCCAAACTGGCTTAATTTGCTGGTTCACCGAGAATTTCCATCGCGCTTTTTTGAAGTGCATTGCGGGCTTCGCTGAGTTTTTTACAGGCATTTTTTTTCCGGCTGCAGAACCATTTCCATCGGAACAATCGGATGAATTTTTTTTGCTGCCTGAAATGATAAAAGGCAAATAATCCCAGATACGGACTCATCATTACCACAAATATTGTCCAGCCCATCGAGCCGGAAATGGCATAAATTATAATGCCTAAAATCAGATACCAAATTGGAAAAAGCAGAAAACTCAGCACAAAATTGACCGAGCTGATAAATTGTAGGTCATTAAACTTTTGAGCAACCAGGCCGGGGATTTTATATGGAAGGTAATTTAATATTACTCCGATAAGCCATGGCAAAAAGGTGATAAACTGCCAGACGGCAGTAAAAAACATACTGATAGCCGAAATACTAAACTGATTTGGACTGGTTTCGTGCAGGTGATTTTGCTGAAGCTTTTGCAGGTAATCATTGCTTTTAGCAATCAGCGACCGGTAGTTTTCGGTGTTTTGAGTGGCCAGTAAATTAAGATTTTGTGCTAACTTTTGTTCGTCACTAAAAGCTTTGATGATTGCCTTTTTTCCTGAAAATTTTTGTAAGGATACGTAGCGGCTTAGCTTTGTAAGCAGTCTGAAAGCTTCACTATCTTCAAACTGGCCGAAGTGGACGATTTGATTTTTGAGTTGCTCTTCGAGGGTGTCTTTCAGTTTGATAAGGCCTTCTTGTGGTTGTCGTTTGTAATCGTTATAAAAGGCAGATAAGGCAATCGGTTTGCCAATATTCAGCAGCAATTTTTTGCCGGCATGATCAGGATGTTCATAGTCTATTCCAAAAGGGACGATGTAGATTTCTTCTTCAAAATTTAAAGCTTCAGCAACCTGAAAAGCTATACGTCCAACGCCTTTTTTAAGAGGTTTTAGTTTTTTGCCCGGCGAATGAGTGCCTTCGGGCATGATCGTCAGCGTGAAGCCGTTTATTAGCAAACGCACTGTTTCGGCAAATACTGCCTTGTTTTTTTCGATCACATTTACGCTATCGCGTATGCGGTAAACAGGCAAAATGCGCAGGAAATAGAGTATCCGTGCGAAGTATTTATTCTTAAAGATATCGGCTCGTGCCAGAAAAACAACCGGACGATTGGCAGTGAATAAAACTGCCAGCGCATCCATCAGCGCATTTTGATGATTGGCAGCAAAAATCACAGGTTTGTCTTTTGGAATATTTTCCAGGCCTAAAACGCTGATTTTTCTATAGTAAAGATGATAATAAAACCTAACCAGCCGAAAAAGGATTTTATAGCCCGTCGAAGGAGTATCCAATTGAGGAAGGTTTTGCTTTTTATCCATTGGCAAGTTGTTTTGCGGGGCGTAGCTTTGCCCAGAATCCGGCCACGCTAAGACCGGCCACGATATGCCAGATGCCCCACCAGGCAGCGATAAAAGCCATGCCCCCCATATTCAGCTCGGGAGGAAAAATCCGGGGATTAAAAAGCAAAACCAATGCCAGCCCCGAATTTTGAATGCTGGTTTCGATGGCGATTGTGCGGCGATTGATCCTGTTGAGCCCCCACCAAGTCGCGAACAGATAGCCGGAAACCAGTGCTATCTGGTGGTGGATAAGGACGATCAAAAAGATCCAATCAACGTATTGTGTGAAATAATTCAGGTTGTTGCGGAAAGCGATTACTATGAATATACCAAATAGCATTAGGGATATACTTCGGATGGGCTGGATGATCTTTTTGGTTATCATCGGAAATTTTTGAGCAAAGAAAATTCCGGCAATCACAGGAATACCCATGATAATAAATACGGTGCGAAACATCTCCAAAGGGTCAATTTCAATCGGGCGCAACAAGGGCGAAGTATTGGAATATAAACCACCCCAAAAGGCAAAATTTGCCGGTGTGAGCAATACGGCCAGCACGGTTCCGATGGCAGTCATGCTCACCGAAAGCTCCACATTGCCTTTGGCTATACTGGAAATAAAATTAGACACATTACCTCCAGGGCACGAAGCCACCAGCAGCATTCCAAAAGCCACAGAAGGCGTAATGTAATCATCAAAAATCCAGACGGCTAAAAAGGTGAGTGCAGGTAGGAGCAAGTACTGGCTCAACAACCCTGCCAGAACGGCTTTTGGGTGTAAGAATACTTTCTTAAAATTTTCGATTTTGATGCCTAGTGCCACTCCAAACATTATCAGACCGATGGTGATATTCATCAGGTGGAGTCCGGCAGGACTGAAGTTGAGTTTGATTGTATCGAGCAGCAGTAGATCTTCGTGCATGATGTGCTAGTAGTAAGTTAGGCGCACAAAGATAGGATTTTGTGGAGAAAAGTCCGTTGTGGGGGGTACGGCGAACAGCTATTTCAGTGTACGACAAAATATTCGACTTCAACGTTGTAGAGAGCTATGATGCATGATTGTGCTCTTTTGATAATTTTTGCTTGTAAACTATGGGTTTGTTGACTGGTGCAGGATTACTTTGATCTTCCGGTAAAACGTGACTTCCGACACCTACTTCCGCAACAACAAGTGGTAAAATTGCTTTGGTGTACTTCATGAATTTATTTGTTGATTAACAATTAAATTCATCTATCCTATACTAATCAAGCATATCTGCGATGTGTCAAATTGGGACACGCCTATCGATCGGGCTGGCTTACAAGGATATAACAGATTTGTATGGATTTTAGAAGATTATTTAAAAAAACGAATTTTTCTATGTTACATTGAGGTTATGCGAGTTAAACGAGTTTATGAATTAATTAGGCTAGAACCAATTATCTCAATAGGGTCTGTCTTTAAAATTCAGTGGCTGATTCATAATGGTCGGGATCAAGGCTGCCTGTATGTTAAGACAGGGCGTATAAAAAATATAAACCCCAATAATATAAACTCACCCATGATCTGATTTTGATCTACTCTGGTCTGAAGTTAGGAAAGCAAACTCGAAATCCGCTGAACTTCATCCAGAATGCCGTCATTCGGTAGATTGGCTAAAAATGCGCGTGGGTCTTTTTGCGCAAAAATCCTGGTATCAGGATCTTCCAAACGAATATATTGTTTATCTGGGAAAATGGCTTTTCACAAAGTTATTTTTCCCGATTGACGAGGACAGGTGAGAGTTATAAGCGGAAAAACTTTTGCAAGAGCCTGTATTTTTTGCATAAGTGTTTGGGGCAATCATACCCTGGTTTTTTGACAAATGTTCTTTTTAAAAATGAATTTGTCAATATCTAGATCTTTTAGGAAAACGCCATTAAGTGAGCTGTAGGAATATCGTGTCTGAAACAATATCAACTCCACTTGACATCCAACCGAAAACACCTTATCTTAGCTTCCAAATTTTAATTACCGAACCAAAACAAGCTGCCAAATGTTATTTTACCGGCAGTTCCGGAAAAAGCTTGCGCAAACAGCCAAAAAGCTGAAACAGCAGCTTATTGATGTTATTTATAAAGCTGTAATACATGTGTTTACCCCCCCCTCACTCAAACAAGAAACCAAACGAAGAATATCTTATTGTCTGCTGTTTTATATTCAAAAACTGCCAGCATGGTTAGGCTTTTCGAAAAATCTTTGCCATGCAACTAAAGACTTTCATAGCTACTACACAAACAAGACTGTTTTAAGCTAGGGAAGAATAAATTTGATTGACCATGATTCTAAATTACAGTTTATGTCTAAAAGTTTAAATTGAACGAAAATGAAAAGTAAAATAATATTATCAATAATAGTGGAAGTTTTAACTCTATTTTGTAGTTGTACAAAAGTAACACAAGATGAAATGAAGGGAAAGCAAGCGATAAACATTGAAGCTAATTATGAACTGGCATTACCACCTGAAGTAGATGCTCGCATTAACTTTTATTACACTTAATCAGCATTTTAGTTAAGTAATAATATGAAAAAAATACCACTATCGCAAATATTAATTTTACTAGCAGGGATCATTGCTTTGTCATCTTTCATGAGTAAATTATATGCGCAAAATGACAGAGACAGCCTAATAATAAACAATTGTAACTATAGCCCCAAGCGAGTATTATACTTCCTGCCAACAAAAGCTCCTAAAAGTTATGGTATGGGTTTTGGATTCTTTGGGTCAGAAATTTATTGTAATTTAAAATGTCGGCGAGATTCGTATGGTTTGGGAATACAATTGATAGGCCAGGGTTTGTTCCAATCCTTTATGATCAATAGCTTTGATTTCGAAAAGTTTGTAAACCAGCCTACCCGGAAAAGAACTACCAGAACAAGTCATAACGGAATTCTTATAGCTGCATTTGGCACATATACTGAATACCTTAATGGTGTTTCATTATCAGCCTGGATGAGCGCTGGAACTGAAGTAAATGGATTATCTTTTAATCTTTTATGGAGTATATATCAAGAATCAAATGGAATAGTAATAGCTTTAGTTAATCACGTAAATACCGGACGTGGGCTTCAAGTAGGATTGATCAATAAAGCCAACAATTTTAGAGGAATTCAAATAGGTTTATGGAATAGAAATGATAAGCGTTCATTACCACTAATTAATTGGAACTTTTGAATTAATTTACTGCATATCAACTTGTTTGGGATTGATCATCATCACAGTCTAATCAGGGAGAAACTGTGGCACTTTATAGGTTAAGTTCCAGTGTTTAAAATAAAAAGAAAAACCAAACCTGCAGGCGTTGACCATCACAAAAAGCTCTTGTTTGTTACCGTCTTGACGGGCAAAATTGTCTCCGGCTCATGATCCTTTCTGGTATCTTTAAGGTTGAAACCTCTTTCTTTAAAAGTTTCAGGAGCTGTTTTGATTTTTTAAAAAACATATCTTCCTGATTACCTGGCAAACGCAATTTGTTTTTACCCCGGATAGTGTTTCAAGTCCTTGACAGGGATACTTTTTCCCTTCTTCAGGTATTCTCAAACTCCAAAATTTGATCTGATTGCCCAATAGCTGATTGGTTTTTGGGGAATTAAATTAAATAGAAATCCTATATTTACGGGCTAAAATTTTTAAGAATCAAAAACCATACGTATGAAACGCTTTTGTTTAAGTTTTATAGGAGTATTTTTTTCTTTTGTCTTATTGGCGCAGGTGCAGCCCGGCGATCCCTGGTTTGGTGAGAGCTGCACAAGTATCATGGCGGGTAAAGCGGCTACTGTCGATGGATCAGTGATCACAGCACATACCTGCGATGGCAACTACCGCACCTGGCTTCGCATGGAGAAAGCTGCCGAACATGCCGATACGGCCACACACAAAGTTTACAAAGGCACTTTGCATACCGAAACACCCTGGGACATGCGCAAGGTAGAACTGGCTGGCGAAATCCCGCAGGTGGCTCAGACGTATGCTTACCTCAACACGGCCTATCCAAGCTTAAACGAAAAGCAGCTCGCCATGGGCGAAACTACTTTTGTGGGACCCGATACGCTTGTTAACAAAAACGGCATGTTTCTGATCGAAGAGCTGCAACGTGTTGCCCTTCAGCGTACTGATAATGCCCGCGATGCCATCCGGCTGATTGGTGAATTGATCAAAACCTACGGCTATGGCGATTGGGGAGAGTGCATCACCATTGCCGATAAGCATGAAGTGTGGCAGATGGAAATACTGGGTGCAGGCCCTGATGAAATTGGCGGCGTTTGGGCAGCACAGCGCATCCTAGACGATCACGTAGGTATCTCTGCCAATATCAGCCGAATAGGAAAAATAGATCGGGAAAATGAAGATTATTTCATGGCTTCGGATAATGTGGAAGAAGTAGCCAAAAAATACGACCTCTGGGACGGAAAAGGGGATTTTGTTTTCTGGAAAGCCTATGCCGATCGCGACAAACCCTTTATGATCAGAGAGTTTTATGTGTTGAGCACCTTGGCACCATCGCTAAATCTGAGCATGGAAATGGATGAACTGCCTTTTAGTGTAAAACCCGACGAAAAGGTGAGCCTTCAAACCATTTCCGAATTGTATCGCGCTACATACGAAGGCACAGCTTACGATATGACTCAAAACATCAAAATGGTGAAAAAGCGCTACGAAGATCGTAAAGTGGTTGGCGAAGATACCATCATCAGTCCTGTGGCGCATCCCTGGCCTACAGGCGATTTCAGGAATACAATCAACTATCTGGCTCCTGGCACGATTGCGTTTCAACGGACGGTAGCTGTTTCGTGGTGCTCTTATTCTCATATCATTCAGCTGCGCGACTGGCTTCCGGATGAGGTGGGGGGGGTGGTCTGGTTTGCGTTCGACAATCCTGCCGAAAGCCCGCGAATCCCGATCTTTGCCGGCACTTCCGACTTGCCCGAAAGCTTTAATTATTGCGGCCAGAAACGCTTCCGCGAAGATGCTGCTCTGTGGAATTACCGCAAAGCCAACAAACTGGCTACCGTAAGCTGGGGAAAAACCAAAGATACCATAGAAGAAGCTGTGCTGTGGTTCGAAGAAAAGGCTGCCGACGAATTACCGCTTTTAGAAAACAAAGCTGCCGAACTGTTGCAGGAAGGCAAAAAGGAAGAAACAGCCGAATACCTCAAAAACTATACGCGCGACTTTGAAGCCGCAACAAAAACACGCTGGGAGCGTCTTGAAGCGCGTTTTTGGGAAATGTTTGGCCGGGGATTTTGAAGGGTCTGGATTAATACAAGTATTATGTTTCGCGAGGTTTAAGCAGGTTTTTATTGTCCTTGAACTTATTTATTGGCGTGGCCTTAGCTTTGGCGTTGGCTTTGGCTTGTTTTTGGTAAGCAGAACATGCTTCATTTTTTAACCCAAAGCCCCCAAACCCTCTGATTCAAAACATTGACATCAAGTTCAGATGCAGTGCGCTTTTAATATTTTCTATTGATTTTGTAACCGAAATGAAACCATAGCGTCAAATGGGTGAAATCAAAAAATTGATAAACCTTAAATTTTGAACACCATGATTAACGTAACTGCTATTATGACCACAGGCATTGTGTTTGCCACGATCTACGGACTTTTCTATTTGTTTATACGTCGCCGCGAAAGACTTACCCTCATCGAAAAAGGCATGGATGCTTCTATCTTTTATCAAAAGAACAAAAACACTTCCTATATCAGCCTGCGCTATGGCATGCTGTTTATTGGAGTTGGTGTTGGAATTTTACTTGGAAACATCCTGGCTGTTACTACAAACCTTTACGAAGAAGTGGCCTATTTCTCGATGATTTTCCTCGGAGGAGGAATAGCTCTGGTAGCTAATTATCTGATTGAGAAAAAAGAAAAAGCCAATCAGCAATGAAACGTATTTTAGGCTTGATCGTATTGCTGGGGCTCGCGCTGAGCGTTCAGTCCCAGCATGATTTTAATGCTCAGAAGGCTGATAGTCTTTTTCAGTTGTTGCAAGAAAACCATCGCTGGATGGGGGCGGTGATGCTTCGAAAGAATGGGGAGATTGTTTATCAGAACGCCATTGGCATGGCCCCATGCTGGCGCCGATTTGTAATCGGTGTCCATACAATTTGTATTTAGCTTCATGATTTTGGCTCATCCATCAAAAATAATCAATTTTCGTAAATTCATGCCGATGTTATATTCACGGCATTTTATGTTTTACCAAGGGATGTTCCGGATATGGATTGCAGATCCGCACCAGCCTGAGGCAAAAAAGTAAAAAATTATTGTGAATGGTTTCGGATTTTTAGCCGAAATTGTCTATAAATATCAATAGTTTTTCCATTCAAGTTTTACCTTTGAAGCAGCTGAAAGCATAGCTTCATAAATATCAGGATATGAGCTTTTTATTGGTTTTAAGTAATCTGGTATATCGTCTTCAGGACATGGGCCATCAAAATAGAAATACCAAAAACTTTCAATCTCACTATACTCAAAGCTGGCTAGATAAATTAAAAACTCTTCTAGATTATTTTTAAGTATTGTTCTATATCCATGTTTGAAAATATTCACAGCATCAGCCTGCCAATGACCATTCATGGAAATATCAACAATTCTATGAATTAATCGCTTAGTACTAATGTTCTTAAGCGAATAAAAAATGTCAATATGTGCTTCTGCTTGATAATACAAAGGACTGAAGTGAACAGTACTTTTTAAGCCTGCAGTATCACTTAAAGGAATATCGGTATAACCATAACATGAAACAAGTTCCTCAAAGGTTTTTGGAAACAATGAAAAAAAATCTTCTTCCAACTGGTTTAGTTTTTCAGGGTTTTGCTCAACACCAATTTCATTGGCGACTTCAACTATTTTTGAACAGCTTTGTAAATTTTCAGATTTGTTAAAATTATCAATCTTTTCTGCAAGCAGCAAAAGAGAAATGAGAATAAGGTATTTCATTTAATAGATGTTTATGATAAATCGTGTTTTAGAACTATGTAGATATAGTAGTTTTTCAAAAGCATCACGGCTTTTACCAACAAAATCTGTTGAATAGGATAATCCAGGAAGCAAACATCCCTTTGTATCGATAGGGAAATTTCCAATATGGGTTAATATCTTGGTTCTGCCTGGAACACCAACCAGCTGAAGTACATTTGGATATTTTGCCGAACTGTAGGGCACTACTTCATATGCACCGGACATAATTCGCAATTTAGAGCCTTCGATAATTGATGAAGGTCCATTTGGTTCAAGAAAATATCTATCTGTACAATCAGGAAAGCAAAAACGACTTATTGTAGAGTTTTCTGTTTCCACAAATCTTTCAACATTGAGTATAAATCTATCAGGTTCTACTAATTCTGAAGAACATAAACCATAACCGCAATAAGGAGATAATTCAGTATTTCCACTCATATTAATCAAATCTCCCCACATCAACCTGAGGCACATTTCCGTATTTACCGCCTGCTCCATTGCCACTCGAAAAGTCATTCCCCTCGCTGGCGCCGATTTGTAATCGGTGTCCATACAATTTGTATTTAGCTTCATGATTTTGGCTCATCCATCAAAAATAATCAATTTTCGTAAATTCATGCCGATGTTATATTCACGGCATTTTATGTTTTACCAAGGGATGTTCCGGATATGGATTGCATCCCAGAAGCCAGAACACACCACAGGGTTATTGCCACCAAATTTCTTTGTATCCATTGCTGTCATCATATGTCTCCCATCCGTATTGCCGGTATTTTTCTTTGATTTCGAAATAACATTTGCAAGGATCATCAGAAGCAAAATCCTTGTAAAAATCTGAGCGAAATGGTAATTTGTTATGTGTTCCACTTGGGTTAAAGGTAAATATACATTCACGGTATTTTTCAGAATTGTTTTGTCTCCAAATGCCGACAAACATATTATTGTACTGCCTCAGTTCCCCGGCTTCGCTCCAATAAATCTTAGGCTTATTGTTTGAAATTGTAAACACAATAGTGCCTATTCCTGTGAAGTATCCTAAACTATCTATATCACCATTCTCATTTAAAAGGTAATCAAAAGAAAGTATGTAAACAGTATTATCCACGACAAAAATCTTTCTTGGATTGATTTCTCCTGAAACTGAATGTATAGCATTGCCTCGTTTTCTTTTGCCGGCAATAAAATAGCTTGTGTCATTGGTTTTTGAAGCCGTCAAATGAAAGTCAATACGCTTGTTCATTTTTCCAAATACTCCTATATAGGTTGACCAGGGGTCTTTATCGATTCGCATTTGGTTCGACAAAACTTCAGAAAAATCAAACTTCAGAAATTCACTCTGATTTTGTGTTTTAAATTGTTTGGTTAATTCAGCTTCCCATTCATTTGCTATGTTGGAGACTTGTCCTAAACAAGAAAAGGAAATTACCAAAAATAGAAATGCAATCTTATTCATTGTTTGTAATTTTATATATCCAGCGTTTTACCGGTTTAACTATTAAAGAACCCATATAAATAATTAGATATTTTATTTTAAAAGCAAGATAAAATTTTGGTATTGCTTTGATATTTCTATTAGCCTATCTAATGCAGCACTGGATGATAATATACCATTTGTATATGTAATTGGTGTTCCAGGAATAAACGATAAACCTGGGATTAAGCAACCTGTTGTGTGATTAGGAACAAAACCTGGATGAATAAGGATGCCACTTCTGCCAGAAACATTTTCAAGCCTTAAAACACCCATGCTGGCTCCGATTTGTAATCGGTGTCCGTACAATTTGTTTTTAGTTTCATGATTTTGGCTCA